>CADCUZ010000001.1 GCA_902806015.1 uncultured Rubrobacteraceae bacterium
AGCGGGGAGATGGCGATGCCCTGTACCTGCGATCGCCTAGCAGGGCCTAATTCCCCGCCCGAGGCGCGAACCGGGTTCGGTTGAAACCGGTGCGGCCGGCGTTGATGGCCTGGTCCCGGGCAATGGGTCCCCGTGAACCGTGTCAGGACCGGAAGGTAGCAGCACTAAGCGGGTAACCCCATGTGCTGCGGGGCAGCCAGGCCGGAGTCGGCGGCCGGAAGTTCGCCGGGTTGGGTCGCGTCGACGGCGGGGTGCGCGGTGTTTTTATAGCTGTCAGCCAGCGTCCTTCGGCTTTCAGCTAGTGGTTTGGGGCGACGGGTTGCCCCCTCTTTACCCTCGGCGAAAAAGCCAGACCGGGTGGCGGTTTGCGCCCGGGGGCCGCTTCGATCCCGGAGAACCTCGCGGCCGGCGCCCGAGAGCTAATGGCTGTCAAGCCGATGGGCTTGACCTATACTAGCCGGGTGACTCGTTCGATTGGCAGCTTTTCCTAGTGCAGCACGCCTCGCTGTACCGCAAGTGGCGTCCGCGACGGATGGACCAGGTGGTCGGGCAGGAGCCGGTCGTGCGCACTTTGCGGCGGGCCATCGAGACCGGGCGGGTGGCGCACGCCTACCTCTTTAGCGGGCCGCGGGGGACGGGGAAGACCTCCACGGCGAAGGTGTTGGCCATGGGGTTGAACTGCGCGGAGGGGCCGACGCCCGAGCCCGACGGGACCTGCGATAGCTGCCGGGCCATCGTGAGCAACTCTTCGCTGGACGTGGTGGAGATGGACGCGGCCTCCAACCGGGGGATCGACGAGATCCGGGACCTCAGGGACAGGGTGAACCTCGCCCCCGTCGCCGGGCGCACGAAGGTTTACATCATCGACGAGGTCCACATGCTGACCACCGAGGCGTTCAACGCCTTGCTGAAGATGCTGGAGGAGCCGCCCGAGCACGTCGTCTTCGTGCTCGCGACGACCGAGAAGCACAAGGTGCTGCCCACGATCATCAGCCGCTGCCAGAGCTTCGACTTCCGCCGGCCGAGCATCGAGACGCTGGCGACCAAGCTCGGGGAAATCTCGCGCGCCGAGGGCATCGTGGTCGAGCCCGAGGCGCTCACCGTTATAGCGCGGGAGGGAAGGGGCTCTTTCCGGGACGCCGAGGGCTTGCTCGACCAGCTCTCGTCCTTCGCCGAGGGGGGGATCACGACACGCATGGTGCGCGAGCTGCTCGGCAGCGTCGGCCCGGAGCCGCTGCTTGAGACCACGTACGCCCTGCACGAGCGCCGGGCCGCCGACGCCTTGCGGATCGTGGACCGGCTCTCCAAGGAGGGCCGTGACCTCGGGCAGTTCGTCGGCGAACTCCTCTCGCACCTGCGAAACCTGATGCTCTTGCCCCACGCGCCCGAGGTCGCCCTCGCTGGCGTCGGGGCCGAGGAGCGCGCCCCGCTCGAAGAACAGGCCAACGCCGTTCCCACGGCCGAGGTCGTGCGCCTGATCGAGGCGCTCGGCGACGCCCTGGGCCGCATCCGGCGCGGCGGCGACCCGAAGCTGGAGCTCGAGCTGACCTTCCTCAAGCTCGCCCGCGACTACACCGAGCCCTCCGTCGAGAACCTCGTGGCCCGCCTCGAACGGCTGGAGCAGGCAGCCCAGAACGGCGGCCTCGCGGATCAGACGGAAGCCGGGCGCCCCCGCGCGCCGCGAGCCCCGCCGCCTACTTTGGCATTCGAGGTAAGACCGGAAACCGAAGACGCGCGGCCTGGAGAAGTTCCGTCAGAGCCCGAGGCGCCCGAACCCGAGATGCCTGACTCAGAGGGCGCCGGAGGGGTCCAACGGGGTGGCGGCGTGGACCTCGCGGGCCAGTGGGCCGACGTCATGGGCGAGTTGAAGCGACGCAAGCAGGCGCTGACGGCCGCGGTCTACGGCGAGGCGCGGGTGGAGGGGTTCGACGGCCGGGTGCTGAAGCTGGTCTTCCCTGAGGACCAGGGCTTCTACGTCGGGATGGCCAGGGACCGCAAGCACGCCGACGTGCTGGTCGAGGTACTCGAAGAACGCGTCGGTTCGAGGCCGCGCCTGGAGGTCCGGACCGGGGGGGAATCCCCGGTTACCGTCCCTACCGGGGAAAAGGCCCCGTCGGGGCCGGCTGTCCCTCCGGCGGAGCCCGCCCCGCGGGGGGCAGCGCCGGAGTTGCCCGTTGGCGAGGAGGGGCAGTCGGGGAGTTGGGAGGAAGAAGGGCCTGATCGGACGGTGGCCTGGACGGACGGCTTGCAGACCACCTCAGGGCCGTCGGGGGCCGGGGGTGACGGGACGATCCGCAGCGAGGCCGAGGTGTTCGAGATCATGCGCGGCTTCGGCCCGTTCGGCCATGGCAAGGGAGGCTGAGGCCTCAAAGCTCGGGGGTACCGCTCCCGGCGTGCTCCCAAAAAGCGACCGCGCGGGCGAACGGCCGGCCACTGGCGGGGCGCGGCGGGACGTGGTTGGGCCGGGCGGGTCGTTTACAATAGTGTGGCTCGTAGACCTCGACTTAGGAGTTGTGGGTGGCGAAACGACAGAACGTCAACAAGATGATGGCCCAGGTCCAGCAGATGCAGGAGCAGATGCGAGTGGCCCAGGAGGAGCTTGCCAAGGAGACCGTCTCCGCCAGCGCGGGTGGCGGAGCGGTCAAGGCGACGATGACCGGGGGGATGGAGCTCGTCTCAATCGAGATCGACCCCGAGGTCTTGGATGCCGAGGACGTCGAGATGCTGCAGGACATGGTGCTCGCCGCCGTCAACGAGGCGATAAACTCCTCCCAGGAGCTCGCCAACAAGAAACTCGGCGGCGTGACCGGAGGCCTCGGGGACCTCGGCCTGAACCTGCCGGGGATGTAGGGGCTCCTTGGCGACCTACGCCCGGCCCGTAGAGCGGCTCATAACCGAGCTCTCCAAGCTCCCCTCGATAGGACCCCGCAGCGCCCAGCGCATAGCGTTCCACGTCATCCGGGGCAAAAAGGACGACGCCATCGGGCTCGCCGAGGCCCTGAAGGAGGTGAAGGAGCGGATCAAGCCGTGCAGCCGCTGCTTCAACCTCACGGAGGCCGAAGAGTGCGGGATCTGCCGCGACGCCCGCCGGGACCGGACTGCGATCTGCGTCGTCGAGGACCCCTACGATATAGGGCCGATCGAACGCACGGCCGAGTACCGCGGCCTCTACCACGTCCTCGGCGGCTCCCTCTCGCCCCTGGACGGCGTAGAGCCCGAAGACCTCCGCATCGCCGAGCTCGTCGAGCGGGTGCGGAACGAGGGCACGAGGGAGCTCGTCGTCGCCACCAACCCGAACACCACCGGCGAGGCGACCGCCCTGTTCATAGCGGCCGAGGTGAGGGACCTGCCGGTGCGGGTGACGGCGCTCGCCAGCGGCCTCCCCGTCGGCGGGGACCTCGAGTACGCGGACGAGGTAACTCTGGGCCGCGCCTTCGTCGGCCGCCGTGAGCTTTAGGGGTTGCCGGCGGAAACCCCCGTCGGCTACCAGCGCCCGGCTATCGGCTTCGGGCCTTGCTGAGGCAGGGCGCTTGATGCGTTTGTGGGAAATTCCGAAGAACAGGCCATGACCGAGGCCTGGGAGATCAACCCCCTCGCGGGGATGAGCAGCCACGCGGTCCGCTCGCTCGGGGATACGGTCGCGAGCCTGCCGCCGCGGGAGGCCAACCTGGTAAAGATGCCGGGGTTGCACCCGGAGTTGGCGGAGGCGCTGCGAAAGATGGGGGCGCCGCGGCTCTACTCGCACCAACTGGAGGCCTACGAGCGGGTGCGGGCGGGGGAGAACGTGGTCGTGGCGACGGCGACGGCGAGCGGGAAGTCGTTGTGCTACAAGATCCCGGCTTTCCAGAACGCGCTCGGGCGGACGAAGAGCCGCTCAATCTTTTTGTACCCGACAAAGGCGCTCGCCCAGGACCAGCTCGGTAAGATCAAAAGCTTCGGGCTGCGCGGCGTCCACCCGGCCACCTACGACGGCGACACCCCCCAAGCCCTCCGCGCGGACATCCGGCGCCGCTCGAACGTGGTGCTGACGAACCCGGACATGCTGAACATCGGCCTCCTGCCGAACCACGAGGCCTGGGGCGACTTTCTGCGCAATCTGGAGATCGTGGCCGTGGACGAGGCCCACGTCCTGCGCGGCGTCTTCGGCTCCCACGTCGCCGCGGTGCTCCGCAGGCTCAGGCGGGTCGCCGAGCTGCACGGGGGCGGCCCCCGCTTCGTGCTCACGAGCGCGACCATAGCCAACCCCCAGGAGCTCGCAGAGAGCCTGACCGGGCTGCCGTTCTCGCTCGTGGACGACGACGGGGCCTCTTCGGGTCCCCGCCGCGTGGTCTTCCGGAACCCCCCGCTTTTGGACAAAGAGAAGGGGGAGCGTCGGAGTCTGCTTACGGAGGGGGCGCTCGTCTTCGCGGAGCTGGTCTCGCAGGGGATCAGGACCATCGCCTTCGCCAAGTCCAGGAAGGCGGCGGAGCTTATCTTCCGCTACGCGGCCGAACGGCTCGGGATCGAGGGGGCGCGCAGAATCTCCCCTTACCGCGCCGGCTACACCGCCCGTGAGCGGCGGGACATAGAGGGCCGGCTCTTCGGCGGCGACCTGCTCGGCGTCGTCTCGACGAACGCGCTGGAGCTCGGGGTGGACGTGGGGGCGCTGGACGCCGTGGTTTGCTGCGGGTACCCCGGGAGCGTCGCCTCGATCTGGCAGCAGTGGGGCCGCGCCGGACGCGGCAAGGACCCTTCCTTAGCCGTATACATAGCCGGCCGCGACTCCCTGGACCAGTACCTCTTCGAGAACCCGCCCCGCGTCCTCGGCCAGCGCGTCGAGTCAGCCCGGGTGACGATGGAGAACCCCTACATCCTCGGCCCGCACCTGCTTGCCGCCGCTCAAGAGGCGCCGCTGGAGGCGGAGGACGAGCGATACTTCGGGCCCGCCTACCGGGGGGTGGCCAAGAAAATGATGGAGGAGCGAGCCCTGGCGTCGAGCGGGGACCGCCTGATCTACGCGCGGTCGGACAGCCCGGCGAGGAACGTCTCTTTGCGCTCCGCCTCCCCCGATACCGTGCTCATAGCAGACACAGACGGGGAGTTGATCGGGACCGCCGAGGCGACGCGCGCCCCGAGCGAGCTGCACCCGGGGGCGACGTACCTGCACCGGGGCAACGCCTACGAGATCGAGGAGCTGGACCTCCGCCTGCACCGGGCCGTCGCCCGCCGCGTCCCGAACCGTTTCTACACGAAGCCAAAGGTCGAGACGGACGTGGAGATCGTGGAGACGCTTGAGGAGCGGGGGCTCGCGAACGGGGCGACCCTCCGCTGGGGACGCGTAAGGACGACGGATTCCGTAACCTTCTACAAGAAGGTCAGGGTGGCGGACGAGCAGGAGATCGGGGTCTACCCACTCGACCTGCCGGACGTCACGCTTGAGACGCAGGCGCTGTGGCTGACGCTGCCGCCGCTGCCGAGGGGGGCCCGACCGAGCTTCGAGAGCTTCGGGGGGGCCTTGCACGCGGGGGAGCACGGCATGATCGGGCTTTTGCCCCTCTTCGCGATGTGCGACCGGGCGGATATCGGCGGCCTCTCCACGCCCGTACACCGCCAGAACGGCCTGCCGACGATCTTCGTCTACGACGGCTACCCTGGCGGGGTCGGCATCTCCCGCCGCGGCTTCGACGCCTTCGCCTCCCTTGCCCGCGACACCGCGGGAGTCATCACCCGATGCCCGTGCGAGCGGGGCTGCCCAGCCTGCGTCCAGTCCCCCAAGTGCGGCAACTGGAACGAGCCCCTGAGCAAGGCAGGCGCCGTGGACCTCCTCCGCTACCTGCTCGGCCAGACGAGCAGGTACCCCGCAGGGTAGGATGCCGGGACTCTCCTTGCCCGACTTCCCGGAGGTGGACGACGGGGTTCTGCGCGCGGTCTCCGAGCGCCACGGCCTCGGGGCGGAGACCTTCTCGTTGTTGCCCGCGGTCGGCATCTTTAACCTGATCTACCTTCTCGGGGAGGACTTCGTGCTTCGCGTTCCCCGAGACCATCCCGTCTCGGCTTCCGACGCGCGCAAGGAGGCAATCGCGGTACCGGCGGCCAGGGAGGCGGGGGTACGGACGCCCCGGATGCACGCCTTCGACGACTCCCGAGAGGTCCTCCCGGTGCCGTACTCGATCTACGAGCGCGTCCGCGGCGAGACGCTGGGGCTGCTGGCGCGGGACCCCGCCGCTCTTCCCGGCGTCTGGAGGGAACTCGGCCGCGACCTCGCGCTCCTGCACTCCGGGGTCGCGGAAGACGGACCCGCCGCCGGCTTGGAGCTAGACGAGATGCCCGACCCGCGGCCCTGGCCGGGGGAACTGGCGGAGGCTGGGTACTTCACAGCGACCGAGGCGCGGTGGTTGGCGGAGTGGTTGGAGCGCCTGGCCCCGGCGGCGCTCGCGCCCGTGCCCCGGCGCTTCCTGCACGGTGATTCCCAGGCGACCAACGTGATGGTCAGCGAGGGCTCGCTGGAGTACCTCGCGGTGCTGGATTGGGGAAGCTGTGGCTGGGGAGACCCGGCGTGGGACTTCGCCGGGGTGCCGCTGCGCGTCGTGCCCTGCATGCTCGAAGGTTACCGTTCGGTCGCGCCGCTCGACGGCGACGAGACCGCGGAGGCCCGCATCCTCTGGCGTCACCTCCAGCTCTCGCTGTACCTGTTGCGGCGCGAGCCCCAGCCGGGTCGCTCGTGGGCCGAGCGACCGCTGGCGATGTTGCTGGACGTGATGCGGTTTTCCCTCGACTCCCCCGGAGAGCGGTGGTCCGCATGGATGCCCTAGAGAGCGAGCCGGGCCTGAGGCGGCGCAGATGGCGGACATAGGCGCAGATCGCCGGCCTTACGTGGCGGTGGTCGGCTCCGGCACGGCGACCGGCAGGCCGTACGAGCAGGCCCGAGAGGTCGGCGGGCTCGTCGCCGGGAGGGGCGGGGTCGTGGTCTGCGGCGGCCTCTCCGGCGTGATGGCGGCGGCGGCCCGAGGGGCGACGGAGGTCGGCGGGACGGCCATCGGCATCCTGCCGGACGAGGACCGGGGGCCGGCCAACGGTTACCTCTCTTATTCGGTGGCCACCGGCGCGGGACAGGCGAGGAACCTGGCGGTGGTGTGCTCGGGCGACGTGGTCATTGCCGTCGGGGGCGAGTACGGCACGCTCTCGGAGATGGCTCTCGCGCTGAAGGTCGGAAGGCCCGTAGTCTCTCTCGAGAGCTGGGACCTCGATGGGCACGTGATCCTGGCGAAGTCCCCTGAGGAGGCCGTCGTGGCGGCGTTCGGGGCTCTGCTATGGGCCGGATAACCGGCGGGCTGCCGGCCGACGTCCGGCGTGCGTCGCCACTTCAGGTTCGCGGCGCGGCCTACGGAACAGTAGGTAACCTCGTCTCCGGATTCTACCGGGATCGGGCCGGTGTGGATCCTCGGCCCGGAGCTGCTGCCGGTCCAATAGTAGGTGATGCGTAGGTGATGCCGGGCTCAGGGGCTGGCACCTCACGACGTGCGCGCCTCCCGCGACCTAATCGAGAGCCCGCAAATTCGTGCGGCCTCCCCACGCGTGGTGGTCGAGGGCGCGCGCTCATGGGCCCCGGTCGGCCTCAAAGTGGAGCTGACGGCGGCCCAAGTTGATGTAACATTGGGCCGCCGAGAAGATCACGCGCGGGAGGACGATGGAAAACGCACGGGTCGCCCTGGTTAGTGGGGCGAACAGGGGGATAGGGCTCGAGATCTGCCGCCAGCTCGCGGAGAGGGGCCTCACGGTCATCCTGGGCTCCCGCGACGAGGAGAAGGGGCGTCGGGCGGCCGAAGATCTGTCGGGAAACGTGGTCGCTCGCCAGCTCGACGTGACAGACTGGGGGAGCGTAGGCCGGCTTGCCTCCTCCGTCAGGGAGGATTTTCGGCACATCGACGTGCTCGTCAACAACGCCGGCATTTCGAACGACGACGGTCAGAGCGGGGCGGAGGCCGACCTGGGGCGGGTTCAGGAGGCGCTGGAGGCGAACCTGCTCGGGGCGTGGCGGCTGTGCGAGTTGGCTATACCCCACATGAAGCGTGAAGGGTACGGCAGGATCGTCAACGTCTCGACCGGCCTCGCGGCCCTGGAGGACATGGGCGGCGGCTCCCCGGGCTACCGCATCTCCAAGACCGGTCTCAACGCCCTTACCCGCATCCTGGCCTCCGAGTTGCGCGGGAGCGGCATCCTCGTCAACGCGGTCAACCCCGGCTGGGTCCAGACCGACATGGGCGGCGTCGGCGCGACCCGCTCCGTCCAAGAGGGCGCGGACGGCGTCGTCTGGGCGGCCACGCTCCCCAACAACGGCCCCACCGGCGGCTTCTTCCGGGACCGACGCCACGTCGCCTGGTAAAAGTGCCAGCAGCACGATTTCCCCCGGTATGGTACCGCGCTCCCCTAGAGCGGGACCCTGCAGCCCGGTGCCTGGCCGAAGTACCTCGCGTTCACGAACGCGCTTTCAGGCGCCACGCCGGGGCGTCTTATCGGCGTGCCGACCGAACTCCTCCACGGCCCGCGCCACCCCGTCCTCGGCGGCTATTTTCGAGCCCAGGATCTCGCAGCGCCTGCGAATCCCGGGGTTGGTAGTTGCCTCCTCGACCGCGGCGGAGAGCTTTTCGGCGGAGAGTTCTTTGTGGGGGATCGGGGGTGGGCCGGCGCCTAATGAGGCCACGCGGGAGGCCCAGAAGGCCTGATCCGGCAAGACCGGGACCACCACGGACGGCAGCCCGCCCCTTAGCGCGGCGGCTACTGTCCCCGCCCCGCCGTGGTGGACGGCCGCCGCGACCCGCGGAAAGAGCCAGTCATATGGAACCTCGCCGGATACCCTTATGATTGACTCCGGAAGGCCGGCGTCGTCGATCCCGCCGTGATCCGAGAGCAGGACACCCCTCAGCCCCGCACGCCCCACCGCCTCCGCCGTCAGGGAGACGATGCGCCCGGTCCTGGCGGACTCGACCCCGCTCATGCTGCCCAGGCCTAGCGCCACCGGGGGAGCCCCGGCTTCCAGGAACTCTCGCAATTTCTCCGGCGGCCCCCAGTCTCTCTCGTGATCGAGAAACCAGTAGCCGGTGGTGGGCATCCGGTCCCCCGTTTGCCCGTCGGCGGGCAGGACGTGGCGGCTCCAGCCGAGCAGGATCGGGCGTCGCTGTCTGTGTATACGCCCGAGGGGGCTGCGCAGGACGGGCATCGGGAGGAGGCCCATCCTCCGTCGGGCGTCGGCCACGAGGGGCTGCACGATCCGCCAGTAGAGCTGCTCGACGGCCAGGTGGCTCAGGCGGTTGTAGAGGCCGCCCGCGACCGGCGCCGCTACGGGCCTTCCGAGAACGGCGCTCGGGTAGGCGCCGCCGCGGACGAAGAGCGGCTCGACGACGCTGCCCACCGAGGGGATGCCGAGGTGCTCCGCCACCATGAAGCCCGCGAACCCGAGCGGCGTGTAGACCACCGCGTCGGCGCCCTCGCAAGCCGCGAGGCAGTCGCGCAGGCCCCGTTCGACGTGAGGGCGCAGGAGCGGCCGGAAGGTCCGCGCGTACTTAAGCGGGTTCCGGCCGGCCCCGACGAGGGTTTTCATGAGCTCCTCCGGCGCCGGACCGGCCACCGGCCAAAACGCCAGGCCGCGGCTCTCGGCCATGCGCCTGTACGGCTCCCAGCTGGCCAGCGTGACGTCGTGACCTGCCTCTTTCAGGCCCAGGCCGAGGGCGACGCAGGGCTGGACGTCGCCCCTGGAACCGGCCGCCGTTAGGACGATCCTCAAAGCGTCCGGGCGTCCTTCGTCTCGCGCAGGTGCAAGGAGATGGCAAAGACGGCGGACCTCGCGAGGACCACGAGCCCAGAGGTTGCGTTGGGCCGGATCGGCCCGGACGTGCCGCGCACGGTCAGCGCCCCGGAGCGGCACGCCCACAGCCCGAAGCCCCCGAAAGCCGCCGACGGGAGCGCCAGCAACCGCCTGATGCCCGTAACCCGCTCTCCTTCCAGTTGCCGCCGCCTCCGCCTCCGGGAGCCGTCCGGTCGATGCTACCAGGAACGCGGCCGCCGGCCGAACTTTGGCCGTTTGTCCGGGGCAGAACTAGCCGTACGGGTGATGTGCGTTTGGGAGCGTGGAGATAGAGTACCCGCACAAACTGACCCGATCAGGAGAAACGCATGGAGAGCACACAGGGAACTTTGGCCGCGTTGTCGGACGGGATGGCGGACGCGGTAGCGAGCGTCGGCAGGTCGGTGGTGCGGGTGCACGGCAGGAGAAGACGACCGGGGAGCGGCGTGGTCTACGCGCCGGGGCTGGTGCTGACGGCGGGTCACGTGCTGGAGCGCGACGATGACCTGTCGGTGGAGACCGCCGACGGGGGGACGCTGCCGGCCCGGCTCGTCGGCAGGGACCACTCGACGGATCTGGCCGTGCTGCGGGTCGAGAACCTCGACGTGGAGGCGGCCACAGCCGCGGAAGGGGAGGCGAGGGTCGGCCAGATCTCGCTCGCCGTCGCAAGCCCCGGCCGCGGCGACGGGCCGCGGGCCACGTTTGGTATCGTCAGTTCCGTAGGCGGTCCCGTCCGGACGCGGCGTGGGCCGAGGCCGGAGCGGTACATACAGACCGACGCCTCGCCCTACCCCGGCCTCTCGGGGGGCCCGCTGGTAAACGTCCATGGGCGAGTCGTCGGCATCATGGTGGCCGGTTGGGGGCGCGGGGCGGCGTTCGCCGTCCCGGCCGACCTCGCCTGGCGCGTCGCCGGGACACTGCAGGAGCGGGGCACCATGAAGCGCGGCTACCTGGGCATCCTGAGCCAGCCGGTGCGTCTTCCCAACGGCGTGGCGCCCGACCTTAACCAGAAGGGCGGCCTCCTGGTCGTGGGGGTGGAGGACGGCAGCCCCGCCGGGCGCGGCGGCCTGATGGTCGGCGACATCGTCGCAACCCTGGACGGCCGGCCGGTCGAGGACACCGACGATCTGCTCCTCCTCCTCTCCGGCGACAGGGTCGGGCGGGCCGTGCCGGTTCGGGTGGTCCGGGGCGGCGAGCCGCGGGAGCTCGAGATCACCGTCGACGAGCGCGGTTAGGGGCTCGGGATGTCCGGGGCAGGAGAGGAAACCTCCGCGCAGGCCGCCGCCTCGGCTGGCGCGCGGATGGTCGAGGGGGCGCAGGAAAGCCTCGTGCACGGTCGCGGGCGGCGATCGCGGCGCGGGGGCCGGCGTGATCTTGGGACAGGGGCGGCCTCGTCCTGACGAACGACCAAGCGATCTCCAAGGGCCGTAGGGGCGGCGGGGCGCGCGTGGCCCTACGGGACGGCCGCACGTTAGGGGCGGAGGTCCTCAAGCGGTCCCCGGAGCCGGACTTGGCGCTGCTCCGGTTGCGGGACGCCGGAGAACTGCCGGCGGCCTCAGCCGGGGACCCTGACGCCCTGCAACCCGGGGAGCTCGTCTACGTTATCGGCCACCCCTGGGGCAACCCGGAGGCGGCCACCGCCGGCATCGTGGGCGGTTTGGGCGTCTCGGGCGGACCGGGAAGGGGCCGTCGCCCGGGTTCCGAGACGCGCCATTTCCGGTCCAACGTTGTCCTAGCGACGGGAAACTCGGGTGGGCCGTTGCTGAACGCCAGGGTTAAGGTGGTCGAGATCAACGCCATGATCTTCGGCCGCACCGACCTCTGCGTTCCCTCCAACATCGCCAGCGCCTGGACCACCGGCTCCTGGAGCCGGAGGCCCCTCTTGGCGTCGGGGCGCTGCCGGTGGAACTGCCGGCTCTCCAGCGCTCTGGAAACGCGGGATGTTCGGGGCTCGTGATCGTCGCCCCGCAGCAAGAGGGGCCCGCCGATAGGGCCGGCCTGCTGGTCGGCGACGTGCTGCTTGCCGCTGCCGGGGGCCCGTTGCTGGGCGCCCGATTCCTGCCGGAAGCACTCCAGGGCGGCGAGGTTTCCGTCTCCTCCTTACGCGTGATGCGCGGGGGCGCGGTCTCGGTAGTGGAGATGCCACTGGAGATCTCGGGACGCGTCGCGTGACGCCGACGCGGGTGTTCGTCGTGGCCTCGACGCCGATGGCGCGGGCGGGGCTGAGGGCGATGCTCGGCGCCGTCGAGGGGACCGACGTGCGGGTCTCGGGCGCGTCGGGGTCTCCCGCGGGTTCCTTGCCCGGGACCCCGCTCTCCGCTTCTGAGGTCGTGCTCCTGGCGGATGAGGAGCTGCTGGACGAGACGGCGCTCGCCCTCGCCGAGGACGGCGCCCAGGGGCTGGTGCTCCTCTCGGAGGACGGGCGGGCGGCGTCGCGGCTGCGGGCGCTGCCGCTCAAGGGCTGGGGCGTGTTGCCGCCCGACGCCCCGCCCGAGGAGCTCGGGGCGGCGGTGGCCGCGGCGGCGCAGGGCTTGGTCGTGCTGCCGAAGGCCGCGGCCGAGGAGGTGCTGGGCGAGAGCACCGTCGTCGAGGAGCTCTCCGAACCGCTCACGGCGCGGGAGGGCGAGGTGCTCGCCCTGCTGGCGAGGGGCTTATCCAACAAGATGATCGCGCGCGAGCTCCACATCAGCGAGCACACCGTCAAGTTCCACATCTCCTCCCTTTACGCCAAGCTCCGCGTGAGCAACCGCGCCGAGGCCGTCAGCCAGGGCGCCCGGCACGGGTTGATCTCGTTGTAGGCGTCGGGCTTCGGGAAGGACGGATAGACTCCGCTGGTCGCTTAGGGTAGCCGGGCGGGTGTAGAATGCGGGCGGTATCGCCGAATGGTGGCAGGGCATGTCGGAGTCACGCACGAAGATCGCGGGCCTCTGGGTCCCGATCCTCCTCGTATTTCTCGCGGCCGGTTGCGGCTTCGGGGGTCCTCCCGGGCCCGACGAGGTGGTGACGGGGGAACCGGCCCGCGCCCACACCGAAGAGGTGATCGTCACCAGCGACGATCCCGCGCTGCCCGAAGGCTGCCGCCCGCGGCCGGTGGCCGAACTCTTGATCCGCTTTTTCGACGCCTTCAACCAGGGCCGCCGGGAGGAACTCTCCCGCTCGTTTTTCATCTCGGAGGGACCGAGTCCGCCGGACTTCTCCTCGATGGGCTACCGCCCGTGGTCCTGGTACTCCTCCACCCAGACCGGGGAGGGCGGCAAGGTGACGCGCCACTTCACCACCTCGGACCAGGGCGAGCTGCTCCGCTACTTCGCGAGGCGTCACCAGCGAGGGGAGACGATGCGCCTGCTCAAGGTCAGCCTGACCCAGGTCGGGGTTCTGGACAGGGAGAGCAACGTCGGCTTTGTCTACGTCGTCACCCGTAAGGCCCCGGACCTCGGCCCCGACCTCGGGGGACCTGCGCGCATAGCCTACGGCAAAGGATCTCTCAACTGCGAGAACCTGCGCATCTTTACCTGGAGCATGAACATGAAGACCCAGGAAGACAGGACCGAACGGGAGGCCGCCGCCTGGCTCTGCAAAGACCCGCCGGGATGGAGGCCCGGCGAGGCCGTGGTGGCGTGTACTTAGGAGCCTCGGGTTTTCCGCTCCCGATCGGTAGGAGAAGGGACGCCGGGGCCGACGCCGCGCGCCTCTTCATCCTTCTGCCTACAAGATCAGGTGCAGGTCGCCGAATTCGTGCCAGAGGTAGCCTTCCTTCAGGGCTTCGGCGTACGCGGCCTCTAGGTGATGGCGACCGGGGGAGAACAAGGGGCGCGGGGAACCGCCCTCGACGAGCGCCCGCAGCATCGCCAGGTGCGTCGAGCGGGGCTCGTGCAGGCCGGTGAGCATCGCGTCGACGGACCTTACGCCGCGCTCCGGCGTGATAAAGAGTTCAGTCCAACCTTCTCCCGGGTGCGAGTCTCCCGCTTGGTCGGCTACGGTCTCCAACGCCCGCACGGCCGTCGTCCCAACCGCCACCACCCGGCGGCCGGCCGCGCGGGCCGCGTTGACCGCGCGGGCGGTCGCGGGCGGCACCCGGTAGAACTCCTCGTAGGGCGGCTCGTCGTCCTCCGGGCTGGCCACGCCGGTGTGCAGGATCAGGGGCGCGACCTGCACCCCTTTGGCCACGAGGCGCACGATGAGCTCCGCCGTGAACGCCCGGCCCGCAGAGGGCATCTCGGCGCTGCCCTTCTCGGTGGCGTAGACGGTCTGGTAGTAGCCAGACGGCCAACCCTCCCCGACGTAGCCGTAACGGATCGGCGAACCGTGCCGTTCGAGGTATTCGCTCAGGCTCGTCGGAAGGTCCAGGGTGGAGATCCAGAGACGATTGGGACCCTTGCCCGACCGGTTCTGCGGTAGATACGCGGTTTGCAGGGTGGCCGCGCCGCCCCCGGGGAGCCGCAACTTTTCCCCGGGCTTACCGTCGAGCAGAGGTTTAGCGCCTTCCGGGGAGCGCAGCTCGACGGTCCACAGGTCCGCCGGGAGGTGGGTGGAGAGGTGGAGCATGGGCGTCGCGCCGTTTTCGCGGGCGGCGGGGACGGCGGCGTTCATGGTCCCGCTGGTGTTGACGACAAGCACATCACCGGGGGCGAGAAAGCCCGGGAGGTCCCGAAAACCGGCGTGCACGATGCGGTCGTCGTTTCGGTAGGAGACCATGAGACGCACCTCGTCGCGGGCGAGGCCCCGGGCCTCCGGCGGCTCGCCCGCCTCCAACTCGGGAGGGAGCTCAAAGTCCAGGCTCTCTAGCCTCCCGGTTCTTGCGCCCCCGGTGTTTGGTCGCGCGGCCCGTCCCGGGTTGCCCCCGAGCGCGCTCGGGGGTTCAGTGGGTTCTATTCGTGTGTCGAACAAGAGGGGTTTCCTTTGTCTGGAGCGGCGGCTACGTCCGTGAGCCGTCGCGGGTTATCTCGTAGACGTTGCCATCGGGGCCGACGAGGTGGGACCAGGCGCTATCCTGGTCGTAGGGATGCACCGGACCAATAAAGGAGATCCCGGCGCTCTCCAGCTCGGCGCGGGCCTCTTCGACGTCGTCGACCAGAAACCCCGCGACCGGGCCCGTCGTGAAGTGCTCGTGGTCCCGGTCCCCCGGCCCGAAGACCTCCACCTTGCCGCCATTGGGCAGCCTGAAGACCGCGAAGTCCGGCTCTGTGTGCTCGGCGTGGAGCCCGAGGGGCCCCCCGAAGAACCTGGTCGTGGCTTCGAACTCCGGGGTACGGGTTCCCAGCCACGCCAGCCTTTTAGCCTTCATGGGTCATCCTCCTTCGGGTTTCGGCGTCTTCGATCGTCGGAAAATATCGTCGAGGTCCGTGAGGGGCACGGGCTACTTTCTGCCCGAGACGGTCAGGTCCCTGGCCGCGTAGCGACCGCTCGGGAGGCCTCCGATCAGCAGCTCCAGCAGGCCGGGCACACTCTCCTCGGGGAGCGGCCGGTCGCTTATGTCCTCGTCCGGAAAGGCCTCCTGGTGCATCCGGGTGCGCATGTCGCCCGGGTCCACCGAGTAGACGCGCAGGTCCGGTCTCTCGGCGGCGAGTATTCTTGAGAGTTGCTCCAGGGCCGCCTTGCTGGACCCATAGCCGCCCCAGCCCTCGTAGGGCTCCGCGGCGGCGTCGCTCGTGACGTTTACGATCCGCGCCCCGGGCTTCAGCCCGTCCCGGACGGCCTGGATCACGGCGAGGGGTGAGATCGCGTTGGTCCGGTAGACCTCTTCCAGCGCGTCGAGCGGGTAGTCGAGGAGGTACGGCTGGGGGCTCGGGCCGAGGATGCTCGCGTTGTTGACGAGCGCGTCCAGGCCGCCGGCGTCGCGCGCGGCGTCGGCCAAATCCTGCCGGTGCCGGGGGTCCGCGACGCTGCCCGCGATGGAGGTCACCCGCGTAACCTCGGCGAGCTCGGCGCGGGCGGTTTCGAGGTCCTGTTCGCCGCGGGCGTCGATGACGAGCGTCCAGCCGTCTTGGGCCAGCTGACGGGCCAGCGCGAGGCCGAGGCCTCGGGAGGCGCCGGTGATGAGGGCGGCGCGAGCGGGTTGTTGGTTCATTCGGTGTGCCTCTCGATCTTGTCTCGATCCGACTTGAATAGAATGTATCGGCCCGGGATAAGTTCGGGAACGTCCGCAGGGACGGTTTTCGGCCCGTACTTTGGTACAGGTCTTCGTCTGGATTTAGTGATGGGGTAGGGGGACGCTCTAGTTCGTGAGTTGTATGATTCCCCGTTGCGCGGCGACGGTTACGGCCTCGGTTCGGTTGCTCGCGCCGAGCTTGACGAGGATGGAGCCGACGTGGAACTTGACTGTCCGCTCGGAGATGAAGAGGCCCTCGGCGATCTCCGCGTTCTTGAGGCCACGGGCGAGCAGCGCGAGCACCTCGACTTCGCGCGGGGTCAGGGGGTTCGTGCTCTCGGGGTCTTCGCCGAGGCGTCCGAGCAGGCGGTTGGTGACGGCCGGCCCGAGCAGGGAGCCGCCGGCGTTTACGGTCCTGACGGCGGAGAAGATGTCGGCGCGGGATGCGCCCTTTAGCAGGTAGCCTCGGGCGCCGGCGCGCAGGGCGCCGAGGATCCTCTCGTCGGTGTCGTAGGCGGTGAAGACGACGGTCTGGGCGGTCGAGCCGGCCTGTCGAAGCCTCTGGAGCGCCTCCACGCCGTCCACGTTCGGCATCTCCAGGTCCAGCAGGATCACGTCCGGTTCGATCTCACCTGCTAGCCTAACGACATCCTCCCCGTCCGCCGCCTCGCCCACCACCTCGAAGTCTGGCTGGGTTCCCAGAACGCCCACGAGGCCCTCCCGCAGCATCGGGTGGTCGTCGGCGACGAGCAGCCTTATCTTACCCATCCCGCAACCCTTCCAGTGGCACCGTGGCCTCCACCCGGGTCCCGCCAAGCGGACGGCTGTCCACTCCCAGGACGCCGCCGAGCATCTCGATTCGCTCCTTCATGCCGACGAGCCCGTGCCGGTCCTCCGGTACCCGCGACGGGTCGAAGCCGTTACCGTCGTCCTCTACGAGGAGGTTGACCGTATCGGGCGTGGCGACGAGCCGGACCGTTGCGCGGCGCGCGTTCGCGTGGCGGGCGACGTTGGCGAGGGCCTCACCGCCCATGCGGTAGAGGGCCGCCTCGACGCGCGGTGGAATCGGGCGGCTGCCGTTGACGGCCTGGAACCTCGCGGCCACGCCCGTCCCCGCCTCCCAGCGGTTCACGAGGACTTTCAGGGCCTCGGCCAGGGAGCGGCCTTCGAGGGGGGCGGCCCGGAGGTCCAGGACGGAGCGGCGGGCCTCATCCAGGTTGGATTGGGTTAGGGAGAGGGCGCGGGCGAGGGCTTTCCGGATCTTCTCCGGGTCCGAGCCGGTTTCGAGGAGGGCCTCGGCGGACTCGATCTGGAGCCCCGTTGCGGTGAGGTTCTGTGCGAGGGTGTCGTGGATCTCGCGCGCCAGCCGGTTGCGTTCCTCCACGGCACCGAGCCTGGCGCTCCTCTCAAAGAGCCGCGCCCGCTCGACGGCTATCGAGAGGAGGTCGCCCACGGTGTTCAAGAGCTGCAGGTCGTCGGGGTCTAGGCCGCGCCACCCCGGGCTCGCGACGTTCATCACCCCGAGCTTTTTTTCTCCTGAGTACAGGGGTATGCTCGCGTGGTAGCGCAAGCCGTCTGTGCCGTCCACCAGGCCGTCCAGGCGGCTGCAGGTCAGTACGTTGACGTTGGCCGCGCCTTCCAGGTCGCCCTTCTTGTAAGAGTCCAGGCAGTAGCAGTAGCCGGAGCCGTCCATGCGGCGCGGTTCGTCGGCGAGGACGGGGGGGAGGTTCTGGGCGGCAGCGAGGTAAGGTTTCGGGGACGATTCGTTGATGAGCCAGATCCAGCCCGTCTTGAGCCCTAACAGGTCCGCCACCTGCGAGAGCGCGAAGCGGAGCGCCTGGTCGAGGTTTACCGAGCGGTTGAGCTCGCGCGCGATCCCGTTAAGCACCGACAGTTCGTGGTTGAGCCTCTTGAGATCACCCATCTTGCCGCTAGGCCGTCAACGCTGGCGCCCGCCGGCGCAGTCGCGGTCCGGGTCTTCGTATGGGAAAAGTTGGTCCTTCCACGACGGCGAACGCCGCGGTCGTCGCGTTGCCGTTGCAAGACGGCTCGAAGGCCACTCCGGGGCCGTCCGGGCGATGCGGCACCGTACGGCATAGGCGGATGCTCCGGGAGGTCTTTTAGTAGTGCCGCTCCTCGTTGTGGGACTTCCCGGTTCGGGGAGTCCCACAACGAGGCCGCTGCAGGCGAAGGCGGTCCGCTCCGGGGCGTGGTGGAACCGTTCCATAAGCCGCCTCCTCTTTGGCCTTCCCTCGCGCGCGGTCCCGGCTCCCCGGAAGGGGGCTGCCGGTGCCCTCGTCGTCTATAGACACCGAGTTTACTACCAAGACCCCATCGAGGGATAAACTGGTCACGCAGGAGAAGGACTCGAAAAGAGTCAGGTGAAGGAAGCTGAGGCAGGCACGCGCACCAGGGTTCGCGGAGGGACGGGTTACGGGACCGGCAGCCTCCGTCGAGGCTCGGCCAGAGGACGGGCACAGGCCTTCGCCCGCCTTCGGTGGCCCGGCCGCGGAGCATCCTCGGAGGTCGCTCAGTTGTCCCTATTGGGAACGGACCTCAGGTGGTTCATGAACTCCTCCAAGTCGGAGAACTCGCCCAGGGGCAGCCCCTCGATCATCTCGATCAT
>CADCUZ010000002.1 GCA_902806015.1 uncultured Rubrobacteraceae bacterium
GGGGCGGCGGCCCGCAGGTCGCTGGAAAGCGTCTCGGTGGTCTCGAGCATGACCTCCTGCCCGATCCACGCCTCGGGGATCGGAGCGCCTTTTGGGGCGGCCGGCCTCTCCCTGTCCATCACGGTCCCCTCCTCTGCTCCCCCTCGTAATCCGCAAGGATGGGAACGCCAACAGAACGGCCCGAACGAGACCCCACCACGCAGGCGCTCCCGCCGCAAAGCGTCGCGAATTCTATCGCCCGGTTCGTCGCCTCCCGCCGGAGTTCGTGCTAACCGAAGGGATCATACTGCCCATCGGGGAGGGGCTGCCCTAGCGCCCCGGCCCGTCGAGCCCCCGGCCGCAGTTGGCAGCCCAAACGACGGCGCGGCAGGGGACGGGTCGATCCGGCCGGGCACGCAGGCCATGATACAATACTTATTTATCGGGAAGCCGGCTGCCACGCGGCGGAGCCGGAGCGGCTTTCTCCAACACCCATACAAGCGGGTTCGGTCGTGCTCCTTTTGGAGGTCCGGGCTTGAGGACGAAGGAAGGGTTTCGCTGGTGTTAAACAGATATAGAGGTCCGGCGGAAGAGGCAAGTCCGGATCCGGACGGGGTTCAGACCCCGGAGCAGGGACGGCTCGGGCTCGAGGAGGCTTGGGAGGACGCCTCAAAGCTACAGGAGCTCGCGCGCAAGCGCGAGAAATCCAGGAGGCAGAAGGCCGCGGATCAGGTTGCGCTCTGGAGGGAGTTCATGGAGACGGAGCGACGCGAGATCGAGCTGCGCCGGGACGGCCAGCTCGCCAGGCTTCTGGGCGCGCCGCTGGCGGGGGAGCTCCCGGCGATGCTGGGGCAGCTTGCCTCTTACGACCAGACGCAGGCCGAGCGGGGGCTCGTGGCGCTGATGAGCGGCGGCAACACCGTCTATAAGCCTCTGGAGGAACTCGGCCCTGAGGACATGCCGGCCAGGATCGCCGCCAACAGGCTGCGGACAACGTGGCTCAAGGAGCGCAGAGACCAGTGGCTCGGCCGGGGGGAGACCGCACCCTAGGGGCCGCTTCCGCGTCGCTAATGCGATTTTGCGCGATGCCGCCGCCCAGGAGCCCCGAGGTGAAGTAGCGGTCGTTGATTGTGGCAACTCGCTGCGTGGGTAAGCTTGTGTACCCACGCACAATAACCGACAGAACCGGACCAACGTCCCCCGTGCCCGTGGCGGCCGCCGGTTATACGGCCGGGTACCGCGGAAGGTCAGCCGGCCCCGTCGGTGGCGAGCATGTCGAGGGCGACGGCGGCGGTCCACGACTGTTCCCCGGAGCCCAAGGGTTCGCCGGTGAAGGGCTCGAAGTATTCGGCGAAGCCGCCTTCGGCGAGGCCTTCCAGGGTGTGGTGGCGCAGAGAGGCGGCGCGTTCGAACTCCCCGGACCGCAGGAGCGACCACCAAAGCAGCCAGTTCGCCACCGGCCAGACGGGGCCACGCCAGTAACTGCGCGGGTGAAAGCCCGCTTCGCCCGGGCTGGTGCTCGGCGGGAGGGGCCTGTGGAGCGAGGGGTCGCCGGCGAAGGCCGGGGAGTCCAGCGTCCGCAGGCTCGCCTTCAGGCGCGTCGCGTCCAGCCCGCCGGAAATCAGGGTCGCGAAGCCCGCGACGGTGCGGACCCGCAGCGTCTCCCCAGTGAGCACGTCGCGGTCCCCGCAGAGTCCCAGGTCAGGGTCCCACTGCCCTTCGAGGCCCTCCCTGCCGCGCTCGATCCAGGCCCCCACCCGCGCCCGCTCCTCCTGCGGCGCCCCAACGACTTCCGCTATTTCAAGCAGCGCCTCGTTTGCGGCGACGAGGATGGCACTGAAGAGCACGTCCTTGACCAAGAAGGGGTGCGACCCGTAGATGTCAGCCTCCTCGTAGCGCGCCCGCTTGAGCAACTCCAGCAGCCACAGGTAGCGCTCGTACTCCTCGTCCGTCGGGCGGTGCGAGGGATCCGCGACGTGCTGAACGTCGTAGCGGGTGTAGGTGGGGACGTCCCCGACCGCGATGCGCGAGAGCGGCGCGTCCCAGCGGGGGGAGTTGTCCGTGCCGCTCTCCCACGGGTGGTAGATGGTCACGAGCCCCGAGCCCTCCGGGTCGCGCGCCGTCGCCAGGTAGCGGTGCCAGGAGAACAGGCGAGGATAATTACTCGTAAGGAACTTTCTGGCGGCCTCGACGCCGCGCTCGTCCTTGTCCTGCGCGGTCTCCCAGATCCGGCGCACCGCCAACGCGTGGACCGGCGGCTGGCAGAGGCCGCTGGTGCGCGGCCCCGCCGGCGCCTGCTCGGAGAGCCCATGCGAGTTCCAGCGCTCGGCGTCCGGGAAGTAGCTCTTCGGGGGCGCCTCGGGGTCGAAGACGATGTGCGGCACCTTGCCGGTCTCCCACTGCGCGGAGAAGAGCGCCTCTAGCTCGCCCGTCGCCCGGCGGTTGTCCACGTGGGCGAGCCCGAGCGCGATAAACGCAGAGTCCCAGCTCCACTGGTGGGGGTAGAGAGACGGGGCGGGTTTGGTCCAGGACTTCACCCCGTTGCGCCGCAGCACGCCGGCCGCCAGCGGGTTTACGGCGCTGAAGCTAGGGTACGCGGCCGGTTCGGAGACGGTCTTTGGGACCTCTTCTTCTTGCATGAACCGCTGGCGCAACTCCCGTCGCTTTGCTTGCCCCTTTTAATCTATAGGGTCGGGGCACAACCTTCAAGGCCTAGCGGGCTCAGGATTTACCGTCGGCTTGCGTCTTTTCCGAGATCTCCGCCTCGTAGAGGCCGAGCGAGTCCACGAACCCCTCGTAAGCTCCTACGGATTCGCGGGAGAGGTCGTAGAATATTTCCCTCTGCTCGGCGGCGATCTGTCGCAAGTCCTCCAGCGCGCGGCGGTTGACCTCCACCCCCTCTTCGAGAGTTTGGACCCAGGTCTCGAAGAAGGCCCGCGAGAGCTTCGCCCCGCTCTTTTGCACCTCGAAGGCCTGGTCCACGGCGGCCATGTAGGACTCCCGGGCGGCCGCGTCGAACCTCTCGACGGCCTCCCTGTGTTCCCCCCGCGTCCTCTCTCCGTTCACGATGAACCTCCTCTCCTCGTCGCCCGCGACGACAGGAGGGGATTAAAGGCTGCCAGCCATGGGCAAGAGCAGCAAGCCGCCCTAGCCGGCTACGTCGACCTTGTTTCCGTAGAAGGCGACGTGGTCTTTGATGTTTTTTGCGGCGTCTTTCGGCTCGGGGTAGTACCAGGCGGCGTCCTCGACGACGGCCCCCCCTACCTCGACGCCCAGGTAGCTCGCGTTGCCTTTCCAGGGGCAATAGGTGGTCGTGTCGCTCGCCTGGAAGAGTTCCTTCTTGACAGAACCCGGCGGGAAGTAGTGGTTGCCTTCGACCATCTCGGTGTGGTCGCTCTCGGCCAGGGTGACGCCGTTAAGCGTGGCTCTTGGCACGATCTTCTCCTCTCTCCGTTCTTACCCGGAAGGGATTATATCGTGCCCAGCTTGGAAGGGCACCGGGCGGATTGTCGCATGGGCGGATGGTAAACGTGGCGGTTACAGGCGGGGACGGCATCGGGCCCGAGGTGACCCGGGCCGGGATGCGGATCATGGAGGCCGGGTGCGGAGGCGGCCTCCTCCATAGAGCTGCACTTCACTAAGGTCGG
>CADCUZ010000003.1 GCA_902806015.1 uncultured Rubrobacteraceae bacterium
GGAGGACCGACTGGGACTGGTCGTGGGAGATGCAACGGGCAAGGGCGTGCCTGCTGCCCTAGTAATGTCCAGCACCCGCAGCATGCTCAGGGCAGTAGCCCGAGCCTCCAACTCGCCGGGGGAGGTACTTGAGCAGGTCAACGATCTACTGGTCACCGACATCCCACCCAACATGTTCGTCACCTGCTTCTACGCCGTCCTCGAGCCCAACAACGGACGGCTGGTCTACGCCAACGCAGGACACGACCTCCCTTACTGGCGCCGTAACGTTGGCGGGGCAAAGGAACTGAGGGCCAGGGGTATGCCCCTTGGGCTTTTGCCAGGGATGGGCTACGAGGAGGATGAGATCGTGCTAAAGGGCGGCGAGAGCGTCCTGTTCTACAGCGACGGGTTGGTAGAGGCACACGAGCCTAAGGGTGAGATGTTCGGTTTCCCTAGGCTGCGTGCACTCGTCGGCGAGCATGGTGAGGAGGAGAGGTCGCTAGGAGACTTTCTCTTGGAGGAACTTTACTCCTTCGTAGGGGAGGGCTGGGAGCAGGAGGACGACATAACCCTCCTTACCCTGGAGCGCTCCGCATCCCTAAGCTGAACTTCTTAGAACACCTCTGCGTCTATGAGCTTCGGTGAATTAGGCGGGTGCCGCTGGCGTTGCGGGTTGCGGTTACGGTGTGTCTGTTGATCGCAGGTTTGGGTGCCGCCCGCAACGCCCACGTCGGTGCACCCACCATAGAAGACGTAAAAGAAGGGGGGTGACAACGGAAGGGGCGCGATGCAAGGTTCTGCGGCCTGTATGGGCTTCTAGCCTCTTATAGATGAGTCTCGGTCGAGTGCCGCCTCGGGGGCTTGCCGTCCTGCGAGCTAGAGACTGTTCGCAAAGTCAGAGTCACTGGACTTCACCGGCTACGACCTCTCGCCCCATCCGGAGCCAATCGCCTGGGACGACTCGCATGACGGGGCTAGCGTAGCTGGCGTGCTGATCTCTCCTCTGAGCGCGAGGGCGGGGTTTCGGATGCCGCGTATATCGGAACAACGCAGGGTACGACGAGGACGATGCCCCGTGCCAGCAACGGTAGGGGGTGAGGAATTCCTCCCTCGACAAAGATTCTTAAGGAAGGAGAAGGCCTCATGAGCGAGACCGTCGGCGATTACCTGGTGAAGCGACTCTCGGCGTGGGGGGTGAAGAGGATCTTCGGCTACCCGGGGGACGGCATTACCGGCGTCATGGGCGCCCTGCACCGGGCCGGGAACGACCCCGAGTTGATCCAGGTGCGCCACGAGGAGATGGCGTCTCTTATGGCGTGCGCCCACGCCAAGTTCACCGGAGAGGTCGGGGTGTGCCTGGCGACTTCGGGGCCGGGGGCGATACACCTGCTGAACGGCCTCTACGACGCGAAGATGGACCACATGCCCGTGGTGGCGATCGTGGGTCAGCAGGCTCTGGCGTCTTTGGGCGGCGACTACCAGCAGGAGGTGGACCTCGTCTCGCTGTACAAGGACGTGGCCAACGAGTACGTGCACGTGCTCGCCGACCCCGCGCAGGCGCGGCACCTGGTCGACCGGGCGTTCCGTATCGCCAAGGCCGAGCGGACGGTGACTTGCCTGGTGGTGCCCTACGACGTCCAGGAGCTTGAAGCGGTCGAACAGCCGCCGCACGCGCACGGCTCGATCTTCTCGGGGGTCGGGTACTCGGAGCCGCGGGTGGTGCCCCTCGAGGAAGACCTGCTGCGCGCCGCCGAGGTGCTCAACTTCGGCGAGAGGGTCGCCATCTTGGTCGGCGCGGGCGCTTTGGGGGCGACCGAAGAGGTGATCGAGGTAGCCGACGCTCTGGGCGCCGGCGTGGCCAAGGCGCTCTTGGGCATGGCGGCGGTGCCGGACGATCTGCCGTTCGTGACCGGCGGAATTGGCCCGATTGGCCGGGAGCCCTCTTGGGACCTGATGATGGGGTGCGACACGCTCCTCATGGTCGGCTCCAGCATGCCGTACACCGAGTACATGCCCCAACCGGGCCAGGCCAGAGGCGTGCAGATCGACATCGACGGCCGCATGTTGAGCCTCCGTTACCCGATGGAGGTCAACCTCGTCGGGGACTCCGCCGAGACCTTGAGAGAGCTGCTCCCACACCTTAGGCGCAAAACGGACCGTACCTGGCGCGAGGAGATCGAGGGCAATGTGAGGCGCTACTGGGGAATCGCCGGGAAGCGCGCTAAGACGGATGCCGACCCCTTGAACCCCATGAGGGTCTTCTGGGAGCTCTCCGAGCGTCTACCCGACGGCTGCATCCTGACCGGTGACTCGGGCTCCGTAGTGAGCTGGATGTGCCAGGCCGTGAAGCTCCGCCGGGGCACGATGTGGTCGCTCTCCGGCGGGCTCGCCACGATGGGGTCGGGGGTACCGTACGCGATCGCCGCCAAGCTCGCCCACCCGGACCGACCCGTGGTAGCCCTAGTCGGCGACGGGGCCATGCAGATGAACGGCAACGCGGAGCTCCTCACCGTGACGAACCACTGGGAGCGGTGGGACGACCCCCGGCTCGTGGTGCTCGTCCTGAACAACCGCGACCTCTCCTTCGTTTCCTGGGAGCAGCGTTTCGAGTCCGGCGACCCCCTGTTCCCCGCCTCGCAGAGGTTGCCCGACTTCCCGTACGCTAGCTACGCGGAGCTTCTCGGTCTGAAAGGTATCCGTGTCGGAAGACCCGAGGATCTCGCGGGGGCCTGGGATGAGGCCCTCTCCGCCGACCGGCCCGTGGTGCTCGAGGCGGTCACCGACCCCGACGTGCCGCCGATGCCGCTCTCCCACGTCAGACCCGAGCAGGAGGAGGCTTTAGGCGCCGCGCTCGAAGCGGGCGACTCGGGGGTTAAGGAGTCCACGCCAGAGACGTTCAAGGAGAAGTTCGAGAAGTTCCTGCCGCGCTAGAGCCTGCTCGCAAAGTCAGAGCCACAGGAGGAGTATCGCCGCGAGGGCGAGCATCGCCGGGAGGCTCTCGGCGGTCATCTCGTAGCGCGACGACACGCCGGAACTGCTTAGGGACCGCCCACAAGCCGTTGGACGCGGTTGCACTTCTTGTAGAGTTCTACGTCGAACGACCTCCTGCGTTTCTCGCGGCGCCCTCGCAGGATGACCGCCCGGAACACGGGGGTGCGAAATGGGAAGCTTGCCGACCCCTCGGCCATCGGCGGAACCTGCCACGAGAATCCGCCAGCAGGCTCAAGGGCGAGGCGCTTGTCCACCCCGCCTGGGCCCGTGAGCGTTATAAACCGTACGCCGCCCCTTTGGAGCAGCGAACGCACGGCGGCCATATCCCTCTCCCGCCCGATAAGCGGCGTCGGCGGCGTCAGCAGCGAGTTGTCTCTGCTCCACGATCCGATACCCGGGCACGACACGGCGAGGGACGGCTTCCGGGCATTCTCGCGAAGCCCCTACAACTGGATGGAGATGCACCCGGTGGTGAGGCGGGGGGCGGTCGCGGGCACCGCGCTGGGGTTGTTGGCCGCCCTGCGCAGAAGACCGTAGCGTCGACTCGAAGGAGCCCGCGCGGGAATCTGTGGCGGACTCTCCATGGAATAGGGTCGCCTCGCGCCGGTCCACAGCCCCTTCGTATGGTGATGGAGAGTCTGAGCGGTGCGTCCGCGGGTCCGCCTCAGGGTGCCCTTATCGTAACCTGGTTTTGGGCCAGACTCTTACCCTCAGGGGCTCGCCCTGCTGGTGGAGCAGCGGCCCGCCCTCCGGTAACGGCAGCCCCTGCGCTTCGATCATCGTCGAACGGCACGACAGCATGCGCGCCGCGTGCAGGGGCCAGGGCTTGTGAAAAATCCGTACCCGGTAGAGCCTGCCTCCGCGGGCGGAATAGAGGCAGTACCGCTCGATCAGGAAGAACTCCAGCGAACCCGGCTCGCATCGGGGCAGCCTCTCGCCGACCGTCCAGACGGCTTCGAACTCGGCGGACGCCGCGCGGCGGTGGGCGCGTCTGGAAGCGAAGCAGATGTTGCGGTCTCGCCGCTCGATGCTCATGCGAGCTTTGAAGTACGGCAGATGGAAGGCAGCCCGTGCCCCGAGGGCGGCGACCGCGTTGTTTGCGTCCAAGGAAAAGAACCAAACCCCCGGCACACCGTCTAGGTGGACGTACGTCCTGACGTTCAGCTCGTGGGACTCGCTCAGGAACGGCAGCGGTGGCGTAAACGCCGGCCTGACGCCCCACATAGTGAACGGTGTGATGCCGACCCACGCGAGACCGTCGTGGGTGTCCACGACCAGGGGCTCGGGTATAAGCGGACGGAGCAGCTCCGCCGGCACGGGCCAGTGCAGAAACAGGAGCGAACCCCAATGTTGGTGCATGATCGGCAGCCCCGGCGGGCGCGTTCTTACCGAAAGGCGGTCGACGGCATCGATCGGCTCTCCTCTCACGCCCTCCGATTCTGCCTTCGCCGACGGTTGCGCGCAACTCGTGCCAAAAGCGCCCCCCGAAAAACGGCCACCGCCGACGCCCCTCGCAACCTACGACTCTTCAAACGGAAGGACCCGAGAGCCTGCGCCAGGCGAATCGGCCCTCAAAGTCGCCGGGAGGCGCCCGCGGAGATCCGGAGCAGAGGTTTGGAAGTGCGTCCCGCCGGGATAACATCGTCTGACGGAGTTGGCAACGCATCGGCCGAGTGTAGAAGGAAGGACGGATCGCTATGAGAAGCCCGTGCAACGCCACGGTGGTGATCACCGGCGCCTCGAGCGGTATACGACTGGCCACCGCCCAGGCTTTTGCCCGGCGCGGTGCCAGGGTGGTCCTCGCCGCCTGGCGCCGCGAGCTGCTCGAACAGGCCGCACGCGACTGCGAGGCGCTCGGCGGGCGGGCGCTCGCCGTGCCGACCGACGTTACCGACCTTGCCCAAACGCGCGAGCTGGCAAGCACTGCGGCGTCGGTCTTCGGCGGCATCGACGTTTGGGTCAACAACGCCGGCACGAGCAAGTGGGGTCCCTGCGAAGGCATCGCGCTCGAATCACAGACGCGCCTGATCGAACTGAACCGCCACGGCGCCATCTACGGCTCCCACACGGCGTCCGGTCCATGAAGTTAGGAGACCACGGCGCTGCAGGGCTGGTACCCAGCCAACATAACCGACAGCTCAGGAGTCATGGCCGTAGGAGGCAACGATGCTACACCGCGACGTAGCCGACGGCGTTCACCGCCTCGGCGAACACTTCGTCAACTGGTACCTCATAGAAGAAAGCGGCCGACTTACCGTGGTCGACGCGGGCCTGCCGGCCTCCTGGCGTTCCTTGTTGGAAGCCCTGAACGCGATCGGCCGCGCGCCCGGCGACGTCGAGGCGCTCGTGCTCACGCACGCCCACTTCGACCACATAGGCTTCGCCGAGCGCGCGAGGGTGGAACTCGGCATCCCGGTGTGGGTCCACGAGAACGACGCATCGCTGACACGGCGGCCGTGGCTGTACATGAGCGAGCGCAGCCCGCTCCCGTACCTCGGCCGCAAGACGCTGCCGATCGTGGCCTCCTTCATCCGGGCCGGGGCGCCGCGCGTGGGCTCTATCCGCGAGGTGCGCCGGTTCGGGGACGAAGGGGTCCTCGACGTGCCGGGCTCGCCTGTTGTCCTGTTCACCCCTGGCCACACCTTGGGCCACGTCGCGCTCCACCTGCCCGAGCGCGACGTGGTCATCTCGGGCGACGCGCTGGTCACGCACGACCCCTACACAGACACCCGAGGCCCCAGGATCGTCGCGCGGGGGGCGACGGCCGACAGCGAGCGAGCGCTGGCCTCGCTCGACCGCCTGGCGGGCACGGGGGCCGGGACGCTCCTGCCCGGCCACGGCGAACCCTGGACGGGCGGCACCGAGCGTGCCGTGCAAGAAGCAAGGCGGGTGGGCGTCCTTTAACCTTCGCCCTTACGGCGCCAGTCAAACGCCGCGCTGCGTGAGCCGCTACGGGCCCGTTCGGGTAGGAACCCGCTCCGGAGCGCAGGTGTTACCGACTCCCAGTCGTCCGACACCACCGGAGTGGGTGGAGAACAGAGGGGCTACGACGGAAACAAGTAGGTCCGCGGTAGGAAGCGGCACCTGCTGGTGGACACCGAAGGGTTGATCCTCAAAGCCAAGGTCCGCGGCGCCAAGGTGCCCGAATAGGATGGCCTGAGGCTCCGACTGGAGCCGGCGCGGACCGGGCTTTGGCGCCTGAAGGAGCTGTGGCTCGACGCAGGATACGAGGGCAGGGGCAAGCGGCGGGCCGAGGAGAGTATGGGCTTAAGTGTGGAGGCCGTGCGCAAGCCACCCAAGCCCATACCGGAGAAGGTGGCGAAGGTTTGGGCCGAGGAAGGGCCAAGGAGGGCAAGAAGGTGTACTGGCAGAGGCTCATGCCTCCGCGAGGGTATGTGGCCTTACCTCGTCGATGGTTGGTTGGTGGGGCGGACTTCCTCTCGGTTGGGTCAGAACAGGAGGATGAGCAAGGACTACGAGAGGCCGCGCGCCAGCGCAGAAGCGTTCGTGTCCGCGACGATCATTCGTCTAATGTTGGGGAGGCTGGCACGTGGCTGAGAATCTCCAAACGGTTTCGGAAGGGTTGTTTTTGGGATGTCGCCTTGAGGAGGTTCCAAGAAGTTCGGGCGCGGGGCGAAGTGGGTAAGTGGGGTGCGTATCTCGAACGAACGCTCCTCTTCACCCATGGCGCGGCTCCTTCCTCGCACGCGACGAGGCCCCTTTTGGCGTCCTACGACATACCCGCCCGGTATTACACGCAGCTTCGGCCCTACTCACGGACGTCGCCGAAGGGAGGTTCTCCGAAGTTCGCATCTCGCTGTAGGCTGATCCCCCTCCGGCACCAGACGCGCACGAGACGTTCACGTCAGCCTAGCCATAAATTTGGAGCGCTTGGGCCTGCGGCTCCTCCTTCTCGTTGTGCTGCGTCCGCGAAGCTCGGGTTGACGGTCTGCCACGGCGCACCGGCGGGTGGCCTCAGCGCATCGGCACCGCCGAGGATGTCCAGGATGCCGCGCGTGGCATCCAGCCCCATGCGTCGCATCGCCTGCTGCGTGCTCGCGGCCGTGTGCGGGCTCAGGACTGCGGTCTCCACCGAGAAGAGTGGGTGGTCCGCAGGCGGCGGCTCCTCCCCGAACACGTCGATGCCGGCCCCGGCGAGAGGGCCATCGCGCAACGCTTCCACGAGCGCGCCCTCCTCGACTACCCCGCCGCGGGCGGCCTGCACGAGCACCGAGCCGGGGCGCATGAGGCCCAACTCCCGGGCACCGAGCAGACCACGGGTTTCCTCCGCGAGTGGGACGTGCACGCTGACGAAGTCGCAGGCGGGGAGCAGCTCGTCGAGGGAGCTTACGGGCTCGACTCCCTTGGAGCGCACTGCCGTCTCGCCCAGGTACGGGTCGTAACCAAGCACCCGCATGCCGAAGCCCGCGGCACCCATGCGGGCCACCTCCTCGCCGATGCGTCCGAGCCCGATTACCCCCAAAGTCTCCCCGAACAGCTCCCGCCCTACCAGCGAGTCCCGCTCGGCAAAGCGCCCTTCGCGCACGTAGCGGTCGGCGCGGATGAGGTTGCGGCTCACGGCCAGGGCCAGGGCGAAAACGTGCTCGGCCACCGAGCGAAGGTTGGCTCGCGGGGTGATCAGGACGGGTATACCCCGCCACGTCGCCGCCTCTACCGCAACGTTATCCACGCCGACGCCGTGGCGAGCGATCACCCGCAGCTGGGGTGCCTTCTGGATCTCCTCCGCGCCGAGCCGCTTCGTCCGCACCAGGAGCGCGTTCACCTCCGCCAGCAGCGCGTCGTCCAGCTCGCGCGCCTCGGGCCCGAAGCCGACCGAGACCTCCGCGTTTTCGCGCAGCAGCGCCAGGGCATCTTCGTGGATGGGTTGCGCGAGGTGGACCCGGCGGCCCATCGACTGGCTCCTGATCGGGGGCGACGCGATTGGGCCATCCTTCCTTAATCCCGTATTGCGCAGCTCATCTCTATAACCTTACACAAGATGTGAGGCCTTTTCCGCATAACTAAGGGGTCTACAAGCCCCATCTGTTGCGCAAAAAGCCCGCCTCCTTCGCGTGCCAGTTCCCCCAGGAGCGCACCGACATCGTCTGTGTGCAGCGGGTTTGAGTCAATACTTCCCGAGACTAATGATGGGTTACGGATGTACTCCTGGTGGCGTCGGCGTGGTTGATCGCGGCGACGGCTACTTTTGCGAGGCCCTCGCTGGACTCAAGCTCTGCTCATTCGAGCCCGACTGAATGCTGTAGAGAAGATGTTGACTGGGGCACCTTGCCACCGACTGCATTCACCCTAGGCCCCACGGAGGTAGTTGCCGGATCCGTATATACCTCCCCGGCAAGGAGGGCGCGGTCATCGGCGATGCGCCGGTGGTGATCTGATCAGGGCTGCCCGTCCCGGTTTGGATTGAGGAGCGCCCGTCCGAAACCGCGTACGGTCGCCTTCGTTTCGCCTCATGGAGAGCAAGCGATACCCTACGGATCTGCTTGGCCACGAACGGCGTTGCATCGCGTCCCGCACCTTTCAAGGCGTTAACGAGCAGGCCGAGGCGCCCTGAGTGCCAGCGGGATGGCGGCGCCGGCCAGCATCAGCGCTCCCGTGGCGTAGAGGGCCAGCTCGTAGGAGCCGGTCAGATCGGTCGAGCGAAGACGTTGGCCCCACCGATCGAACCGGCCAGCGCCCTGGCCTCGGAGTAGGTCGCGAGCCCGACCGTCGTGTTCAACAAGAACACCACCCAAAGGGCGTACCACTGCCACGTCCTCAGGGCCCCGCGGAGATGGTACGAGCCCCCCTTTAGCGTACCATCTTGGTTTTGTTCGCGGTTCTCGAGAATCGGGGGCTCGCGATCCTCCGGCGGGTTCCTCACGAACCACGCGGCGCCGCAGATCAAGGCGGCGTAGGACAGCCTCAGGACGGCGAACGTTCGGAACGGTCCGCCGGTCGCAGAGATGGGGGGGACGTTTACCACGGGGCCGAGGCCGAAGCCGACCACCGCCAGGCCGTAGGCGAGGCCGGGCCTGCCCGGGAACCACTTGGGAAGCACCGCGACGGGAACTATGTATCCCAAACCGCCACCTACGGCGGCCACGAGGCCGTACGTTACGTACAGGAGCGGGAGGCTCCCTCCGGCGAAGCCGCTCAGGAAGACGCCTACCCCAAATAGGATGCTCCCGCGACGCCGACCGGGCGGGCACCGACGTGCCTGAGCAACAAGCCGGCGGCAAAAAAGCGAGATGCCGTACACGAGGATCGCAACGAAAAAAGCGACGTTCACGCCGGTGACGCTCGCGCCGTAGTGCGCGGAAAGCGGCTGCCTAAGGACGCTCCAAGCGTAGAGCGAACCGAACCCGAGCTGCATGACCACCGCGGCAAGGGCGACCGTCCAGCGGTTTAGGATGCTCAGAAGCCACCGGCCATGACCATCACTTCGTCAAGGAGCCTCGTCCGGCACACCTCTCCGCCCCGCCGCTTGTCACTCCTTCGGAGCCGCGGGCCTATGGCCCTGAGGTTGAGGACGGCGCGCTCTTGCCCCCACACCCGTTAGCACCCCCGCCGCCAAGGCGGCGGCAGGCCCCTCGCGGAGGTAGCCGCCGCGCACGAGCTCCTTGGATACCTTCTCCGTCGTCCGCTCCGGTAACCAGGGCGATCTCCCCGGACGGCCTCTCCGAGGGCTGTAGATTTCGTCGGGCCCCGGGCGCATCGGCATGCCGCCGCGCCTCACCTCTCTCCTTGGGGTATCGGTGGGTGTTTCACGCTTCAACCTGCGTTCCGCGCCTAAAGCCAGATGGCGGCCGGCTTGCGAGGATCCCCGGCCGCGGAGCATCCTCGGAGGTCGCTCAGTTGTCCCTATTGGGAACGGACCTCAGGTGGTTCATGAACTCCTCCAAGTCGGAGAACTCGCCCAGGGGCAGCCCCTCGATCATCTCGATCATCTCGTTAGGGGCCCCGTTGCCCTGCGCGGCCGAGAGCAGCGTCTCTTTGCTGGCCGGGAAGCCCACGCCTTCTAGGTACCGCTGACCCTCGTCTGGGTTGAAGCCCACCCCAACACCTCCTGAGACCCGGTAGATCCCGAAACCTGGTAAAGATACCTTCGTTGTATGCCCTTAGGTGCCCAGACCGAAACGCGCGGGTAGAGGGTACGGGAGACGCTGCCACAGAGACGCATCACGGGTTCTCGGGCGTAGACGAGGCCAAACGTCTCAAGCCTACGAAAAACTAAAAGCGCTGCCACTGACGCGTGGGCGGAGAGGTAGCAGGGGCCCGCCCCCGGTCAGTTGCCAGGGGCTCGGTCGGCCTGGCCTCGATGCGCGTGCAAAGCCGTTTCTAGGGCTCACGCCACTTCGCCAGGGCGCGGGTCGTGTAAAGGAAAGGTCCGTTCTCCGGGGTAGCAACGTTTAAGGCTGGTATGAGGGCGCCCTGGTCGTCGTATAGGTACCGGGTAGCAGATCTGGCGATGATCATTACCGTGAAACCTCAAGAGCTACCGTCCGCACGTCCGTAAAGCGTTTCGCGAGCTCTCCCGTGCGGGCGCTACCAAGCCGCATTACCGTCTGCAGGCACGGTTCCTGGCCCGCGCCCATAGGTGCCGACTGCGGGTCGCGCGCACGATAACCCATTGTTCTGCGGGCCTTCGGTTTCCCTTTCAGCCCCGTGTGATCAGTGCGGTCGATGCCTTCCTCCTTAATCCTGTACTCTTGGGGCGCGAAACGTATGGTTTTGCCGAATGGTAGGAGTTTCGTTGCCCCCTCTCCGCCGCGACGCCCCCTCGCCTCGTCTCCCGACTTCGGCGTTACTTACAATGCACCGAAGGTCGGGCCTCGTGCCCGGCGCGCCGGTGAAAAGGCCCGACCGAGGAGGACAGGAACCCGTGGATGGACGCGGAAGGGGACCAACCAGTGGGGGCGCAGAAGATCCTCTGCGTGAGGCCGCGCGTGTGCTCTCGGCCGAGCAGTTCCGACCGCATCCCCTGCTCGCCAACGGCCACGCCCAGACGGTCGCCCGCTGGGCGTGGCCGCGGGGCCGCAGTGCCCACCCGGACGGGGCGCGCCTATTCGAGGTCGAGCCAGGCGTGCGCCTCCTCGCCCGCTGCCGCTGGCACGAGGACCGAGCCGATCGGGTCACCGCGATACTCGTGCACGGACTCGGCGGGAGCGCCGACGCCCCTTACGTCCTCGGCGCCGCGCGCCTGGCCCACCGGGCGGGCGCGAACGTGGTCCGCCTCAACCAGCGCAACTGCGGGGGGACGGAGGGCCTGACGGCCACGCTGTACCACAGCGGGATGTCCGACGACCTCGCCGCGGTGGCGCGCGAGCTCGTAGGGCACGACGGCCTCCCGCGCGTCGTCGTCGCGGGCTTTTCGATGGGCGGGAACCTGGCCCTGAAGATGGCCGGAGAGATGGGCGAGGGAGCCCCGGCGGCGCTTCTGGGCGTGTGCGCCGTCTCGCCTTCGTTGGACCTGGAGGAGACGGTAAGGAACCTGGGGAGGCCCCCGAATCGTGCGTACCAGCGGATTTTCGTGAGCGGCCTGCGCCGGCTCGTCGAGCGCAAGAAGGACCTCTACCCGAGGCTCTACGATACCCGGGGGCTCGACCGGCTGCGCACGGTCCGCGACTTCGACGAGCTCTACACGGCCCCGCACGGCGGCTTCGCCAGCGCAGATGACTACTACGCCCGCTCCAGCGCCCTTCCCCTCGTCGCGGATATACGGGTGCCGACCCTCATCATCCACGCCCGGGACGACCCCCTCGTACCCTGCGGGCCCCTGTTGCGTCCGGGGGCCACGGATAACCCTTACGTCGCGAAGGCGATGCCACCGCACGGCGGGCACGTCGCCTTCGTTTCGGCCGATAAGGGGAGGCGCTTCTGGGCGGAGGAGCGCCTCGCGGATTTCTGCCGGCTTCTTTGAGATCCACCCCTCGTTTGACTTGCCGCCCCTATGCGGCGGGTGGACGTGGTGCAATGAGGCCTCGGAGGGTCGTGCCGGCCGGCTGGACTGCGGGGATCTCTTTGAGCGGAAACCAGCCACCATATGCTGGCGGATCGGGTCGTCGCCGTTGACGCCCTGCCGGGGCGGGGCGCCCCGCTTTCCATACTCTAGACGGCCGTAACGGCATCAAGGACTTCGACTTATGGACCTTCTACCCCGTCCACCCCGACGCAGCATTCCCGTGGCGCCGCTGCGGGCGTGCCTGTGGCATGAGCCCTGCGAAGGTTGGTATGCTTCCTCGGCAAGCGCGCGAGGGAAGGAACAAATGGATGAACGGTGCGGAAAGCCTGGTCAGGACGTTGACCGGCGCCGGGGTCGGGGTCTGCTTCGCCAACCCCGGCACCTCAGAGATGCACTTCGTAGCGGCCCTCGACCGGGTCGAGGGCTTGCGCTGCGTGCTCGGGTTGGCCGAGGGCGTGGTGACCGGCGCGGCCGACGGCTACGCGCGAATGGCGGAGAAACCTGCCTCAACCCTGCTGCATCTGGGTCCCGGGCTCGCCAACGGCCTCGCCAACGTGCACAACGCTCGCCGCGCCAACACACCGATGGTCAACATCGTCGGTGACCACGCAACCTACCACAAAGAGTACGACGCGCCGCTCACCTCCGACGTGGAGGGGGTGGCGCGGCCCTTCTCGCACTGGGTAAGGACCTCAACTAACAGTCGCTCGGTCGCCCGCGACGGCGCGGCGGCCGTGGCCGCGGCGCTAGCGCCGCCGGGGAGGATCGCGACGCTGATACTGCCCGCCGACGCCTCCTGGGAAGAAGCCGGCGGGTCGGTGCCGCTTCCACCCCTCGAGGCGCGCGCCGCGGTGGCGCCCGAGGCGATCGGCGCTGCCGCACGGGCCCTGCGTTCTGGTGAGCCTACGGTTTTGTTCCTAAGCGGTCCCGCGCTGCGCGAACCGGGCTTGACGTTGGCTGGCCGGATCGCTGCGAGCACGGGAGCGCGGCTTCTTGCCCAGACCCACAACGCACGCGTCGAGCGCGGGGCTGGCCGGGTTGCCGCCGAGTTCCTACCCTACCCCGTGGACGAAGCACTTGCGACCCTCGCCGGCACGAGACGTCTGCTCCTCGTCGGTGCGAGCGCGCCGGTCGCGTTTTTCGCTTACCCCGGCAAGCCGAGCGAGTTGAGCCCACAGCAGTGCGAGGTCCGCACGCTCGCCACCCCTGGGGAGGACGTCGTGGGGGCACTCGAGGCCCTCGCCGAAGAACTCGATGCCCGGCAAGGGGCGCCCCTCCAAACGTTGGAGACGCCGTCCCGGGGTGGCGGCCCGGCCAGCTTCGAGACGGCCGCCGCTGCGGTTGCGGCATTGTTGCCGGAGGGCGCGATCGTCGTGGACGAAGCGCTCACGGGCGCGTCCGCGTTCCTCTCGCGGACGCGAGGCGCGGCCCCCCACGACTATCTCCAGATCACCGGCGGCGCGATCGGTATAGGTCTGCCGCTCGCCACCGGGGCGTCGATTGCGTGCCCGGACCGGAAGGTCGTCTGCCTGCAGGCCGACGGCAGCGCGATGTACACGGTGCAAGCCCTGTGGACCCAGGCGCGTGAAGGGCTCGACGTCACCACCGTTATCCTCGACAACCGATCCTACGCGATCCTCAAGGGGGAGTTGGCGAACGTGGGCGCCGGCAGCGCCGGCCGAAAGGCTCACGACATGATGGAACTCGACCGCCCGGCGCTCGATTGGGTCGCCATGGCACGTAGTATGGGCGTGGAGGCGGGGCGCGCCGCGACGGTGGAGGAGTTTGACCGTCAGCTGGATGCCGGGCTACGCTCCCAGGGTCCTTACTTGATCGACCTCGTACTGTAGCGAGCTCGAGCGCCGGGACGAACAGCCGGGGCGGACCAGGGCGACCAGCATAAGAACCACCATTTCCGGTTCACCGTACTGGCGGGGCACAACTCTATATGCGAGCCGCCTCGGCAAGTTGGAGGGTGGGGTTGGGGTCGTAGTCGGCGGGGGCGGGGGTCAGCGGCGGGCGCACCGTGCCCATGGAGACGCCGTGGCGGGCTTGGGCCAGCTTCTTGAGCACCGCGGCGGAGGTATACTCCTTGGTTCCTGCCCGTACCCGCTTGAGCCGCTCGGAGAGGGCCTTGCCTTCTTCCATTTCTGCGGCCTTGACCTTCCGGTAGATCTCGACTATCTGCTCGGGAATGAAGTTCGCCAGCGCGCTGATCGCCCCCTGGGCCCCCAGGTTCAGCCGCCCCCAGAGGTCGTCCTCGCTCCCCAGGAGTACGCCCTTGCCCGCCGAAAGCAGCGCCTCGGCGTAGCCGGGTTCGCCCCCGGAGTCCTTGGCCCCCCAGACGGGGAGTTCGGCCACCACCTCCGTCGGAACTGCTACGGCGTACTTGGGGATGTGGTAGACGATAACGGGGTGGCGGGTGGCGGCTATCGCGGGTTCGTAGAAGAGTTTCAAACCCTCGTTGGAAACCGGCTTTGCGTAGTAAGGCGGCAGGATCAAGACCGCCGTCGCCGGGTACTGCTCCAGGAAGTAGAGCATCTTCAGGGTGTCCGGCAGGTTGCCCGCCATCACTGTCGGGAGGATCTCGATAGAAAACCTTCTAGCGAAGAGGGCTTCCAGGACCATCAACTTCTCGTCCATCGTCACCGATGAGCCCTCGCCGTTGGTGCCGAAAGGCACTATGCCCGCCACGCCGCTCTCGGCCAGCCAGGAGACGTGCTCCAGGTAGGCATCGACGTCTAACGCGTAAGAAGGGTCTTCTTTGAACGGCGTGACGTTGGCTACGTACACACCTTCTATAGCCTGCATCCCGGCTCCTTTCGCCCAAAGGGCGGCCGCCCAACCCTCGTGCCTACAACCATAGCCGATCGTCTCATCTACCCAACGCTCTGCGGCCTCCGATAAAGTCTTGCAACTCATCCTTGCCCGGTAGGCCCTCGTAATCTCCCAGGGTGGCGACGCTGAGGGCCCCCATAGCGTTCGCCGCGCGCAGGCGCTCCTCCGGCGTAAGGCCCCACAGGTGCCCGGCGAGGTACCCTGCGTCGAAGGCATCTCCCGCCCCGATGGGGTCCACTTCCACCGCCGGGAAGGCAGGTTGCTGCAGGATCTCGCCCTCGACGAGGACCTGACTTCCTCTCTTTCCCATCTTAAGTACTACCTCTTGCGGCCCCTGCCCGTCGGCAAGCTCTCGCACAAACTCCTCGTCGGCCCGCCCCCAGAGCGCCTGGGCCTCCTGGTCGCCGACGAACAGCAGATCCACCAAGGCCAGCATTTCCTCCGTAAACCCCTTCGCCTCCGCCGCAGACCAGAGCTTGGAGCGGTAGTTCACGTCGAAGCTCACCCGCACCCCGCTCGCGCGGGCCCGTTGGGCAGCCCAAAGAACGAAGGCGCGGCAGTCGGCGGAGAGGGCGGGGGTGACGCCGGTGAGGTGGAGAAACGCCGCTCCCGATAGGTAGTCGGGGTCGAAAGCTTCGGGGGCCATCTTCGAGGCGGCCGAGCCCTGCCGGTAGTAGTAGACCCGTACCTCGGCGCCCACCTTCTCGCGTAGGTAGAGCCCCGTGAGCGCCCCTTTTAGACGTTGCACCCGCGAGGTGTCGACCCCCTCGCCACGGATGCGATCGAGTACGGTCTGGCCAGGTTCGTCCGCGCTCAGGTAGCCGACCCAACCCGCCGACAAACCAAGGCGGGAGAGGGCGATGGCTACGTTGGACTCGGCCCCGCCGATCTTGAGCTCCAGGGCCGCGGCGTGCCTGAGGCGTCCCGGCATGGCTGGCACGCCCAGGATCATGGTCTCCCCGGCCGTCACTACCTCAGGCATCGTATCGCTCCGGCACTGTGGCTCCTCCCGGTCGAAACATCCAGCGGTGCCACATCGTGGTACCGGACTTTTAAAGACGCCGTTATCTCCCTTTCGAGTTACTACGCAGCCTAACTTGCGCTTTCGCGCCCTGCTATCCGGCGAAGTACAATGAGGGTGCCGCCTAACCATACCGTCTCAGACAGATGATGAACTACACGAAGGTCCGTGAGGTCCTTTCTGCGGACCGAGAGTTGTTGGCTTCGCCTCTTTCCTGCGATGTCATGCGGCAAGGAGCTGCTGAACCTGGATTCGAACCAGGACTAACTGATCCAAAGTCGGTAGTGTTAGGTAGCGTCCCGCACCGGCAACATGCCTACGTCGCGTAGCACGTCCTCGATCTTCTCGTGTGCCCCCTCCGGGACGGGCATCGCGGGCCCGCGCACTGCCGGGGAGATGGGGATGCCGAGCTTGTGCATCGCCAACTTTATGGCGCTAATGGGAGGGTCGCTGTACGCGCCGAGGGTCACCAGGGAGAGTACCCGCCGATGCAACTCCGCCGCCCTTTCGAGGTCGCCATCTCGCGTGGCACGCACCAAGTTTACGAACAGCTCGGGGGCGACGTTGGCGAAGGCGCATATAGAGCCGTCGGCCCCGGCTAGCAGGCAGGGCAGGATCAGATCTTCCCAGCCCGATAGCACCGCGAAGTCGGTTCTCACGCGCTTTACCTCGCGCAGCACGCCCACGGTATGGAAATACTCGGTGACGGTGTCTTTCAGCCCGTTCACGTTAGGACACTCGTCGGCTATCCGCGCGATCAGGGCGGGCGAGAGGTCCACGCCGGTAAGCATAGGGAGGTTGTATACCACGACCGGGATGCCTACCGACTCGGCCACGGTCGCGAAGTGCCGGAACAGGGCCTCCTCTCCCACCTTCCAATAGGAAGGTGAGACGACGAGAGCAGCGTCTGCGCCCGCTCCCTCCGCGTGGCGGGCAAGCTCGACAGTCTCGCGTGTGCCGCTCGTGCCGACCCCGACCACGAGTGGTACCCTGCCCCCGACGATCCGTACGACCTCTTCGGCGAAGCGTTTGCGCTCTTCGAAGGTAAGGTGGGTGGCCTCGCCGGTGCTACCCAACGGCGAGATACCGCTCACGCCGGCCTCTATGAAGCGTTCGACCACGGCTTCGGTGGCCCCGAAATCCAGCTCCCCCCTCTCGTCGAAGGGCGTGACCATCGCGGGCATCAACCCAGAGAACATGAAATCCCGCACCTCCCGTTTGGTCCAGGCCACGAGCACTGGGCCTAGTCGCTATCCTGCCTATCACTTATCTTACAAGAATCTCTTTAGACTCGGTTCAAATGGTGTCTCAAAAACGTCTCCCGCAGGTCGACAAGGTGCAGAGGCACCCTGATACTAGATTTGAGGTGTTACGATGGCATCATGCTCTCGGTACAAACCTTGGGATAAGATTACGCGTTCTGCTGGAGGGAGATTACCTACGATCGCCGGCGGACCGAGGGGCGTAACCTCGCTGGAATAATGGGGTCCATGGTAAAGAGCAGGCCGTCGGTGAACGTTCCCTGGCGGTCTTCGACGTGGACCGCATGTGAGACACCCTCTCCGATGTGAAATTTCTGGAGTTGGTCCGGTGCCTCTATGGCATGCTCGTGCCGGTGAGACAGCGCACCCTCCCCCGCAACCTGCGAAAGACGCGGGCGCTACTGGCAAAAATGACGGCTCCGGCGCTCTTGATCTGGGGTGAGAGGGACCGATTCTTGAGCCGCCCCGTGCCGTATCGGCTGTGACGTGCTGGGGGCACGTCACGGTCGTCCGGCCGATTGCAAGGGAACTCTGAGGGCTGCAAAATGATCCGAAAGCGGGCAAAGCGGCGCGACAGGGATAGTCGAGCGTACGGTTCCCGGACAAGGGAGGAGGCCGGTCTGCGTCCGGGGATGAGAAGGGCTTCGAGACTCCGGTTGGCCGAGACCGAATCGTCCTCTGTTGGTTGGGTGGATCTGGCGGTCATCCCGCTTATCGCAATCCTTTCCGTGCCGCCGCTCTTGTGGTTCGGGCACCACTCCTGGACGGTCATGGGTAAGGACGCCCCCCGCTACCTCTTCGCCGGCTCAGAGCTCGTCTCCGGTGGCGGCCTCGACAGCTTGGCCGGCATCTCGAACTACAACGGCGGGCATGGTCCCGTCCTCCCGGCCCTGATCGGCTCCCTGATACTTATCTTCGGGCGCGACACGGAGAGCTTGGTGTGGGCGATGCGCCTGCTGGCGCTTTTCAACCCGCTGCTGGCCTACTTCCTGGCGAAGCGCCTCTCGAGCCCGCTCGCAGGACTGCTTGCCGCCGCGCTCCTCACCCTCTTCGGCTTCAACGTGCAATCTACGTTCGTGCTCAACATAGACGCCTTGCTGCTGACGTTTAACTTGTTGGCGCTTCTGGCCCTCCTTGCGGCCATTAAGAGGGGTAGTTCTTCTCCCGCGCTGCCTTTTCTCTCGGGGCTGCTTCTGGGGGTTTGCGTACTGACCAAGGAGACGGCGTTTGCCAGCCTTCCCCTCGCCCTGCTCGCCGTTGTGCTGGTCAACTGGGAGT
>CADCUZ010000004.1 GCA_902806015.1 uncultured Rubrobacteraceae bacterium
GGACCTCCTCGATCTGACGGTTGAGGCGGTGAATTTCGTCTATGAACAGGAAGTCGCCCTCTTCGAGGTTGGTCAGGATGGCGGCCATGTCCCCGGCCCGCTCCAGGCTCGGGCCGCTGGTCGTGTGTAGATTGACGCCCATCTCCCCCGCGAGGATGCGGCATAGCGAGGTCTTGCCGAGCCCCGGAGGGCCTGCCAGCAACACGTGGTCCAGCGGCTCGCCGCGCTGCTTGGCGGCCTGCACGAAGATCCTGAGGTTCTTCTTCAGCGCCTCCTGGCCCACAAACTCGTCGAGCGATCCCGGCCGCAGCTGCGGCTCATCGTCTTCGGCGAATGCCTCGGGATCGAGCGCATGCTCCTCCGGCTGCCCGATGAGGCCCGCCGCCCCGGTTATGTCCTCCGGCAACCCGTCTTCGCCCTCTCCGCGCAAGGTGAAGTCGTCCATCTCCTCCACGCCTACCGCCTGCTCCCTATTCGCCGTAACGCCTCCTTTATGTACTTCTCGACCGAGCTCTGCGGCGGCACCTCGTTGAGCGCCTTTTCCGCTTCCTCCAGCCTGTACCCCAGCGCGGCCAGCGCGTCCCGGGCCTCGATAAACGGTCCGCTCCCCCCGCCGCCACCGGACAGGGCCGGCTCGGGCCCCAAGGATGCGAGGTCCTTGCCCCGGAGCTCCAGCACCAGTCGCTCCGCCGTCTTTTTCCCGAGGCCCGGCACCGAGGCGAGCTTAACCACGTCGCCCCTGGCAACGGCCTCGGACACCTCCGGCGGCGTCATGGTGGACAACACCGAGAGCGCGAGCTTCGGCCCGACCTTGCTCACAGCCGTCAGCGCGTCGAACGCCGATCGCTCCTCGGGCGCGGCGAACCCGAACAACAGCATCGCGTCCTCCCGCACCACCATACGGATGTGTATCACGCACTCCTCGCCGAGGGAGGGCAGCGCCCGCAAGGTCCCCTGCGACGCCGAGGCCCGGTACCCGACGCCACCGACGTCCACGACGACGCCCTCCGCATCCTTCTCTACCAGCGTTCCACGAAGCCTGTAAATCATCGGCTAATTATCCCGCACGACACGCTATTTCCCCACCCCCACCTTCTCTGGCATCCGGCTAGAAAAGGCGTGCGTGATGGCGATGGCGAGGCCGTCGGCGGCGTCGTCGGGGCGCGGAATCTCGCGCAGGTTCAGCAACGCCCGGACCATCTCCTGCACCTGGCGCTTGTCCGCCCGGCCGTAGGAGGTGATCGCCTGCTTGACCTGCAACGGCGTGTACTCAGCGACCTCGATGCCGGCCCGGTACGCGGCCAGCAGCGCCACTCCCCTGGCCTGCCCCACCGTGATAGCGGTGGTTGCGTTCGTGTTGAAGAATAGCTCCTCCACGGCGACGGTATCTGGCCTGTAGCCTTCGACGATCTGGGTAACACCGTCGAAGAGGCGTCCCAAGCGCCGCGGCATCTCCCAGGTTGGGGGCGTGGTGATCGCGCCGTGCTGGACGTAGCGCAACCGGCTGCCTTCTTGCCGGATCACGCCCCACCCCATGGTCGCCGTACCGGGATCTATGCCGAGAATGGTGTGGCCCATGCCGGTCGCGAAGAGCATGAACTAAGGGTACTCGCTAAAGCCCGCCCTTGCACCCGCTCCTACATGTTGTGTGGATCCAAACCCAAACCCCTACCACGTCGCGGTCACGGAACGACCGGCAAACCGTACGCCCGAGTCCGCTCACGGCAGGGCCTCGCAGGCCCGTCCGTTTCCGTCGGGATCCAGGCCGTGAGGATCCCCGGGCGCAAGATAGGGCTGCGCCTCCTCTTGCGTGCGGAAGTCCGTGCAAGCGTAGGCGCTGGCGGATGGCCCCGTCGTTGCGCCCGTCGTCGTCTGCGGCGCGGTAATCTCCGGTGCGGTCGTTTCGGGCGCCGTGGTCTCCTGGCCCTCAGATCCGGGCTCGGGCTCCTTCGGCGGGGGCGTGAACTCGGGGACTTCGGCGACGATGTCGGCCACCAGGTCGTCGCCCATGACCAACCTCCACGCGCCTTCGGTCTTGACCAGGTCCTGCAGCACGGGCGCGTTTAGGACCGGGTCCGCCACCGGTTCTCCGTCCGCGGCGTAGAAGGTCCGGTCGATCTCGAAGGAGGCCTCGTCGGCGCCGACGAACACGCGGGTCAAGGAGTCGAGCCTCAGGTAGCGGTTGCCCCAGAGCGGTTCATAGAAAGCCAGCCAATCGCCCAGAGTGACGCCCTGCGTGGAGGCGGTGTCGTACATCTCATAGGCCTCCTCGTAGGCTTTCTGCCTGAAGTACAGGTGGTAGACGCGCAGGTAGTCTTCCGGCGGGAACTGATCCGCCCGTTTTGAGAGAAGGTCCAGGCTCGCCTCCTTGCCGGCCAAGCGCACCCTGAGGCGCTCGGGCGTGGTCCCGTTTGGCACCGCGAAGAACAGGGTCGAGGCGCGTCTCTGGCCCGCGCGAAGCCGCATGGTCTCAAGGGGCCCTTCCGGACGGTAGGTCCCTCCGGCGGTGTCCTCCAGCGAGGCCGCCGGACGGACGGTCAACGGGGACCTCGAATCGTTGGCGACCACGAAGTCCACCGCCAAGAACGCCCCGCTTGGGCTATCTTTGGAGATGACGCGTGCGCCGGGTCCGGGCGCGTAATAGAGGATGTCCTCGCCCCGGACATCGAAAAGCCTGAGGGAGACGCCGCCGAGGCGGACCCTCTCGCCGATCCCTCCGTCGTCCTCCTCGGAGTCTAAAAGCTTGGGCGCGCCGTCTCTCCCCGGTCGGACATTCCCCGCCTCCTGGTCGGGGTTGCCGCGCTTTTTGTCCTGTTCGTTCGTCGCGGTATCGCCGGAGCAGGCCCACGCCGGCCCGAGCAGGAGCAGCGCGCCGGCTAGGATCACTAACTTCTTCAGGAGGCCCACGAACACGACATGATATGGGCACATCCCTCCCTCTTCCACCCCGTCCCGCTAGCGGACGCGGCCGCGAAGCCCGAAGAACCGCCTCTGGTAGAGGTAAGCGCTGCAAGCCAGCACGGCCAGGCCAACCAGGATGGCCCACCTCCCGAACCCCGTCGGGGAACCGCCGAAATAGACGAACGCGAACGTGCCGGGAAGCATCCCGAGGGCGGTCGCCGCGAAAAAGCTCCGGAAGCGGATACCGCTTAGACCGGCCGCGTAGCTGATGGCGTCGAAGGAAATTAGAGGGATGAGCCGCAGGATAAAGATCAAGACCGCCCCGTGCTCCTCCACGTAGCGGTCCAGGCGCGCGGCCCGCGCGCTTCCGGCCACAAAGTCCCGCCCGAAAAGGCGGGAGATTCCGAAGGAGATGACGCCCCCGATCAGGCAGCCCAACCACGTCAGCAAGAACCCTTCCACGACCCCAAAGCTGTACCCGCCCGCCATCGCAACCGCCGGGGCGGGAAGGGGCGCAACCACGGCCTGAACTACCAGAAAAACGACGTACAAGACCGGCCCTAGCGCGCCGGCCCCGTCTATCCGCCGCTGCACCGCCTCCCTTTCGGAAAAGACCCCCCACAGAAGCCCCCCCACCCTGT
>CADCUZ010000005.1 GCA_902806015.1 uncultured Rubrobacteraceae bacterium
ACACATTTCGTGGCGACAGATCTTGCTATTGTCTTAACGTTTCGGGGAGGTCGCCGGATCATCCCTATCCCGCTCGAAGAGCGATGCCAGGCCACCGATCGGACGCCCTTTGCGGAAAGACCAGGTATTCAAAGCCGGGTCACCACCACCTCGAGGTAGTCGCTCGGCACCACCATCGTCTCGTCGCCCGATCGGTTGGAGCGGCCTATGAGGTCCACTAGCTCGCCCACTAGGTTCTCCCGCCTCACCGGGTCGAGCGCCAGGAAAGTCTCCCGGGTGGGACCCAGCTGGGTCTCAAGGACCTCCAGATAGTGCCGCACCGAGCAATAGCGAAATACGAAGCTACGACGGGCGATCCGCAGATCCTTAGCGCCACCGCCCAAAAGCTCCCGCAGTCGCTCTTCGGTGCCCCAGAGGACGGGCGGCTTCAGGCCGGGAGAGAAGGGTAGGTACTTACCGAAAAGGCTTCCCAGCTCCCCGGCGAAACCATCCGGTGTCCAATTCGCAAGGCCGATCTTCCCCCCTGGACGGCAGACCCGGAGCAACTCGCTCGCAGCCTTTTCCTGGTCCGGCGCGAACATCACCCCGACCGTCGAGAGCACGACGTCGAAAGAAGCGTCAGGAAGAGGAATGTTCTCCGCGTCGCCCTCCCGGAAATAGGCTTCCAGCCGTTCGGCGGCGGCCCGCTCCCGCCCCCGCTCCAGCAGGGCCGGGACGTAGTCGATGCCGGTCGTCTCTCCGAAGCGGCGGGCGGCGGCCAGCGCCGTGTTGCCGCTGCCGGTCGCCACGTCGAGAACCGTCTGTCCGGGGCGGAGGTCGACGGCCTCGCAGAGAAGCTCGCTGATGATTAGAAACGCCGCCCCGAACATCGTGTAGTCGCCGGAAGCCCACGCCAGTTGTTGTCGTTCTTTGATCGTCCCTGGCTCGAATCTCGGACGCTGCATACTCGCACCTTCCTCGTTGCTGCCCGGCTGGAGAATAGTCGATGGATTGTTCGTGGGCCGCCATGCGTTCCGCCACGGCTTCAGGCCACCGCTCCCTCTCGATCCGAGGGCGGGCGTATAGATCAGCCCTTGCGCAGGCCTACTCCTCCCTCGACCCGATAGACGTATCCGTGGTCGAAGGTCAGATCCTCCTCTTCCAACATCTCTAACGTCCGGAGTACGACCCGGGGAAGTACTTCGGTCGAGAGCGCGAGTAGCCCGTCCAGGTCCTCCCTACGGGAGTGCGAGATACCGGTCGCGTAGTTCACCGGGAAGCCCACCAGCGCGTAGGGGAGCTCCAGTTCGCCGGCAAGGACCGCCTCGGGACCGCACGTCTGGCTCACGGCCGTTACCCCCGCCGTGGCCAGCCAGCGAACCTCCGCCCGGCTCTCGAACCGCGGGCCGTTCGTGTGCCCGTAGACACCGCCGACGGCGGCCTCCAGCCCCAAATCCTCGGTCGCGAGCTCCAGCTTCCGCCGAAGGCGTGGAGCAAAGGGTTCGTCCCAGATAAGGTGTCCCCGTATCGGGTCGCCGGGCTCGGTGAAGATGGTGCACTCGGCGCCGTTGGGCAGGAGGTTGGTCGGAAAGAAAAGGTCATCGAACAGCACAGGCCGTCCCAGACGTACGCCGGGGTCTACCGCACCCACGACCGTCGTCGCGAGAACCGCCCGCGCCCCGAGTTCGCTCAGGGCCGTGAGGTTCGCCTGATGGGGGATCGTGTGGGGCAGGTGCCGATGGTTCTTCTGGTGGCGAGAGATGCTACCGACGGTCCACGGCCCGGCGGAGAAGAGCGACACCTCCACCTCGCCGAAGCGGTTCTCCACGACGCGCGTCTCCCGTTCCCCGGGAAGCTCGTAGGTGCCCGATCCGGTGATGATGCCTACGTCTACCATGCCCCTCCTGCTGTCTTCGCGGGCCCTCACCGGCCCTCCGCCCCGGCGACGGAGGCTACGGGAGACGCGACCGGCGCCCCCAGGCCGGCCGGTGACGTCGGGCGGGCGGGAGAAGAGGTCAAGGTCGCACGCCGACCGACGGACCGCCTCCCGGGGTCTCCCGCGCGGACTCCACCAGGTCCCGCAGGTCGTCCTCGCCGGGACGGATCGTGCCGACCTCGGTAACGATGGCGGTGACGAGGCTTGCGGGCGTGACGTCGAAGGCCGGGTTGTAGGCCTGCGTGCCTTCGGGTGCGACCCTTGTACCGTTGACCTCGAGCACCTCGGAGGCGGATCTCTGCTCGATGGGGATGGAGTTCCCGTCCGGCGTGTCCAGGTCTATGGTGGACAGGGGCGCCGCCACGACGAACGGCACGCCGTTCGCGTGGGCGGCGAGCGCGAGCGCATAGGTGCCCACCTTGTTGGCCACGTCGCCGTTCGCGGCCACGCGGTCGGCGCCGGTTATAACGACGTCGATCTCGCCCGAGGCGATCAAGCCGGCGGCACCCGAGTCGATCGTTACCCGGTGCTCGATGCCCATGCGTCCGAGTTCCCAGGCGGTGAGGCGAGATCCCTGCAACAAGGGACGGGTCTCCGTGGCCGTAACGCCCGAGATCAGGCCGCGCTCGTGGCCGACCTCGACGATGCTGAGGGCCGTGCCGTGCGCCACGCAGGCCAGGGCACCGGCGTTGCAATGCGTCAGCACGCGAGACCCCTCGGAGAGGAGGTCCGCCCCCACCTCGCCGATGAGGCGGTTTATCTTCTCGTCCTCGGCAACCATCGCCCGGGCCCTTTCGACCAGCTCGTCCACCGCCCCGGGCCTGGTGGGCTCGTAGCTCCCCTTGATCCGGTCTATGCCCCACTTGAGGTTCACGGCGGTGGGACGGGTGGAGGCGAGCAGGGACGCCGCCCGGGAGATGGCCTCGTCCACGTCCTCGCCGCTCTCCTGCGCCAGCCTCGCCGCCAGGGCGACCCCGAGCGCCCCCGCTACCCCGAGCGCCGGGGCCCCGCGTACCCGCAGGGACGAGATGGCCTCGGCGACCTCCTCCACGCTCTCCAAGGAGATGATCGCCTCCTCCGCCGGCAGGCGCGTCTGGTCGATGATCCGGATCCTCCCGTCGGCCCAGTCGATGGTCCGCACCCCGTCCCCTTCCCACAGAAAACCTACGGGCGGAATGTAGCACCGACGCCGCCCAACGGGCAACCGAAGGGCCCGCGCGCCCACCGGCCGCGAAACCCGGGGCGTGACCCTCCGACGCCCGGTCCCGACGGGGAACACCCGGACAACGCCCTTTGGGTCTCTCGTAACAATACTTATCGTGCCTATAACTTTTCTGTGATAGATTGCGCCGATGGGCCTGAGCATACACGGGTTGCGCGTCTACCTTTGCATACTGAAGTGTGGTTCGCTCTCGGCGGCGGGCAGGAAGCTGGGCATGACGCAGCCGGCGGTCTCCAACCACCTGCACGCGCTGGAAGAACGTTTCGGGGTGGCGTTGCTCACGCGCGGGCGGCCCCTTCGGGCCACGCCCGCGGGGGAGTGCCTCGCCGAACACGCGC
>CADCUZ010000006.1 GCA_902806015.1 uncultured Rubrobacteraceae bacterium
CGGGGAGATGGCCCAGGCGATGACCGAGGACACCGGCGCCGAGGGCGACATGACAGAGCATGCCAAGGGCAAGGTCGACCAGATGGGGCAGGAGATGTTCGAGGATTGACCGGCCCCGCCGCGGACCCTCTGCCCCCGTTTGCGAGTTACTCGGCGACGATCTTGCCGTACGTGGCGGGCATCGACACCTCGAAGACGTTGCCGTAAACGCCGTTATCGTTCAGGTCCACGCCGTGCTGCACGACGGCGAAGTTGCCGAGGTTCCCGGCCACCTCGGGCGAGACGCGGAACCTTCGTGAGAAGCGGAGTTCTCCCTCTCCGTTGGAGACCGGGAAGCGGTCCAGGGCGCCGCTCGCCGGGTTCGCGTCGCCGCGGGGTTCGCGTCGCCGCGGGTCGTGAAGGAGGCCGGGATCGGCCCGTAGAACGGCGCACCCTCGGTGACGCTTACGAGGCCGTGTCGGCGGCGAGGCCCGGGCACTCGCTGACGGCCTGCGGCCTGCCGAGGATGTGCTGGGGGCGGGACAGGTTCGGCTTCCGGCCGTCCGACCCGCTCCTGGCCTCCGCTGCGCGCCCCTCACCTCAAGCTCGGCGCCTCCGCCCCCGGGCCGTCGAGCGGGGCCCCGAACTCACCGCCCCCGGCCCGCGCGAACGCCACCGGGACGAGGGCAAGCGCCACCAACACGGCCAACAACAGAGAAGCGCAGATCTTTCTCTTGGCCTCCTCCTCTCCGGGTGACCCTTCCAGCGGGCCCGCGGGGTACGGCACACGACCGTACGCAGAGGAACTCCTTCCGGATGGCGGCCGTACCGACCGCGTACTGTGGGCCGGGGCGGTACACTCGTCTTCTGTACCGGGTAGCACGGTTCACGCTGGCGGCGCACCCGATCTCGGGCGCGGTTGTCTCCGCCCTGATGGTTTCGATCTTCGGCGGGCAGCCCCGCCGGGGTGGAACGGCCCGGCCCCCTGGTGCAAAATGATCCCGGCCGCCGCGGGCGGCCCGCCTGGGGGGGACGGTCGGGAATAGAGGCGCACAAAATGGGAGGTAACGGTTGAGACTGAGGACGTGCCGCGCGCATGGGATCGTGACGCTGATCCTCTTCTCCCTCGCCTTCCTGGTCTTTCCCGCCCCCGACCGGGCCGACGCCCAGAAGAACGGCCTCTCCAACCCGCCCGGCGCCCCGAAGCTCGACGCCGTGTCGTGGGCGGTGGTGGACCGGGAGACCGGCCTCTACCTCGCCGGCAAGGACCCGGACAAGCGGGTCCCCACAGCCTCAACCACCAAGGTCATGGTCGCCCTCGTCGCGCTTGATGGCGGGGCGAAGCTCGACAAGGAGGTGACCGTCTCCGAGAACGCCGCCTCCTACGCCGGGGGCCTGTACAGCGCCGCGGGCCTCTACCCTTACGACCGCGTGAGCCTCCGGGAGCTTCTCGAGGCCGTCCTCGTCCCCTCCGGTACCGACGCGGTGTACGCGCTCGCGGAGCACCTCGGCGGCGGCAGCGTGGAGGAGTTCGTCGGCAAGATGAACGACAAGGCCAAAGAGATGGGCCTGGAGAACACCCACTTCGAGAACCCGGCAGGCCTCGACGTCCGCGGCCACTATTCCAGCGCCAGGGACCTGGCGGAGATCACGCGCGAGGCCCTGAAGTACCCAGAGTTCCGCGAGATCGTGGGCAAGGCCCAGATCACCATTACCACCCAGGACAGGGAGATACCGCTCGACACCACCAACCTCCTCGTCGCCCCAAACTCGGGCTACGACTACGACGCCGCCATCGGCGTCAAGACGGGCACCTCGCCCGCGGCCGGACCGTCCCTAATCTCCGCCGCCGAGACGGACGACGAGTCCTACGTCGCCGTGGTGCTGGGCGCCGCCGAAGACCTCTACCGCTTCGAGGCCTCCCGGACGGCCCTGGAGTACGCCTTCGGGGACTTCGGGGAGAAATCGTTCGTTAAGATGGACGACCCCTTCAAGAAGCTCCAGCTCCCGTACCGCCGAGAAGAGTCCGTACGGCTCGTCGCCGCGAAGACAATATCGGGCCTCGCCGGGCCCGGCCTGAAGGTCGAGCGCCGGGTACGGACCGAGAAGGAGGCCCCGCCGTCGGCGGAGGCCGGCAAGAAGCTCGGGACGGTCGAGGTGCTCGTGGACGGCCGCAGCGCCGGGACCGCCCCGCTCGTCGCCGCGAAGGGCTACGAGGAGGCGGGCCTCTGGCAGAAGATTCGGTACTGGACGGGTGGGGCCTTGAAGGGAATCTCTAACTGGATCTCCGAAACGGCAGCGAGCTGAGCGTCGCCCCAAACAGCCTCGCAAAAGACGTAACGGACCACGCAGACGGGTAGAATGCGTGACGTGAATCGGACCACCGTAGACGGCCGTTACGTCCTTTCCCGTCCCGTAGGCGGCGGTGCCATGGCGGAGGTTTTCCTGGCCCACGACGGGGTGCTCGACCGGGATGTCGCCCTCAAGATCCTAAGGAACCAGTACGCCAACGACGGGGAGTTCGTCGAGCGCTTCAGGCGCGAGGCCAGGAGCGCGGCGAGCCTCTCCCACCCGAACATCGTCCCCGTCTACGACCGCGGGGACACCGAAGACGGCTCCTCCTACATCGCGATGGAGTACGTCCCTGGCGGCACCCTCAAGGAGCGGCTGGACGAGAGGGGCCCAATAGAGCCGGATAGGGCACTCGCCGCCACGGCCCAGGTGGCGGAGGCCCTGGGGGCCGCCCACGCCAAGGGCGTGATCCACCGCGACATAAAGCCGCAGAACATCCTCCTCACGGAGACGGGCCACCTCAAGGTGGCGGACTTCGGCATCGCCCGCGCCGCCTCGGCGGCCACGATCTCCGCGACGAACGCGGTCTTCGGCACGGCGGGCTACCTCTCGCCGGAGCAGGCCCTGGGCGAGCCGGCCACCCCCAAGAGCGACCTCTACTCCCTGGGCGTCGTCCTCTACGAGATGCTCACGGGTGCCGTGCCCTACAGGGCGGACAACCCCGTGGCCGTCTGCATGAAGCACGTCACCGAACCCCTGCGTCCGCCCCGCAAGCTCGACCCGACGATCCCGTCGGCGGTGGACGCCCTGGTCGTGAAGATGCTCGCCAAGGATCCGACCGACCGACCCGCGAGCGCCTCGGAGCTCCTGGACGACATAGAACGCGTCCGGGCCGGCCAAGCCCCGCCGCTGCCCACCCCGAGAGGCCCAACGCCGCGTCTCGGCGTCCCGGCGAAGCCCGCGCCCGCCCGCGCCGCCGCGGACTCCAACCGGACGCCCCCCCCGCCACAAGCGCAGCCGCCCAGCCGCCCAGACCGGCGCCGGAAGGCGGTCTGGGGGATCCTGGCCTGCGTGCTCTTCGGAATCGTCCTGCTCGGCTCGGCGTTGGGCCCCTCGCACGGCCCGGGTGAGGAGGTGACCGTAAACCGGGCGCAGGACGTGGCCCGCGGGGGCCTCGCCTCCCCGACCGCAGGTATCGGGGGGGATGGGGGCGCAGGTACCGGGGACGCCCCACAGCCGGTCCCGAACCCACCGCCCTCGACGCCGCCGGCGTCCGCGCCGCCCGCGTCCGCGCCCCCGGACGACGGGCCCGGCCAGTCCCAGTACGCCGGCGGCGGTTAGCGGCCCGGCAGTGCGATCGTGCCCAAGTAAACCGAACGGAGGAGTTTTCGATGGCTGACCTCGACGTCGGGCGTACCGCCCCATCTTTCGAGTTACCCGACCAGCAGGATCACCCCTGGAGTCTTTCCGGGCAGTTGGAGGTCTGCCCGGCGGTGCTCGTCTTCTACCGCGGCGACTGGTGCCCGTACTGCAACGGCCAGCTGGCGTCCTACGCGAGAAAATACGGCGAGTTTGAGGGGCGGGGGGCGCAGCTCGCCGGCATCAGCGTGGACCCGCCGCGCAACAACGCGGGGATGGTCGGGAAGCTACAGATCCCCTACCCCCTCCTGAGCGACGCCAGGGGAGAGGTCGCCCACGCATACGGCCTCTGGAACGAGAAGGAGAACGTGGCCACCCCCGCCGTCGTGGTCGTGGACCGCTCCGGTGAGGTCAGCTACCTCTACGCCGGCTCGGACTTCGCCGACCGTCCGACGGACGAGGAACTCTTCGCGGCCCTGGACGCGCTCGGCGAGCGCGGCGTGCCGGGCTCCCGGATAGAGCGCCGCACCGGCGGCCCGGAGCTCAGGACGACGGCCGCCGAGGCCCGCGACGGCAACGTCCGCCCGGCCCGCCCGCCGATGGACCTCGACGAGCTCCACGCCTACTACCGGGGCGCCTTCTCCACCACCACCGTGCTCGGCGGCCGCCTCACCGGCCGCCTGCTCCGCAGTGCTTCTAGGGAGGTCACCCGCCACCAGGAGCTCGTCCGCAACTACGCCAGGGCCACCCAAGAGAGCGCCGACCTGGTGCGGGAGCTGTCCTGATCCCCGCCCTTGCGGCCCAACGCGGAACGAACCGCCTACTCCTGATCTTCGCCCCCACCCCGGCTGACGAGCGATACGTCGGCCAACGCCGCCTCTTGCAAAACCATGGGGCCGCCTTCCGGGACAGGGGCCTGCTCACGCTAGACTCTTTCGAGGATGGCCCCACTGGGGGGTCGCCAGACGGGAGTTCGGGATCGGCTGGGGGGCCTTCGCCGTCGTGCTCGTCGGCAAAGAGGGCGGCGAGAAGCTCCGCTCCACCGATCCCCTCCGGCCGCGAGACCTCCTCGACCGCATAGATGCCCCATGCCCATGCGCCGGCGCGAGATGCGCGAGAACGACGCCGGTTAGCGGCCGCGAAGGACCGGGACTCCCGTAGTAAGGTACCGCCCACCGCTTCGACGGGGCTCTCCCTCGCGTCCGGTCCTTCGGGCTAGAATGATCTTCATGTAAGAGCCTGGATCGGAGCCACGGATGCTCGTGAACGGTGAGGGGCGGTTGCGCGCCGGGTGGCGGCTGCTCTTTCAGTTCCTGCTTAATTACGCGGTCGCCGCGATGGCCGGATCCCTGGTGCTCGCCGCGACCGGGGGTCCCGCGGCGGGCGGGATCGCGCGATCTTCTTCGGCTTCGAACGTCCCCCTCTACGCCGTCGCCGCGCTCGCGGCGGTGGCGAGCGTCTGGGCCGCCGGACGGTTCCTGGACAGACGCCCCTTTTCCGGTTTTGGCCTGCGCCTGAGCCGCGCCTGGTGGTCCGATTTCGCATTCGGCCTGCTCCTCGGCGCCTCCCTCATCTCGGGGATCTTCCTCTTTGAGCTCGCGGCCGGGTGGGTCACGGTCACGGGCGCGCTTCGGGTGGTGGACGGCGGCGCCTTTTTTCCGGCCATCCTGGCGCCGGTCGTGCTCTTCTTATGCGTGGGCTTCTACGAGGAGCTGATCACCCGAGGCTACCAGCTGACGAACCTCGCGGAAGGATTCAACGTTCCGGGGATCGGGCCCACGGGAGCGATACTCCTGGCATGGGTCCTATCCTCCTCCTTTTTCGGCCTGCTCCACGCCTTCAACCCGAACGCGACGGTCCTGAGTACCCTCAACATCGCGCTGGCCGGCATGATGCTGGGCCTCGGGTACGTCCAGACCGGCGAGCTCGCCATACCCGTTGGCCTCCACATCACCTGGAATTTTTTCCAGGGCAACGTCTTCGGCCTCCCCGTCAGCGGTCGCGACCCCGCGGGCGCCACCTTCCTAACAATCGAACAAACGGGTCCCGACCTGTGGACCGGCGGGCCCTTCGGCCCAGAAGGTGGCCTCCTCGCCCCGGCGGCCATGGTCCTCGGCCTAGTTCTGATCTCCCTCCGCGTCCGCCGCCGCACCGGCAAGCTCTCGTTCCACACGCCCCTCGCCGAAAGCCCAACCGCCGACCACCATACCGCCCGCTGAACTCACGAGGACGCGGTAAGCGGTGGGTTTGGAGGGGAGGCCGGCCGCGGCCGGGGCAGGGACCGCGGGGTTCTAAGCCCGGTTCATGAGTGCCTTGTACGCCTGGTGCAGGTGGTCGGAGATGGTGACCACGGCGAATATCGTGGCCACAAGGCGGGTGACGCGCGGCACGAGCACGAGCCCGTAGGTAAAGAAGGAGGCCAACCACACGCCCAAGCAGAACTTGCATGTCAGGAGTTCGCCTACGGACCTCCGCAGGCCCTCACCGCGAGGCTCCTCGTCGACCTTTTTGGGACTTTCCTTCTCCCGAAGCTCGGTAAACGGGGCGCGTAGGGGGCTCGTAACCGCGTCCTCGGCCCCGACCAGGCTCAGCTTGTGGGTGGCCATCCCGAGCAGAGCGATGTCCCTAACGTCCACCCGTTCCGGTAGAGACCTCCCCGAACCCCTGACCACCAGAAGGAACGCAGCGAAGAGCGCGTTAAAGATCCCCGCCAGTACCCCGTACGACGAGAGCGATATGTCTTCGCCCTTCTTGTAACCCTCGAAGATGCCGTCGGGCGTTTTGTTGTCGCTCATGATTGCCCCTCGTACTCGACGCGCTGGGTGGGTGCTGTTTGGGGTATCCCCAAGGTGCGGCCCCGCCTAAACCTGCCTCCAGCTGGCCCAGAGCATCACGGGCAGGGGTCGCGGTCCTGGGGTTCGCCCTTCCCCCGGGCGCATATTCAGGGAACGGTTGCCCCCTCTCGAAGCCCGTAGCGAAGTTATCGGGGCCCAAATATGGCCCGAAAGGTGCATACCTGGTGGGCACGAGGCACCCGGGTGAAGGGTAACGGGCGGGTCCACCGGGTATAAGCGGGGTTACGCCTAACCAGAAAGGGGCCCCCATGACCGACGACCAGCACACCCAGCAAGACCCGACCACGCAGTACCCACAGCCGCAGTACCCGGAGCAGACCCAGATGGACCAGCACCCGGGCCTCGAACAGGAGATGGGGCCCAAACCCGATTACGGGTACGAGACCTACCGGGGCAGCGGAAGGTTGCAAGGTAAGAAGGCCGTCATCACCGGTGGTGACTCCGGCATCGGCCGGGCCGTCGCGCTCGCGTTCGCCCGCGAGGGGGCCGACGTTTTGATCTCCTACCTCGAAGAGGAGGAGGCGGACGCGACGGAGACCGCCAGCGTCGTCGAAGACGCCGGCATGAAGTGCGTGAAGGTGCCCGGCGACATCGTCGAAGAAGCCCAGTGCCAGGCGATAATCCAGAAGGCCGTCGACGAGTTCGGCGGGATAGACGTTCTGGTGAACAACGCGGCCCACCAGATGACGGTGAACGGGATAGCCGACATCTCGACCGAGCTGCTGGACCGCACCTTCAAGACCAATATCTACGCGATGTTCTGGCTGGTAAAGGCGGCGCTGCCGCACATGCCGCGGGGCGGCTCCATCATAAACACCTGCTCCATCCAGGCCTACCAGCCCTCGCCGCCCCTGCTCCCCTACTCCGCAACCAAGGGCGCCATCATCACCTTCACCAAGGGCCTCGCCCAAGAGGTCGTGCAGTACGGGCTGCGGGCCAACTCCGTAGCGCCGGGCCCGGTGTGGACCCCGATCATCCCGGCCTCCATGCCGGCCGACACGGTCTCCCAGTTCGGTGGCACGAGCCCCATGGGCCGCCCAGCCCAGCCCGCCGAGCTGGCCCCCGCCTTCGTCTTTCTCGCCTCCCAGGAGGCAAGCTACGTCAACGGCGAAACCCTCGGCGTCACCGGGGGCCAGCCGCTGCCGTAATACGCGGCCACCTCCCCCAAACGAATACCGAGTCAAAGGCCGTCGGCAATCCGTGTTCGGCCGACCGCCTTTCTAGGCCGAGAGGGGGTCCCGCGGTGTCCCGTCTTTTCGGTAGGGTTGGGCCGTCTCTGGATGGATAGGAGTCTCTAGATACGCTAGGCTAGGGAAGATTCGAGACGTCGAGGCGAGAGGCGATTCTCTGGGCGTCGTGGTCCAGAAATATGGCGGGAGCTCGGTGGCGACGGCGGAGCACATAAAAGCCGTCGCGGAGAAGATCGCCCGCGCCCACGAGTCGCAACTCGGCCTCGTCGTGGCCGTCTCCGCCATGGGCAAGACGACGGATCGGCTCCTGCGGCTGGCCGGGGAGGTGAGCCGTGACCCCTCGCCGCGCGAGATCGACCAGCTACTCGCGACGGGCGAGGAGCAATCCGTCGCCCTGCTCGCGATGGCGCTCCACGACCGCGGGATACCGGCGGAGTCGCTGACGGGCCCGCAGGCCGGGATGACGGTGACGGGCAAGCACGGCTCGGGCGTCATCTCGGAGATCAGGCCGAAGAGGATCCACGGCCTGCTCGAGCAGGGGCGGGTCGTGATCGTCGCCGGCTTTCAGGGGATGAACGCCCTCGGCGACGTCATGACCCTCGGGCGCGGCGGCTCGGACACCACGGCGGTGGCCCTCGCGGCGGCGCTCGAAGCGGACCGCTGCGAGATCTTCACGGACGTCAGCGGTGTCTTTACCGCCGATCCGCGCATAGTCACCGAGGCCAGGCGCGTGCCCGTCATCTCGTTCGAGGAGATGGCGGAGATGGCCTGGCGCGGGGCGAAGGTTATGCACCCCCGCGCCGTCGAGCTCGGCGCTCTCTACGGGGTCGAGGTACACGTCCGGTCCTCTTTTGAAGAGGGCCCCGGCACGATCATCACGGGAGGAGAAGAGTTGGAACGCCTGGAGACCCGCGAGACCCTCGCCGGCATCGTCCACGACCTCGACGTCTCGCGCGTCACCCTGAACGGCATCCGTACCGGCCCTGGCACCATGAGCCGGGTCTTCGCCCCCCTGGCCGAGCGGGGCATCTCCGTGGACGTCATAGTCGAGAGCGGCGTCAAGGACGGGGCCGCCGACGTGGCGTTCACCGTGGCCCGCGGCGACTTCGAGGAGGCCCGAAGACTCGCCTCCGGGGTCGCCGACTCCTTAGGCGGCGAGGTCGAGGGGGAGAGGGATCTGGGCAAGGTCTCCGTCGTGGGGACGGGGATGCTAAACCGCCCGGGTTACGCGGCGAGGATGTTCCGATCGCTCGGCGAGGCGGGCATCCCGATCCGAATGGTCTCGACCTCGGAGATACAGGTTACGTGCGTGCTGCCAGCCGAACAGGTAGAAGAGGCGGTGAGGGTCTTGCACAGGGATTTCGAGTTGGAGGAGAGAGATGTTTAGCGGAGCGTTTACAGCACTCGTGACGCCTTTCCTGAGCGGCGAGGTGGACGTCGAGGCGCTTGAGAACCTCGTCGAGTTCCAGATAGAGCAGGGCATCCACGGTCTCGTCCCCTGCGGCACCACGGGCGAGACGCCCTCTATGAGCGAGGCGGAGGACAGGCTCGTCATAGGGACCGTTGTCAGGGTCGCAAACGGTCGGGTGCCGGTCATCGCCGGCACGGGCTCCAACAGCACGGACATGGCTATAAAGTACACTAGGATGGCCGAAGAAGAGGGGGCCGACGGCTCGCTTCAGGTGTCCCCGTACTACAACAAGCCGACCCAGGAGGGCCTCTACCGCCACTTCGCCGCCATCGCGGAGAACACGAACCTGCCCATCGTCCTCTACAACATCCCCGGCAGGACGAGCATCAGCATAAGCGCCGAGACCACGGCCCGCCTCGCCCAGATCCCGAACATCGTGGGCACCAAGGAGGCGACCCACTCGATGGACATGGCGAGCGACATTCGGCGCCTCTGCGGGGAGGACTTCTGCATCCTCTCCGGAGACGACTCCCTGACGCTGCCGCTCATGTCCTTGGGGGGGCGCGGTGTGATATCGGTGGCCGCCAACGTCGCCCCGGCGGCCGTCTCGTACCTCGTGAATGCCCTCCTCGAAGGGAATTTCGGGAGGGGACGCGAGCTCCACTACGACCTGCTCCCACTCTGCCGGGCGCTCTTCGTCGAGACGAACCCAATCCCGGTGAAGACGGCCGCCTCCATACTCGGGCTCTGCTCGGATGAGATGCGGCTGCCCATGATCCCACTAGCGGGAGAAAACCTCGACCACCTCCGACGGGTGATGGAAGAGACAAACCACCTCCTCCCCACCCCGGAAGAAGTTTGAACCACCGGGATACCGTGCGCGTAGCTATCGTCGGCGCGGCGGGACGTATGGGCCGCGAGCTCTGCCGCGCCGCCCTCCAAACGGGGGGCATCGCTCTCGCCGGCGGCACGGTCGAGCCCGGTGCCCCACAGCTCGGCGCCGATCTCGGCGAGCTGTGCGGGGAGGGCCGGGCTGGCGTCGTCGCCACGGAGGCCCCGCCAGAGGGCGCGGAAGCCCTGATCGAGTTCACCACGCCCGAGGCCACCATCGAGCACCTCTCCTACGGCAGTCCCCACGTCATAGGAACTACCGGGTTGTCAGAGGACCAGCTCGCGAAGGTCGAAAAAGCCGCGGAGAACGTCCCCGTCGTTCTCGCCCCGAACATGAGCGTGGGGGTGAACTTGTTGCGCGAAGTTGTCCGGGATCTCGCCGCAAAGTTGAGAGGCTACGACATCGAGGTCGTTGAGGCCCACCACCGCAACAAAAAGGACGCCCCTTCGGGGACGGCGTTGCTACTGGCGCGGGCCGCCGCGGAGGGCCGCAACGAAGAACTGGAGGACGTGGCCGTCTACGGTCGGGAGGGTCTCTCGCCTCGCGAACCCGGCGAGATCGGCATCCACGCCCTGCGCGGCGGCGCCGTCGTTGGGGAGCACCGCCTCGTCTTCTACTGCGATGGGGAGGAGGTCGAGGTGGTCCACCGGGCCCTCTCCCGCCGCACCTTCGCCGATGGCGCACTGCAGGCCGCCCGGTTCGCTGCGGGCGCGAAACCGGGACTCTACGGCATGAGGGACGTGCTGGACTAGCGCGACCTTCGGCGGCTCCTTCCCGATCCCATCCGGTGACCGCCCAATCCTTCCTTGCCGGCGGGCCCCCCGTTTTGCGGCTCGCCGCTAGCGGACTAGCCCTCGGGCTCGGGGCGCCCCTATGTTCAGAGGCCGACGGATGCGGCCCCGGCCTCCCTCGCGCCGCGGTTGCCGGTCTCCATGATCCCCGGCCCGCCGCCCGTGATGATGGTGAACCCCGCCTCGCCCAGCAGGCGCCCGAACTCGACGGCCGTGGCGTAGGCCGGATTGTCGCGGCCGACCCTCGCGGAGCCGAAGATCGTGACCGCGGGCCCCAGACCCGCGAGCTCCTCGAACCCCTCGACGAACTCGCCCATGATCCTCAGGACTCGCCAAGTGTCCGTCTCCCTGAACGCCGCCCTCTCGGCCGGCCCCGAGAGCAGCCGCTCGTCCTGCGTCCTGCGTCGGGCCGGCCTTTCATTCGCCTCGTCCATGGCCGGTATCTATCCGGTCGTCCGCCCGGACACACGAAAGGGGGAGGCCGGTCTTGGCCGGCGGCCAGCAAACATATCGCAGCCTGAGCCCGAGGTGGCGGGCGCTCTTGCTCCTCGCCCTCTTCCTGCAGGGGTGTGAGCACAGCGGTTCGGGCGCGGGAGGCGGGGACGCGGGCCAGTCGATGGAGGTGGCGCCCGGCGGCGCGGAGATAGACGCCGTCCAGGAGACGCAGACCGGGGCACAGATTGTGGAGAGGCCCTGAGATGCTTGGACAGGATGCTCGTCAAGACGGCGGAGCTCGGCTTCCGGGCGGACGACGTGCGCGGGAGCGCGGCACAGGCGCGAGATCTCGGCCCGTTTCGGGGGCGAGGTGTTGAGCGCGCAGGTCTACGGTGGGTCCCCCGTCCCTGCCGACGTCGTCATCTCCGTGCCCTTGGAGGCACTCGACGCGGCCCTCGCCGAGTGGCGGGGGTCGGGGCGTCGGATCACGACGGATTCCGTCAGGGGCGAGGACGTTACCGAGGAGTTCGTAGCCCGCGAGCCCCACGAGCGGAACCTGCTGTCGGTCGAAGAGAGCCCCCTCAAGCTTTACGAGCGGGCGGAGAGCGTGAACGACACGCTCGAGATCGAGCAGGAGTTAACCGAGGTTTGGGGCCAGATAGAACAGGTGCAGGGCAGGATCCGTTACCCCGAACGGCGCACCGCCTCCTCCGATATAATCCTGCACCTGGAGCCGGTGGCGACCGCGACCCCCGAACCGCCCTGGGACCCGTACCTGGTCGCGGCGCGGGACGCATCGTTGCTCGTCCCGCAGGCCGCGTGCGACCATGGCGACGATCTCCGCCGTCGTCTTTTGCTGGCGGCTCGTCCCGGCGCTTTTGGTGGGCCTCGGTGGTTGGCGGTGAAGCCGCGCACCGGGCCCCACCGAGGCCCCCGGTTGATACCGAACATCGTCGACCATCGCCTCGTTTTCGGGCACGCATCGGTTCGCAACGGGCCGCGCCCGGCGCGGTTTCGCGTTCGGGTTAAACTCTTCCGGACCCGCCCCGGCTAGAGAGCGAGGAAAGGATGACCGAGTTTCCGCCAGTGCCCTTGATCCCACGCGAAGTCCTCTTCGGCAACCCGACGAGGGTGAGCCCGCGTCTCTCCCCGGACGGCAGCCGCCTGGCCTTTCTGGCCCCGAAGGGAGGCGTCTTGAACGTCTGGGTGGGGCCGGTCGACGCTCCGGTGGACTGCGACGGTTTCGAGGCCGTAACCGACGACCGCAAACGCGGCATCCGGCTCTTTTTCTGGGCGGAGGACGACGATCATCTCGTCTACCTTCAGGACGAGGCCGGGGACGAGAACTGGCGTGTTCATGCCGTGGATCCGACCACCAAAGAGGACAGGGACCTCACCCCCTTCGAGAACGTGCAGGCGCAGATCCTGCAGAAGAGCCGCCACTTTCCGGACGCGCTGCTCGTGGCCCTGAACCGGGAGAACCCGGAACTCCACGACGCCTACCGCCTCACCCTCTCCACCGGCAATCTCGACCTCGTCGCCAAGAACCCCGGCAACGTGGTCGGCTGGGTCGCAGACGGGGACTTCGAGGTGCGCGCCGCGACGGCCGCGACGCCAGAGGGCGGCTTCGACCTGCTGCTGCGCGAAGAGGGCGACTGGCGCAAGATCCTCGGCTGGGACAAGGAAGACGCCCTCTCCAGCGGTCCGGTGGGCTTCGCGGAGGGCGGCGAGAAGTTGTACCTCCTCGACTCGCGTGGCGCGGATGCCGCCCGGCTCGTCTTACTGGACCTGGCGAGCGGGGAAACGGAGGCGCTCGTCGGGGACCCGCGCTACGACGTCTCCGAGGTGATGGTCCATCCGGAGACCCACGCGGCGCAGGCCGCGGCGGTCCAGAGGGCGAGGACGGAGTGGATCCCACTGGACGACACCGTCCGCGACGACTTCGGGGCGCTGGAGAACCTGGGCCGGGGCGACTTCGCGGTCACGAGCCGCGACCGGGCCGACGAGAACTGGCTCGTGACGGTGAACTCCGACGAGGGCGGCTCGTATTACGCCTACGACCGAAAGACCAGGCGGGGCAAGCACCTCTTCGACGCGCGGCCCGACCTTGCGGACTACACCCTGGCGAAGATGCGGCCCGTGTCCTTCACCTCCCGCGACGGCCTAAAGATCGAAGGCTACCTGACGCTGCCGCCGGGTGTCGAGCCACGGGGCCTCCCTATGGTCCTCAATGTCCACGGCGGGCCGTGGGCGCGAGACGGCTGGGGCTACGACCCGGAGGCGCAGTGGTTCGCAAACCGGGGCTACGCGTGCCTCCAGGTGAACTACCGCGGCTCGACGGGCTACGGCAAAGAGTTCCTGAACGCCGGCAACAGGGAGTGGGCCGGCAAGATGCACGAGGACCTAGTAGATGCGGTCGGGTGGGCCGTGGAGCGGGGCGTTGCGGACTTCGAGAAGGTCGCCATCTACGGCGGCTCTTACGGCGGGTACGCGGCGCTCGTGGGTGCTACGTTCACCCCGGACCTGTTCACGTGCGCCGTGGACATCGTGGGGCCGTCGAACATCATCACGCTGATAGAGAGCGTCCCGCCATATTGGAAGCCGCTGATCGCCACCTTCACCGAGCGCGTCGGCAACCCCGAGACCGAGGCGGACTTCCTCAAGAGCCGCTCGCCGCTGTTTTTCGTGGAGAACATAAAGATCCCCTTGCTAATCGCCCAGGGCGCCAACGACCCGCGCGTGAAGCAAGCCGAGTCCGAGCAGATAGTCGCCGCCATGAAAGTACGCGGCATCGACCACGAATACCTGCTCTTCGAGGACGAAGGCCACGGCTTCGCCCGTCCGGAGAACCGCCTGAGGTTCTACGCTGCCGCGGAGAAGTTCCTGGCAAAGCACCTCGGCGGAAGGAACGGGGACTAGCGCCATCCACCATCGGCGGTCGGATGCCAGCCAGCGCGTAGAGTCAGCGGCTGGCGGGGTCTGCGAAGAGGCAAAGCCTCGCGAAGCGGAACCTCGTGGTCTGCGCGGTACCTCCGTGGGTGCGGGCTTCGAACCCGCCGATTAAGTCACGCCTTCGGCGGACATCCGGGCGTCCCACGGGGCGGGCCCCTCAACCTTCCCGCCGCTCGGAGTCCTCATCTTCCAAATGGGCCGAGAGCACCGCCTCGACCCAGGCCGCGTCCACTCCCATCCGGCCGGCGACTTCCTCCGCCCCCATTCCAGAACGCCACAGCCGCTCGGCCTCCTCGGCCAAGCAGACCTGTCCGCGCTCTTCCACGACGGCCTCCTCTCCGCGACCACCCGATGGGGCACGGTGAAGATCGGGACAAAGCTGTCCCGGCCTTCAGGCTCTCGCCCGCTCTTCCCTACTTCAGAAGGCGTTTGGCGGCCTTCGCCACCTTTTTTTCCGGCGATCCGCCTGAGGACTTCTTGCCCTTCTTGCCCCCAGTCGATCCCTTACCCCCTACGGCCTTCTTTATTTCCTTCTCGATCCCGGCCATACGCGCGGCCACGCCCCTTTTCCTAGACCCGTTGCTACTCTGGTTTCTACCCCGCGAGAGCGCTGCCCAAACTGGAGATCAGTTAGTGGCGGGCAACTCCAGGCGCATACCCGGGTAAATCCGGGCTCCGGAGAGATCGTTCGCCTCTCGGATGACCTCGACGGCGACCCGCGGGTCTTCTGAGGGTGGGTAGTGCTCCGTGGCTACGGACCAGAGCGTGTCCCCGGGAGAAACGGTGTAGAGGACGGTGGGGGGCTCCGCACCGACCCCGCCGCCCGCGTAGAGGGCAAACCCGAGCACGGCCGCGACGAACAGGGCCCCGATCCTTCTCCTGCGATAGACGTTTTCCCGTTCCACCTACGAAAGATACGGGACGGAGAACCGTTTTCCAAGGGTTTTCTGCCAGCACCTCCCGCCGATCGGCCCTCAGGATCTCTCGGAGTATGTGCGTTACGAGAATGCCCCTACTCGGGTGCTAACGACCTAACCCTGCGCGTCCGCGCGGGTCCCGCCGGTCGGCAAGAGGTGAAGCTGTTGGCGTAGCACTCCGAACCTGCTAGGAGGCGAAGAACGATAGGCACCCGCCCCAGACGAGAGGTGCTCGGCGGGGCGAATCTTTATGCATGCTGCCCGTATGTTGTGGTCGGCTAGCCAGCGCCATAGCGGAGTCGAGGGTTGTACACCACCCTCTTGCCCCCGATTCATGGCGGTGGAGGCAGCCGATAATCGGAGGTGGGCTTTATGCCGTTTCGACTGGATAGGTCCCTCAAGGGGGATCCGGGGGTGCGTTTGAACGTTTCCACGTCCGGTATCGGCTCGTCGGGGTCGGCTGGGAAAGTTTGCTGCCCCGCGGTTCGTCACCCCACAGCCGAGGCGCTGGCACGCAGAGATCTGGAGCAAATCCTGGCCGAAAACGCCGAATACGAAGGCATCCCAGACCGGATGTCCGAACTGGCGTGAGGCGGAACCGGGCCGGCAGGCCCGTATCAATTACTGGCCTGTTTCGGCGTCGATGATGGATCAAGTGAAAAAGTGGTGCGGAAGGTCATTACTGTCGCTCCCTCGTAAGAACAACCGTAGGTGCGGCTTGTGCAGTGTCCTATGTCGAAGGACAAAGTTCGGCCCTCCTCTCTCGAACATGTTGCGATGCGCCCTGCCGATAGGAACCTCCTCTACTTGATCGTGAAGCACCAAGACTTCGTGCCCTTGAGGTTTCTTATGGCAAGGTTAAAACTTTTCGCGCCTACAGAATGTTATAGGGGCGCGAAGACGATCCTCTCCTCGGTGGGTCGGCCGCTGGTAGGCGAGGGATTTTTCGTACGAAAGGACACACCAAGGTGAACAGGCAAAGCAGAACCGCGAAGAAGCCTCACACGAAGCCTAAAAAGCCCAACGCCCCGCACACCAGCGCCAGGAGCCCCCGGTACGCGGCTTCGCCTTCGGACGCCTCGTGGACCGTCGCTCCAGTCATTCTGCTCCTCCCGGTCGGTAGGGCACCAGCCGTCCTAAGGATCCGTACAAGGCGTCGCGCAGCGCTGTCCCCCGGATCGTCAGCGATGGAGAAGCCCAGTCTGTTGGGCGCGTACGCGAAGCCTACCTGCGTGTCGGGATCCGCGAACGCGAACGAGCCTCCGGCGCCCTCGGCCCCGAACGCCCGGCCGCTGCTCCCGAACTGGGACAGCCGCGACGGTTTGATGAAGCCTATCGAGAAACGGAGGTCGGCGTGCCACACCAAATCCCTCTCGCTGTCGACGGGGACTTCGGCGGGGGCGGTCAGCTCGTCTACTGTCCCGGCGGGCAAGCCGAGCCGGTGGCCTCCGGTGGCGAGGTCGCCGAAGGCTTTGGCTATCCCGCGCGCGTTACCGTAGCTAGCCGTTCGCGGCGGGGAACTCGAGCTTCCGGTACTCCGGCGAGTCCAGCATGCCGGGGCCGCTGATCTTGGGGTTGCCCAAAACCCTGTTGGTGAGCGAGCGCGGCCAGAAAAAGGACAAGACCATCCCGGCGGGCATTGCGTTCATGTGCAAGAGCATTATGTGCGCCGTGGAAGGCTTTGATCTCAGCGACCCGCTTTGGGGAGATGTCTTCGGGGACCCCGAAGTAGAACTCGATGCCCAAAGGTTGAGCGACCTCTTCCCGAAAGAAGCGCGTGAAGCCGCGGCATTGCGGGTCCACGCGGCGGATCAACTCCGCCGAGCACCACCCGATGGTGAGGTAATGGTAGCCGCGCTGCGTGCCCGGCTCCCACGCCGGCTGCTGCGCTACGATCGCATCCGCAAGCCGCCCCGGGTCGGCCATCTTTTCCACGGTGAGCGTCTCGTTCACCGTGGGGACGCCCGCCTGATGGGCGAGCAACTGCCGCACGGTCACGTCCTGCTTGCCGTTCCGGGCGAACTCTGGCCAGTAGGTAGCCACCCTTTCGTCGAGATCGATCAGCCCCTTGTCGTGTGCCGCCGCGATGGCCATCGCCGTGAGCCCTTTGCTGACCGAGTAGACGAGAACCAGGGTATCTTGCTCCCACGGTTCTCGGCATTCGGCATCGCGATAGTCGTCCCAAAGGTCCACCACCTTCTCGCCTTCGCGGTAGACGGCGCAGGCCGCGCCCAACTCACGTCGCTCCACGAAGTTAGAAGTTATTCTCGAACTCCTTCCGGACCTCCTCGAAGCCCGATGCGACGTCTCCGTGGATCGGTATACTTGTGGCCTCGACCTTGGGCATCATGTATCTCCCACTTCCGCCCTCGAGAACATTCTATGCACGGCGTACAGCACCACCACGTCTCAGACGACCAGCACCGCCAAGGCGGACCCGAGCATCGCCCAGCCCGTGCCTGCGCCGTCCACGACCCCCCACGCCATCTTCCCCACGGCGATGGCGTTGATGACGAGAAGGCCCCAGAGGGGCGACCGTCTCCAGAACGCTAGACACAAAACCCCAGTACCGGCGCCACGGCCAGCGCCGAAACCGTCTTCTCGAAGATCCACCCGCCGGTGAGCTCCCCCCCTCGAGGCCCTGGAACCTCTCGACCCTCGGGTTCACTCGCCCAGGGGCGGGCAACCGGAACACGCTGGTCGACAGGGCCGCAAGCGGCTGTGTACACAAGAAGAGGGGGCTTTTCGGGTTCGGCTCCTTCGGCGCCGCCCACCGAGCGACGCGATCCGGGGTCCCCGCCCAAGAGTTCCTCGCCGACTTGCACCCCGTGCCCATGAAGAGG
>CADCUZ010000007.1 GCA_902806015.1 uncultured Rubrobacteraceae bacterium
AGTTCGTCGTTTCGTCGATTTTGGAAGAACCCCTCGGGTGGAACAACTCGACCCTGATCCAGGGAAACGTCGCGGAGAGTGTGGCCGACCTGAAACGGCAACCAGGCAAGGACATCACGGTAATCGGCAGCGACACGCTGGCCCACTCCCTGCTGCGCGACGGCCTCCTCGACGAGCTCAGGCTAATGGTCCATCCCGTGGTCGTGGGCGGCGGAAAGCGCCTCTTTGAAGAGGGAGGGGCTCTAATGGGGCTCGAGCTTATGGATTCGAAGGCGTTCGGTACGGGCGTCGTCTCCCTCACCTACGGGACTGCGGGGCGAGGAGGGGAGGGATAGATGACGCCGCTACTCCGGGACAAGAACGCGGTGGTCTACGGGGCGGGGGGCGCTATCGGTGGCGCCGTGGCCCGGGCCTTCGCCCGGGAGGGGGCGAGGGTCTCTCTGGCCGGTTGCACCGTCGCCAGGCTCGACGAGGTGGCCGGGGAAATCCGCTCCGCTGGAGGATTGGCCGAGGTGGCCGGGGTCGACGCGCTCGACGAGGGGGCCGTCGAGGAACACATAGGCGGGGTGGTGGAGCGGGCGGGGGGCGTAGACGTCTCCTTCAACGCCATCTCGATCCGGGACGTTCAGTTGATCCCGCTCGTCCAGATGTCGCGCGAGGACTTCATGAGACCGGTCGTGACCGGCACGACGACCCACCTGTTGACGGCGAGGGCGGCGGCGCGGCGCATGGCCGAGAGGGGCTCCGGCGTCATCCTGACGCTCTCCGCCTCTGCCGTGCGCGCGTACTTTCCCGGCGTCCACGTGGGAGGCTTCGGGGTCGCGTGCGCGGCGATCGAGGCCCTCACGAAACAGCTGGCGGCGGAGCTTGGGCCGAGCGGCATCCGCGTGAACTGCCTGCGGTCTGAGGGTATCCCAGAGAGCTGGGAGGGCGTCTCCACCGAGGGCTGGTCCGGGCCGATGGCGGAGATCGAGGCGGGGCTAAAGGCGCGTTCCTTGCTGGGGCGGGTGACGACGCTGGCCGACGTGGGCAACGCGGCCGCGTTTTTGGCCTCCGACCGGGCCGGCGCGACGACCGGGACCGTCCTCAACCTGACCAGCGGCACGGTAGTCGACTAGCGTGAGGCGGCCACGACAACGACAACGAGGGGATGCGATGGGTGTTCAACGTTCCGTCCGAGGCGGGCGGCTTGCTACCTCCAAGGAGGACCACCGGCCATGACCACCCACGTGCTGATCCCCGGTGCCGGGGGCGAGGCCTGGTACTGGCACCTGCTGGAGGCCGAGTTGCGCGAGAGGGGCCGCGAGGCGTTGCCGGTCGACTTGCCGGCCGACGACGATTCGACCGGGTTCTCGGAGTACGCCGATGCGGTGGTCGGGGCCATCGGAGGCCGCACCGGCCTCGTAGACGTGGCCCAGTCGCTCGGCGGGTTTACCGCGCCGCTGGTGTGCGAGCGGGTGCCGGTGGACCTGCTGGTGATGCTGAACGCGATGGTCCCGTCGCCGGGCGAGCCGCCGGAGGACTGGTGGTCCAACACCGGCTTCGCGAAGGCCAGGGCCGAGCGAGCCGACCGGGGGGCAGGGACCTCTCCGCAGACGAGGACCCGCGGGAGACCTTCGTCCACGACGTCCCGCCCGAGGTCACGGCAGAGGCTTGCGCGTGGGGAGAGCCGCATCAATCCGGGGCGCCGTTCGCGCGGCCGTGGTCCCTGAAAGAGTGGCCCGAGGTGCCGACGAGGTTCCTGCAGGGCCGCGACGACCGCTTCTTCCCGGTGGAGTTCCAGCGCCGGGTCGTGCGAGAGCGTCTCGGCATCGCCCCCGACGAAATGGACGGCGGGCACCTCGTCGCCCTCAGCCGCCCGCGAGAGTTGGCCGACCGGCTCGAAGACTACCGGGAGGACGTCGCCGGTCGGGAAGATGACTGATGGGGAGGCGGTCAACGCGGCAAGGGAAACCCCTCCAAAAAGTCACCCAAATGATTCCGTCCAAAGGCGCGTTCCGTGACCAATCTTCGGGGCCGATGCGGGACCGGTCCTTCTACGGTTGGCGGTTCCGTCGCCCGAGCCAGACGAGGACACCATGACCAACACCGGCACGGCAAGAGGAACAGGGGTAGCGCCGGCGAGGAGAAGGGGACGCGCCGTGAACGTTGCGCTGTGGGCGCTCCAGATCCTGCTGGCGCTCGTGTTCGCGATGGCCGGGCTGGCAAAGGTGTTCGACGACCCGGCGATGGTGGAGATGTTCACCACGATCGGCTTCGGCCAGTGGTTCCGGTACGTGGTCGGGGCGCTCGAGATCTCCGGCGCCGTCGGCGTCCCGATCCCAAGGTTCTCGGGGTCGGCCGCGATCGGGCTGGTCTGCGTGATGTTGGGCGCGATCTTCACCAACCTGTTCGTCCTCGGCGCGAGCCCGGTCCTCCCGCTGGGCTTGCTGGTGGCGAGCGTCGTGGTCGCCTGGGGCCGCCGGTCGAGAACGAGGGCCCAGGCCGGCGGGAACCGACGCTAGACCGCACCAGCGTATCGAAACCCTATCAAGTATGGAGACGCCTATGAACAGCCTTCAGCAGCAGGTCCAAGAAGCCATCGACGATCTAGTCGAGTCGGGGGTCGAACGGGGACTGCAGGTCTCCGTCTACCGGCACGGCGAGCCGGTGGTCGACGCCGTGGCGGGCGTCGCCGATCATGAGACCGGTCGCCCGGTCGCCCCGGACACGCCGATCTACGCCTACTCGGTCGGCAAGGGCGCTACCGCCACCGTGGCGCACGTGCTCGTCGAGCGGGGCGCGTTCGATTACGACACCCCGATCGTGGAGCTGTGGCCCGAGTTCGGCGCCCACGGCAAAGAGACCGCGACCGTGCGCCACGCCCTGACGCACACGGTCGGCGTACCCGGCATACCGGCGGACACAACGCCCGAAGACCTGTACGACTGGGACAAGATGTGCGAAGCGATCGCCGACGCCGAGCCCTGGTGGGAGCCTGGCACCAAGACCGCGTACCACGCCTACCCTTTCGGCTACATCGTCGGGGAGATCTCGCGCCGGATCACCGACAAACCGATCTCGCAGATCCTCCGGGAGGAGGTGGCCGGGCCGCTCGGCGTCGCAGACGAGCTCTTTTTCGGGGTGCCGGAGCCCGAGTTGAGCCGGCTGGCGCGGCTGGAGGACGCAGAGGGCAGCGCCGAGATGCTCGCCTCGATGCCCGACGATTCCCCGTTCTTCAAGCTGGGACCGCGGGCCGTGACCCCGACCGCCGAGTTCGGCAACCGCGCCGACGTACTGATGGCCGACATCCCCGCCGGCGGCAAGATGTCTGCGCGTGCAGTATCGCGCATGTACGCCGCGCTGCTCGGCGAGGTCGAAGGCGTGCGGCTCATCTCACCCGGGCGGCTGCGAGAGGCGTCCGCCGTGGCGTTCAGCGGGGTCGATGGGATCATGGGGAACCCGGTCTCGTGGGCGCTGGGTTACTCCGTCGGCCGCATCGGGGCGGACGCGCAGGAAGCCCCGACCGTGTTCGGGATGGGAGGCGTCGGGGGGAGCTACGCGTGCGCCGACACCGCGACCGGGGTCGCGTTCGCCCTTACCAAGAACCGGCTCACCCCCAGCTTCGACGCCGCCGAACGGTTGTCCGGGATCGTCACGAGGGCGGTCGCCGACGGCTAGCGAAACGAGAGGCACCGCGGACGACAGCAACCACCGCAAGAAAGGAAGACGCGCCATAGAATGGAAGCTCGAGTTGGTCCCGATCCCAGTCTCAGACGAGGACCGCGCGAAGGCCTTCTACACCCAGAAGGCCAGGCTCGAGGAGGACCTCGACCACAAGGCCAGCGAAGGGTTTCGGGTGGTGCGGCTCACGCCCCCCGGGTCGGCGTGCTCGATCGCGATAGGGACCGGGATCGCGGACACGCCGCCGGGCTCCGTCCAGGGCCTCCACCTTCTCGTCCCGGACATCGACGTGGCGCGCGAGCAGCCCCTGGGGCGGGGCGTCGAGGTCAGCGAAGTCCGGCACTTCGACGGCCGCGAGTCGAAACCGGGCATGGCCGGAGGCTGGAACTCGCACGTCTTTTTCGGAGATCCGGACGGCAACGGCTGGGCCTTGCAGCAGTTGCCCGCTCGTGGGTAGGACATCGAAAGGAGGACGAACATGGGTAAGGTGGCCACGGGGCTCTCGATGTCGCTGGACGGCTTCATCGCCGGCCCGAATGACGGCCTGGGACAGCCGCTGGGCGAGGGCGGTGAGCGGCTCTTCGCGTGGTACTCGGGCGGCGACACCGAGTACGAGCTGCCCGGCACCGAGATGGTGTTCAGGGTCTCGCAGCAGAGCGCCGAAATGCTTCGGGAGGCGCACGCCGGGATGGGTGCGTTCGTGACGGGACGCAGGACGTTCGACATCACCAACGGGTGGGGCGGCAGCCCCCCTCTGGGCGTGCCGACCTTCGTCGTCACCCACGCTGTTCCCGATGAGTGGGTATACGAGGGATCTCCTTTCACCTTCGTCACGGACGGCGTCGAGAGCGCCGTGGAGCGGGCGAGGGCGGTTGCGGGCGAGAGGGACGTCGCTGTGGGCGCCGCCAGCATCGCGCAGCAGTGCTTCCGGACCGGGCTCCTCGACGAAATACATGTGGATTTGGTGCCCGTCCTCCTCGGGGACGGCGTCCGGTTGTTCGAGCACCTCGGCGCGGGACCCATCGAGCTGGAGAGCACCAGGGTGATCGAGGGCGCCAGGGTAACGCACCTTACCTTCCGCGTCGTCAAGTAGCGAGCACGGCCCGCACCAACCGCTTCGCCCCTGTGATGGGTTGGAAGCGGGCGAAATCAGGTAGGCAAGAGCAGGCGAATGCAGAGGGGACGAAGTGGACAATGAACCCAGCGGCAACTACGCCGAGGTAAACGGCATCAGGAGGTACTACGAGATCCACGGCGCCGGTAGGCCGTTGGTCCTGCTGCACGGCGCGTACATGACGATCGACGCCATGGGAGAGGTCTTGCCCCGGCTCGCCGAGTCCCGGCAAGTCATCGCCGTCGAGCTGCAGGCCCACGGGCGCACGGCCGACGTCGACCGACCGCTGGCCTACGAGTCCATGGCGGACGACGTCGCCGCCCTGCTGCGGCACCTAGAGGTCGAAGAGGCCGACGTCTTCGGTTTCAGCATGGGGGGCGGCGTCGCCCTGCAGGTGGCCATCAGGCACCCGGAGCTGGTGCGCAAGCTGGTGGTTGCCTCGGCCTCCTACACGAGCGACAGCATGCACCCCGAGCTGCTGGAGATGATCCCGTCCATCACGCCGGAAGTCTTCGCCGGCTCCCCGATCGAGACAGACTATCTTCGGACCGCGCCGAACCCGGACGATTTTCCCACGCTGGTCGCCACGCTGAAGCAACTCGACATGGAGCCCTTCGCCTGGCCGCCGGAGGACATTCAGGGGATCGTCGCGCCCACCCTGCTCATCCATCGTCGGGGATTCCGATGCCGCCCGCATCGAGCACGCCGTCGAGCTGTTCCGGCTGCTCGGCGGCGTGATGGGGGACCTGGCGGGCCTCCCGAAGTCCCGACTCGCGGTGCTCCCTGGGACTACGCATTTCATCCCCCGGGCAGCGGGATCCTGGACCGCGCCGATTGGCTGCTGACGATAATTCCCCCGTTCCTCGACGCGCCCATGCCGGAGGAACAGGGGGGTGAGGGCGTATGAGACAGGACGGGGAGAAAAGACGATGAGCAACGGAGGATTCTCCGTGGCCCGGCTCGACCGGACGCACGACGTCATGGCCGGCCACGTCGAGCGCGGCCACGCACCCGGCATCGTTACACTGGTCAGCCGGTACGGCGAGACGCACGTAGATGCGGTCGGCACGAAGGCGGTCGGCGGCGACCCGATGCGGCGCGACACCATCTTCCGCGTCGCCTCGATGACCAAGCCCGTCGCGGCCGTGGCGGCCATGATCCTGGTGGAAGAATGCGGGCTGCGGCTGGACGAGCCGGTTGACCCCCTGCTGCCCGAGCTGGCAGACCGTGAGGTACTCGAGAGGCCAGACGGGCCGGTCGACGACACCGTCCCGGCGAACCGGCCGGTCACGTTGCGCGACCTCTTGACCTTGCGGCTCGGAATCGGGGCGGTGCTGGCTCCCACCGGGCGGTACCCGATCCAGAGTGCGATGGAGGAGGCGGGGGTCGCCCCGGGGCCGGACTCGCCTTCGCTCCCGCCCGACGAGTGGATGCGGCGCCTCGGCGGTCTTCCGTTGATCCACCATCCGGGCGAGAGATGGATGTACGAGACGGGCTCCGACGTGCTCGGCGTCCTGATCTCGCGCGCCACCGGCGGGCCGCTTGAGGCGTTCTTCCGCAGGCGCATCTTCGAGCCTCTCGGGATGAACGACACCGGTTTCAGCGTGCCGGCCGCGAAGATCGACCGTCTGGCGAGCTGCTACCAGGCCGACCCCGAGACCGGGGAGCTGGAGCTTTACGACGGCGCGGAGGACAGCAAGTGGAGCCGCCCCCCCGCCTTCGAGTCGGGCGGCGGGGGTCTGGTCTCGACCGTCGACGACTACCTGGCCTTCTGCCGGATGATGCTGAACGGGGGCAAGCACGGCGGGGAGCGCATCCTGTCGAGGCCCTCTGTCGAGCTCATGACCGCCGACCACCTGACCCCCGGGCAGCGACAGGGGGCGGAGATGCTCCTCGGGGATCACGGAGGCTGGGGGTTCGGCATGTCCGTGGCCACTAGGCGCGACGATCTGGCAACGACCCCTGGACGCTTCGGGTGGGACGGCGGCTACGGCACCTCCGGGTATTCCGACCCAGAGGAGGACATGGTCGGGATCCTTATGACCCAGCGCCTGGCGGGCCCAGACTCGCCACGCATCGATCTGGATTTTTGGACCTCGGCCTACGCGGCGATAGATGACTGAGCGGCGTGCACTCGCCGGCGAACTGGTGATACGCAAACGTCGGGGTAGCCCAGCCGACCCGGCATCGACCATAGGAGGAGAAGCGACGTGAGAAGGGTGATCGCATCGGAGTTCGTGTCGCTGGACGGGGTGATGGAGGACCCGAGCTGGACCTTCCGGTTCATGGAAGAAGCGCGGGATCGGTTCAAGTACGACGAGCTGGCCGCGGCCGACGCTCTCCTGCTCGGCCGCCTTACCTACGAAGGTTTCGCCGCGGCCTGGCCCCAGATGGCCGAGCAAACGGGGGAGTACGGCGCCTGGATGAACGGCTACCCAAAGCACGTAGCCTCCACGACCCTTGAGGAGCCACTGGAGTGGAACGCGACCCTGATCAAGGGCGACATCGCGGGAGGAGTGGCCGCCCTCAAGGAGCAGCCGGGCAAGGACATCCTCGTCTTCGGCAGCGCCGACCTCGTGAACACGCTGGCGCAACACGACCTCATCGACGAGTACCGGCTGATGGTCTTCCCCGTCGTCGTGGGGAAGGGGAAGCGCCTCTTCCGAGAAGGCCTCGACACGAAGGCCATGAGGCTCGTCGACACGACGATTTTCGATTCCGGCACCGTCGTGCTCACCTACCGCCCGGCGGAAAGGGAATCGGAATAGATGGGTAGCGCCGCGATAAGGCCCGTGCTGTTCGTCCACGGCGGCGGAGAAGGCGCGCACGAGGCAGGCCAAGAGCTGGCGGCGAGCCTGCAAAACGCACTGGGCGCCGGGTACGAGGTGCGGTCTCCCAAAATGCCGAACGAGGACAGCCCCGAGTACGAGGCGTGGAAGGACCGGATCGCAGAAGAACTCGCCGATATTGATGGCGAGGCGATACTCACCGGGCATTCTTTTGGTGCCTCGATCGTGCTGAGGTGCTCTCCGAAGTGAAACCGAAGAGGCCTGTCGCCGGTGTCTTCCTCGTCGCCACGCCCTACTGGGGCGTTGAGGACTGGGAGATGGACGAGTATGCGCTGCGAGAGGATTTCGCGTCGAAGCTCCCCGAAGGTGTGCCGATGTTCTTCTACCACGGCCGCGACGACGAAGTGGTGCCATTCGGGCACCTCGCGCTCTACAAAGAAAAACTTCCGTGGGCGACCTTCCGGGGGTCCGATGGTCAGGGGCACCACTTCGACGGCGACCTCTCCGAAGTCGCCCGGGACATCGAGGAGTCCTCGCGCTCGACCGCAGACCGTAGCCGGGGGAGCGACCTCCCGACCGAACTGGGCAAACCCGCGCGACGGGCGCTGGTGGGTGCCGGCTACCGGTGGCTGGAGCAACTCGCCGAGCTCGCCGAGTCGGAGGTCGGAGTATTGCACGGCATGGGTCCAAAGGCGCTAGGGCAACTGCGCCGCGCCCTCGCCGCGCGCGGTTTGCGGTTCGCCAGCGAGAAGGACCGTCCATCCGAGGAGGGAGCATGGGACCGATGACCGAGCAGGAGCGTCAGGAATTCCTCGCCGGGCCGCACGTGGCCGTGCTCAGCATCGCCAGGGAGGGCGGTCGGACGCCGCACGCCACGCCCGTCTGGTACGCCTACGAGCCCGGCGGGGACGTCACCTTCTTCACCGGGACGCAGGGGCGCAGGTCCCGCAAGGCCGAGCTGATCGGGAAGGCGGGCGCCGTGAGCCTGACCGTCCAGCAGGAAGAGTTTCCGTACAGGTACGTCACCGTCGAGGGAACCGTTGTCTCGGAGGACCGCCCGCCGTCCGCGGAGCAGGTGCTGGCCGTCGCCCGCCGGTACATGCCCGAGGAACACGCGCAGGGGTTCGCCGAGGCGGAGTTTGCGCACCCGTCGGGCGAGTTCGTGCTGTTTACGATCCGGCCGGACCGCTGGCTGTCCTTCGACTTCGCCGCCGAGGCGGGGTAGACGCCGATGCGCATGCGATAGTGTCAGACACGGAGGGCGAACTTCTCGGCGGCTCGATATCTCCACCCAAATATCCGTCTAATGGGTGAGGGGAGCGGCACGACGGTGTCCTATAACTACGCGGACGTCCGAAAAACGACCCGAAGGAAGGCTGCACATAGCATGAGCGAGGGAAACGCGATCGAACCCAAACGGAGTGCCCACCAGAAGCGACCCTCGATGGACCGGAGGTGGCTGGCGCTGCTGCTGGTGTGCGCGGCGCAGCTCATGATCGTCCTGGACGGGACCATCGTGAACGTGGCGTTGCCGGCGATACAGGGCTCGCTGTCGTTCTCCGAGACGTCGCTCTCTTGGGTAGTAAACGCGTACCTGCTCACCTTCGGCGGCTTCCTGCTCCTCGGCGGGAGGGCCGGCGACCTCTTCGGGCGCAGGCGGGTGTTCGCCTTCGGGCTCGCCGTCTTCACGCTTGCCTCGCTGCTCTGCGGTCTCGCAGGGTCTCAGGCGTTGCTCGTGGCCGCGAGGGCGTTGCAGGGGGTGGGGGGCGCGATCATCGCCCCCGCGGCCCTCTCGATCGTCATCACGACCTTCAAGAACCCCAAGGAGAGGGCGCGGGCGATGGGCATCTGGGGGTTCGTCGTCTCCGGCGGTGCCTCCATAGGCGTCCTGCTCGGCGGCGTCCTGACCCAGACGATGGGGTGGCCTTGGATCTTCTTCGTCAACCTCCCCGTCGGCATCGCGGCCATCGCCCTCTGCGGGCCCCTCTTGGACCCCGACCCCAAACCCGACCTCTCCGGCGGTTTCGACCTGCCGGGGGCGTTCCTCGTCACGGCCTCCCTCGTGGGGGCCGTCTACGCCCTCGTCGGGGCCGGCACCAACCCGCCCTCCGTGACCGCCCTGCTCCTCTTCGGGGCCGCGGCGCTCATGGTCGGCTTCCTGGTCGTGGAGAGGCGCGCCAAGGCGCCGCTCGTGCCCCCCGGCGTCTTCGTCCGCTCGCGCAACCTCGCCGCGAGCAACGTGGTCATGGCGCTCGCCGTCGTCGGGATGGTCGGGTGGTTCTTCTTCAGCGCCCTCTACCTCCAGAGGGTGCTCGGCTACGACTCCCTCGCCACCGGCCTCGCCTACCTGCCGGCGACCATCGCGCTCGGGGCGATCTCCCAGGGCCCCTCCGCCGCCGCCGTGAACCGCTTCGGCATCAGGCCGACGATAATCGGGGGGCTGGGCATGATGGCCTCCGGCCTCCTGCTCTTCGCGCGGGCGCCGGTCGGGGGGAGCTTCCTGGTGGACGTCCTGCCGGGGATGCTCGTCCTCGGGGTGGGGGCGTCCTTCGCGTTCATGGCCGTGATCCTGGCCTCCACAACCGGCGTCCCGGAGAACGAGGCGGGCCTTGCCTCGGGCCTGGTCAACACCTCCCAGCAGATGGGCGGGGCTGTGGGCCTCGCCGTGCTCGCCGCCATGGCCGCCGCCTACACCGCGGTCCTCGCCGGGCCCAACCCTGACGCCGTCGCGACCCTCAACTCCGGCTACCACGCCGCCTTTCTCGCGGGCGCCGGCTGCGTCCTCCTCGGCGTCCTGATCTCGGCCACCCTGCTCAAGGTTGCGCCTCCAGGCGACGAGGCCACGCAAGCCCCGGACTAGGACCCGCCGCCCGCTGACACGACCACCGTCGCTCTCAGCCCGCCTCGGTAGCCCGCGTAGGTAGCCCGCGTTGGCTCGGACGGACGAAGGATAAAGGGTTCCCGGATCATTACTGACCGTCGGCCTGCTATATTGCCCCGACGCCCAGCGTTCGCTTCGTGGAGGAGGAGAGCATCCGTGAGCACCGTTCCGCGCCCGGAGTACCCGCGCCCGCAGTTCCGCCGCCAGGACTGGACCAACCTCAACGGCGAATGGCGCTTCGCCTTCGACGACGGGGACGTCGGGCTCGCGGAGGGCTGGCAGAACCTCACCGCAGCAGGCCTCGAAGGTGCCCGTTTTGACCGCACGATCACCGTGCCTTTCTGCTTCCAGTCCAAACTCTCCGGCGTTGGGGAGAGGGCCTTCCACGACGTCGTCTGGTACGCCAGGACGTTCGAACACCCCCCTTCGGCTGACGAGCGACTGCTGCTCCATTTCGGCGCCGTGGACTACCGGGCGACGGTCTGGGTAAACGGCGCGCACGTCGTCTCGCACGAGGGCGGCCACACCCCGTTCACCGCGGACGTCACGCACGCCCTCCTCCAAGGGGAGAACGTGGTTATCGTCAGGGCGGAGGACCCCAGCAGGGACGTGACCATCCCACGGGGCAAGCAGTACTGGCGGGAGGAGTCGGAGGGGATCTTCTACACCCGGACCACCGGGATCTGGCAGACCGTCTGGCTGGAGCCTGTGGGGCGCCGGCGGATAGCCTCCCTGCGCCTGACCCCGGACTTGGACGCGGCCGCGCTTGACGTCGAGGTCGGCGTCGAGGGGTTCGAGCCGGGCCTGACCCTGCGCCTTACCGTCGCCCACGAGGACGAACGCGTGCTCGACGACCGGGTCGCGCTGCAGTCGGCGCTAGTCGAGCGCCGACTTCCGCTGGTCACCCGTGGCGAGCGGCCCACGTCCCCCTACCCGGGCAGGTGGGGAAAGCCGCCGTACTGGAGCCCCGAGGAGCCGAACCTTCTCGACCTCAGGGTCCAGCTGCTGGACTCCGAAGGCCGGGTGCTCGACACCGTGGACAGCTACTTCGGGATGCGAAAGATAGAAGTCCGCGACGGGAAGGTCTACTTGAACAACCGTCCCCTGTACCAGCGCCTCGTCCTCGACCAGGGCTACTTCCCGGACGGCATCCTGACCGCGCCAACGGACGAGGACCTGCGCCGGGATATAGAGCTGGCGCAGGAGATGGGCTTCAACGGGGCCCGCAAGCACCAGAAGGTCGAGGACCCCCGGTGGCTCTACTGGGCCGACCGTCTGGGCTTCCTGGTGTGGGGCGAGACGGCGAACGCTTATCAGTACTCGCCCGACTACGTGCGACGATTCACCGCCGAGTGGCAGGAGGCCGTCCGGCGCGACTACAACCATCCCTGCATCGTCGCATGGGTGCCGATGAACGAGAGCTGGGGGGTGCGCGAGATCGCCACGGACCCAAGGCAGGTCCAGCACCTGCTAGCGATGTACCACCTCACGCGCTCGCTCGACGGCTCGCGACCGGTGGTGTCGAACGACGGGTGGGAGCACGCGCTGACCGATCTTTGCGCCATCCACGATTACAGGAACGCGGCCGTCTTGGCCCAGCGCTACCAGACGCCCGAGACGAGCCTCGCGGAACCCGAGAGGCGGCCCGTGTACGCGCCGGGGCACGGGTACCGGGGCGAGCCGATCCTCATCACGGAGTTCGGCGGCATCGCCTTTAAGACGTCGGACCCGGGGTCTTGGGGCTACCGCACCGTCTCGAACGCCGACGAGCTTGTGGAGCGTTACGGGGATCTGGTCTACGCGCTGCTGCAGAGCGCCGTCGTGCAGGGCTTCTGCTACACGCAGCTCACCGACGTCGAGCAGGAGATCAACGGCCTCCTAACCTACGACCGGCGTCCCAAGGCGGACCTCGCTCGCATCCGGGAGGTAACGACCGCGAAAGGGCTAAGGGCCGGAGAGGGGCAACGCCGGGGGATCGAAGCGTACGAGGCATGAGTTCGGGCTTCGCCGCGGGATCGCGTCCGGCGCGCACGGCTACGGAGCCCCCAAGGAGGCCGACCCCATGAGCGGACGAACCTACACAAACCCCGTCTACGACGGCTACCTGGGGGACCCGTTCGTGCTCAAGCACAACGGGGAGTACTACGCCTACGGCACCGTGCCGCTGGGCGGGCTTGCCGTCCCGGTGTTGCACTCCCGGGACCTGGTGGACTGGCGCCCCCTAGGCAAGGCCCTCACCCTGCGGGGCGGCGCCTTCGAGGCCCTCTGGGCGCCGGAGGTCGCCTACGACAACGGCACGTTTTATATGTATTACTCCGCGGGCGGAGGGGAGGGAGAGGGCCACCAGCTGCGCGTGGCCTTGGCCTCCCACCCTGCCGGACCCTTCGAGGATAGCGGCGCCGTGCTCACGCCCGACGACCCGTTTACGATAGACGCCCACCCTTTCCGCGACGAGGACGGTCGGTGGTACCTCTACTACTGCCGGGATTTTCTCGACCCCGACGCCGAAGGGCGCGTCGGCACCGGGATCGTGGTGGACCGGCTGGTGGACATGACCCGCCTCGCGGGCGAGCGCCGTCCGGTCGTTCGGCCGCACGCGGACTGGCAACTTTACGAGCGCCAGCGAGAGTGGTACGGGCGCGTGTGGGACTGGTACACCGTGGAGGGCGCCTCTGTTCGCAAGCACGAGGGTCGCTACTATTGCCTCTACAGCGGCGGCGCGTGGAGGGAGCCAAATTACGGCGTGTCCTACGTGGTGGCGGACCACCCCACGGGACCGTTCGCCCGCGAGGTGGAGGCCGAAGGGCCCGGCATACTGCGCACTTGGCGAGGGAGGGTGGTCGGACCGGGGCACGCCTCGGTGGTGCTCGCCCCCGACAACGCACGCGAGTACCTCGTCTACCACGCGTGGGACCAAGCGCATACGAGCCGCCAGATGCGGATAGACCCGTTGAACTGGGGTGGGGCGGGGCCGTCTTCCGCCGGCCCGACGCTCGACCCGCAGCCAGCGCCGCCGCTGCCGGCTTTCGGCGACAATTTCGACGGGCCGGACGGCGCACCGCCGGACCCGGGTTCTTGGCGGGTGGATGGGGGAGATTGGGTACAGGCAGGCGGGGAGCTCGTCCAGCGCGATTCGGGAGTCCGTCCGGCCACCGCGCTGATCGTGGGCGTAGCGCCTGAGGGGAAGTACCTGCTCGAAGCGAACCTGCGGCTGCTAGAGGCCGGAGACCCAAGCGGCCGGTACGGCGTGTATTTGGAGCACGGCCCGGGAGATCGAACGCTCCTGACGCTGGCAGCGGACGGCTCCGGACCGTGGTGCGATCGGGTGCGAAACCCGCGGGAGCCCGGGCCCCGCTCGAGCTCGCCGAACCTCGGCGCCGGTCTCAGGACCGACGCCTACCACCGGCTGGTGGTGCGCGTGCGGGGTGGGGAGGTGGAAGTGCGGGTGGACGGGGTGCGCGTAGCGGTGGGGATCGATGCGCAGCCGGGTGCCGTCGGCGTCGGGCTGATCACGAGCGGGGTCTCGGCGGCTTTCGATGGGGTGAGCGTCTCCCAGTGCGGGCGGAGATGGCCTCCGACCGCATCCTGAAGCCGGTCCGGCTGGTACGGCGCCCCCATGCGGCGGTGAGGAGACAACGGCGGGCAGCTATTCGGTCGTCAGCCCCCTTCGTGGACTATCAGGGCGACCCCGTCTACGCCGGAAGCGAGGACCACTGGTCGAACGTCCTCGCCCGCGCCAGAGGCGGACCGCACCCGGCGGGAATCACGGCCAAGGAGAGGTAGGGGAGCCTACCCTGCGACGATCATCCGGACGCCGGCGAGCTCCAACTCGCGCAACGTCTCCCGCGGGGCGCCGCCGTCTGTGACGAGGACGTCCACCTTGTCGAGGGGTACGATCTTGGCGAGAGCCACGACGCCCAGCTTGGTGTGGTCGGCGACGACCACGACCCTCTGGGCGGCCTCGACGAGGCAGCGGTCCGTCTCGGCCTCGGCCGTGTTGGGCGTGGTGAGCCCCGCGTCCGGGTGGACCCCGTGCGCCCCGAGGAACAGGACGTCGGCGTTGAGGGTCCTGAGTGTTCGGTCGGCGAACGGGCCCACCAGGGCGTCAGACGGGGTGCGAAAGCTGCCCCCGGAGAGCAGGATCCTCTCCCATCCTCCCTCCTGAAGCGTCAGCGCGATGTTGGTCGAGTTGGTGACGAAGGTCAGGTCCTTGTGCCCCTGCCGCAGCGCCGCCGCCACCTGCCAGGTCGTCGTCCCCGCCGAGAGGGCGACGGTGTCGCCGTCCCCGATCAGGGGCAGCGCCGCCCGCGCTATGGCCTCCTTCTCCGCGCGGTTCAACCCCTGCTTGTGCACGAAATGGGGCTCCGCCGCGGTCTTCGGCAGCGGCACCGCCCCGCCGTGGACCTTCGTGAGCAGGTTACGGGCCGAGAGCTCTTCAAGGTCCCGCCGCACGGTCATGTCGGAGACCCGCAGCCGCTCTGAGAGCGCCGACACCGAGACGCTGCCCGACGCCTCCAACTCTTTAAGTATCGTCCGCCGTCTCTGCTCCGCCAGCACCGAAAACCTCCTTCACGGCCTCGCCCGACCCACTATACCGGAGAAACACAACTAACAGAAACCGTGTTGACAAAAGTTGACCTTTGTTGGAGGCGTTGTTAGGCTGCGGTTAAGGCCTCTTGGGGAAGAGGCATCCACTAGAAGGAGCGTGCGCTATGGGCGAGAGGGGATCGGCGATCCGGAGGCTGACGCGGCAGCAGTTTCTGGCGCTGGGGGCGGGCGCCGGGGTGGGACTCGCACTGGCGGGTTGCGGCGGCGGGCCTCAGAGCAACCCGGCCGTGCAGGGCGCGGGCGGCGATGGCGGCAAGACCTACAAGGGTCCGAATGTGGATCTCGCGTTCTGGAACGGCTTCACCGGTGGGGAGGGACCCTACATGCAGGATCTGGTGGAGGAGTTCAAGTCCGAGAACAAAAACATAAACGTCAGCATGAACATCGTGGAGTGGGAGACCTTCTACCAGAAGGTCCCGTCAGCGGTAAGAACCGGCGAGGGACCTGACGTGGCGATCATGCACGCCGACCAGCTGGGTACCAACGCCGCGCGAGGCGTGATCATCCCCCTAGACGACGTGGCCGGGGCGTTGGGGCTGAAGGAGGGCGACTTCGCGCCGCTGGTCTGGAACGCCGGTGTCTACAACAACCAGCGCTACGGCATACCCCTGGACATCCACCCGCTGGGCTTCTACTACAACAAGGGGACGATGGAGAAAGCGGGCCTCGACCCCAACAACCCGCCCCAGACCAGAGACGACTACGAGGCCGCGCTCAGGGAGCTCAAGGGCGCCGGCATCGAGGGACACTGGATGTCCCCGTTCCCGTTTACAGGCGTGCTCAACTTCATGGCGTTGCTCTGGCAGTTCGGTGGCGACCTCTACAACGAGGACGCTACCAAGGCCACCTTCAACTCCGAGGCGGGCGTGGAGGCCCTAAACTGGATGGTGGACGTCGTCAAGAAGGGGTACAGTCCCAAGGACGTGGCCCAAGACGCCGAGTTCACCGCCTTCCAGAACGGCAACAACGCCTTTATGTGGAACGGTATCTGGAACATAAACCCCCTCAACGACGTCGACGGGCTCGATTGGGGCGTGAGTCCGCTCCCGCAGATAGGCACGCAGAAGGCGACCTGGGCCGGCTCGCACAACTTCGCGATCATGAACAAGCGGCCGCTGGACACCAACAAGGTGCAGGCTTCCAAGGTGTTTATCAACTGGATCAGCGAGAGGTCCATTGAGTACGCCAAGGCCGGGCAGATCCCGGCCCGCAAGTCCGTGCGCGAGAGCCAAGAGTTTAAGAGCCTCAAGGAGCAGTCCACCCTGGCCAAACAGTTGTCCTACGTTCACTTTACGCCGACGGTGCCCGGCATCGCCGACGTGCAGCTGACGACCTTCGATCGGGCGGTCAACGAGGCCGTGTTGCTCAAGACAGAGCCCAAGGCCGCGCTCGACGCCGCGGCGAGCCGGGCCGACCAACTGCTGGAAGAGAACCGCCAGAAGTACCAGGCGTAGAACATGGCCACGCAAGGGATCGAGCAACCCCACGTCCAGCAGCCGCCGGGCAGGAAGCCGTCCGGCAGCCGCCGGAAACCGACGGACGCAAGCCCCCTCACGCCGTTCGTATTCCTGGCGCCTTACCTGCTGCTCTTCATCGGCTTTATCGTGATACCTGCGGTCTTCGGGATCTGGATCAGCCTCCACACCTGGGACCCACTCCTGCCAGCAAAGCCCTGGGTCGGCCTCCAAAACTACGCGGACCTGTTCAGCGCGAACTCGACCACTGGCGGGCCCTTCTGGAACAGCATGGGGGCGACGGGCAAATTCACGCTCTACTCCGTGCCGCTGCTCGTGGTCATCCCCTTGCTGGTCGCCCTGATACTCAACCAGAAGATCCGCGGGATACAGTTTTTCAGGGCGATGTACTTCGCTCCCTACGTGCTTGGGGTGGCCGTCATCGGCATCCTGTGGCGTTACCTGCTCGACCCCAACATCGGGCTCGTCAATTACTACCTGGGCGTTCTAGGGCTGGAGAAGGTGCCCTGGATCACGGCGCTGCCGTGGGCCTGGGTCTCTCTGGTGGGGGTGACCGTCTGGTGGACTCTCGGGTTCAACGCCGTCATCTACTTGGCGGGTCTCCAGGATATAGACCCCGAGCTTTACAACGCGGCCAAGGTGGACGGCGCGAACCGTTGGCAGAGGTTCGTCCACGTCACCATGCCGGGGCTCCGGCCGATCCTCCTGTTCGTCGTGACGGTGACGATCCTGGCCTCGGCCAACATGTTCGGCCAGTCGTACATCATCACGCAAGGCGCCCCGGGCGAAGAGACGACGACGGCGATCATGTACATCGCTGAGACGGGGCTCCGGCAGTTCAACATGGGCGCGGCGGCGGCGATGAGCTACGTGCTGGCCCTCGCCCTGCTACTCATCAGCGTCGTGAACTTCGCCGTCTTCCGCAATAGGGGGGATTGAGATGGCTCAGACGACGGCCAGTGCGCAGACGAAAAGGAGCCGAAGGGACCCGCGCCAAGTCGCCAGGCTCCTCCTGCCGTACGCGGCTCTAATCCTGTTGACGGTGGTGTTCATCGCCCCCCTCTTGTGGATGTTCTCGACCTCGCTCAAGCCGAACTTCCAGACCACGCAGTTCCCTCCGAGCTGGATCCCGCAGGACTTCTCCGGCGAGGGCTACTCGACGATACTCACCACGTCCACCCAGACGCCCGTACTCCGGTGGTTTATCAACAGCCTGGTCGCCG
>CADCUZ010000008.1 GCA_902806015.1 uncultured Rubrobacteraceae bacterium
CCGAAGACTTCATTTCGCCCGTCTCGATGAGCTTCGCGACCTTCTCGCGGTTGATCTTCGACCACTTGCTCCTGGGTCTGCGCGGCGTGAACTTTTGCAGGTAGTAGCATTCGTCGAACTTGCGCACCTGGCCGTCGATCCAGCCGTAGCAGAGGGCGATTTCGACGGCCTGATCGTAGGTGACGGTCTCTATACCAGAACCCTTCTTGGCGATCTTGAGCCACAGTCCGTTGGACTTTTTGTGCTGTACTTCGAGCCAAGCTGCCCACGCTTCGCGGGATGCGAACGAGGCGACGGGCAGATCCGGCTTGGCGGTCATGGCTTCCCCTTTCTGGCGCCGCGAAACCCCGACGTAAGTTAACAGAGTGCGCCACGTGCTCCCAAGCACTGTTTCGATCGTCGCCCCACGAGACTGCACGCAGCTTCCTACGCTTTCCACCCGAGTGCGTGGAGGGCGAATTCTGCACTCGCCCCACCATCAGTTGCCACCCTGATAGAGAAGGGCAGCGCCGTTGTCGCAATCGGCGTTCGTCGAGGCAGAGCCGGTCGCGACAACGGTCCTCCGCTTGCGCCTCCCCAGTGAAGTCTCGGACCCGGACGGCAGACCAACCGCGCCCATGCGGCCAGTCGGAAAACGTGCCTAGACGGCCACGGTCTAGACGTTCGCCCTCGGCACTGCTAATAATGACCAGCGAAATGGCCCTTTTCCCTTATACACGTCTGCCCGAGGAGGCGACCGCGTGACGGACAAGACGAACGGCCACAAAGGCCTCCATCCGAAGGTCACCGAACTGGCCAGCGCGGACAACTTTGCGGCGCTCACGACGCTCATGCCCGACGGCCATCCCCAAACCCAGGTGATGTGGGTCGACGCCGACGGCGATCACCTCCTGATCAACACCGAGGTGCACCGCCAGAAGTTCCGCAACGTCGAGCGCGACCCGAGGGTGACGCTCACGATCTGGGACAAGGAGGACCCCTACACCTTCGTCGAGGTGCGCGGGGAAGTCGTGGAGAAGGCGAAGGGGCCGGAGGCGAGAAGGCACATTGACGAGCTCTCCCACAAGTACCACGGCAAGCCTTACGGAACCCCGATTCGGAGCGAACGGGTGATGCTCCGGATCGCCCCCTTGCGGCAAGTGATCCGCATGCCCTCCTAGCCGATCGCCGGCATCGCATTTCGGTTCCGCCTGCGTCTCCTCCGCGCGGCCGAGAAGAGGTATCCGCGAAGATAGGGCGCTGGGGCGGGCCAGGGTCCTTACCCTAGGGGCTGAGGGCGCGGGTGACCCCGAGGGGAGCCCGTACGCCAAGACCACGCGGTGCGTCATCGTCTTCGTGGCGCTCGGCGACGGAGGGATGCCCGTGGAGGTGCAACGATGGGGAGCCGAAATCGGGCCAAGACGCGTTGCCCAGAGCACTGCGCCGAGAGGCTCATGGGATTGCGCAAGGACACCGAGGGTAGGAGATGGGTCCCAACGGCGTCGTGCCTTAAGGTTGATCCCGCCTGATCGCCGCCTACCCCGCCTCCTCGCGGGCCTCGCTAGCATCGTCCCGCTACGTCCGGTGCTCGGGGCGTGCGCCGGGTCGGCCCGAGTGGCATTATGTCGACGGGGCAACGGTTAAGGGGTCAACAAGCCGGGGGGATAGGGATGGGACGATCTTGGGAGCCCGGGGGTTACGTCCTGCGAGGCGGTCGAGCGGGGGCGGAACGACTCCGCCTCCTGAACCGGGTCAAGTGGCCGACCACGGAGGAGCTGCTGAGGGAAGCCGGCTTACGGACCGGGATGAGATGCCTGGACGTGGGCTGCGGCAGTGGAAACGTGACGCTCAAGATGGCAGCTATCGCCGGGGCCGAAGGTGACGTCGTGGGCGTCGACCGCGATCAGACGATCCTGCAGCTTGCGGAGCAGGAGGCCGAGCGGCAAGGCTTGCTGGTGACCTTCCGCCGACTGGGTGCCGAGGAATTGACCGAGGAATCGGCCTACGACCTGGTGTTCGCACGCTACCTCTTGTCGCACCTGCCCCGGCCGCGGCGGGCCGTAGAGGGCATGGTGCGGGCCCTGCGGCCCGGCGGCCATTTGGTCCTTGAGGACGTCTTCTTCCCTGGCCACGTCTGCTACCCGGAGAACGCCGCCTTCGCCCGCTACCTGGAGCTCTACCAGGCCGTCACCAGGGCGAAGGAGGGAGGGGACGCGGCGATCGGGCCGCGCCTGCTGAGATTGGCGCTGGAGGCCGGGCTGGCCGAGGTACGCGTCGGGCTCGTCGTGCCCACCTTCCGCGACGGCGAGGGCAAGCGGGTAGCGCAGGTGACGATGGAGCACATCCGGGAGGCGGTGGTGGGCACCGGGTTGGTCACCGGCCACGAGGTGGACGACATCGTCGCCGAGCTGGACAGCTTCGCCGACGACCGGACGCTGATGAGCATAGCGCCCACTTTCCAGGTCTGGGGCCGTAAAGCAGACGCGTGATACCCACCTCGGGTAGGGGTGCGCCACTATTGGGCGCTCGGGAGGACGCCGCCCCTTATCAGTAGCTGCGTACCCCGCCTCCTCGCGGGCTTCGTGGACGAGGGCTGCTCACCGTCTCTCCTCCGGTCCTGGTTCCTCACGATCCGTATGCGGATTCGCACCGGCACTACCGATGCTCAAGATGCTGCCCGCGCTCCCTATGCTCAGTATCGATCCTGCGCTGCCTATGCTGAGGATCGAACCCGCGCTGCCTACGGACAAGATCGAGCCCGCGCTGCCTATGCTCAAGACACTCCCAACGCTCAGGATGCTGCCTACACTCCCGAAGCTCAATACGCTGAATAAGCTTTTGGCGCTAAGTGGGCCCGCGAAGCTGCCGGTGTTGATGGGTGCCCGTCCCCGACTCCACCTTGAGCGTATGGGTTTGCCCATCAGCGACTCCTCCGTGCTCGGTACGTCTTCGCCTATTTACCCGTCTGCCGAGAGTCTAGCAGCGCGGCCGACCGGCTCGCCGCGCCGCAGCCACACCGACGCCCGGCTCCCGCCGGCGCCCCCGGCACAACTAAGAGCAACCACGAACGACGGGCCGGTTAGGGTAAACCTTCAGGCAAGAAACCCCCGTTTGGGTGAGGGCTTGGCTTCTGCAGCGTGCACCCTTATGGCAACCAAAGGTCATACGGGGAAAAGCGGGCAGAGGAGGCTACGCGGTGCGAGAGCAGGATCACAAGTACGAGATAGACATATTTCGGAGCGACGAAGACCGCTGCTTTATCGCTTGTGTGCCCGACCTACAAAATTGCGCGGCCCGGGGCATGACATACGAGTAAGCAATGGCCCAGCATCACGCGGCCATCCGGGCGGACCTCGGTTCCAAGCGCCGGGAGGGCACGCCGCCTAGAAGATCGTCGCGGATTTGACGGCGGTTCTACTCGCGCCGCCGCGAGCGCCGCTTCGAAGCAGCCGGATTCCGATGACGACGTAGCAGCCCGCCAAGAGCAATCCCAGGAAGTCTTCTAGGGGTTACGTGGGTCGAAAATCTTGAGGATCGCCACCAACAGCGTGCAACCCCCAATACCCAGCCTCGCCCAGCCCGCGACCGACCGCGCCCGAAGGAGCAGCAATGCACCCGTCCCGCCCAACCACGCGCCGAGAAGCAGCTCCGAGAACACGCGCAGCTCCTTGCCGACGTTGGCGAAGAGGTCACCCAGCAGGAGTACGCCGGCCTGCTCGGGCGACGACGGGGCAGCCTCCACGAAGGCTTGCGCCACGGGCGCGGAGGTCGTGTAGATGACAATCAGGCCGACCATCGCCATGACGCCGCGGCGCCGCCCGCCAGGGCGCACGGGGCCGCGATACCGAATCCCCGACCGGCGTCTTGCCCTGTAAGGGCGTACAGGGCCAGCGGCACGGGCAACAAAAATAATAGGGAGGCGAAGTACAAAAGCCACAGGCCGCGGTAGAGGCCCGCGTGGTCGGCCACCCAGGTGAGCAGCAGGGCGCGATTGTCGAACATCTCCTGGGTGAAGCCAAAACCGGGCATTACCCCGAAAGCGTAGGCGACCGTTAGAAAGAACAACACGCCCGCGGCGAGCGCCGATGTGCCCCCGACCCGTAACAGCAAGGATGGGACGGGTTGCTGCCGGTCCCTCATGCAGCACCTCCCTCACCTTCGATTCTTCCGCCTCGGTCGGTCGCTGTCAAGAGGAAGGAGGAACGCTCCTGTCGACCATGCGCGCCAGCTAGGACGGTCATAGGAAGTCTCCAGTCCCTCCCCTTCTACGGGGCCTCCCGACCCTCTATTCACCCGGTGCTCGGAAGGGATGTTTTCAAAAGCCCGTTTGCACGATCCTGTACAAACCGGTATCGGGACGAGTTAAAGTCCCTCGGCTCCGCTCAGGGGCCGGTAGCCGACCACAACACGCGGACAGCGCGTATAAGGATGTGCCCCGCCGGATGCCGCGTGTCCGGGGCGGGCGCTACCTGCCCTTCGCCCCCTAGTGGGTAGGGCAGCCTTTTACAGACTAGACCGGTGCCTGGTCCACGTGGCCTCGCCGACCCTCGTCGAGCTGACCGGCATCGCCGCCGTGGCTATTCTGCTTCTTGGCGCATTAGACGCCGCCGCGCCGCCTCCCGCCCACGGCGGGAGCACGCTCGGTGGCCTTCGCGAGCCCGAACTCGGGCACGTTGGAGTAGATCGCCATGTAAACCTCCGGTTCGACCACATAGGATCCCTTGTGCGCAGAACACGCGGCTGACCTTCCGCGTTAGTGCTGCGGTGGCGTTGGTCACTTTGCCGATGGCTGCGTCGGCGATCAAGAATGGTGCTTGGCCCCTCCTTCAGGTCGCTTTTTGTTTTTCAGCATGGCGTGTTCTTCAGAATCGCGTTTGGGGTTGCACAAGATGCCGTCGCCCTCGAAGTACCCGAAGCGGGCGTGCTTATCATTATGATGGGTTTATTGCGAACGCAGGCGCCCCGCCGGGGGCACCGGGGGGCCACGACGCCCGTATCCTTGCCTCGGCATGCCAGTCGTGTCCCGACCCTACCTTCCCGGGTTCGCTTCCGCCGGTGCCCCTCCCGCACGTCGCGCCTCGCCAGGTGGTCCTTGCCGCACTCGGCGGCGCATCTCTTCGGACGGCCAAGACTCGTCCCCCGACCACCCGAAACGCCAAGGGTCGATGCTCTCCACCCACCAAGTGGCCCCGGCCTCCTCGTGGGCCGCCACGGTGCGGGCGCCCTCCTTGTGGTCCTCGCCCGGCGTCTGCCCGGCTACCACCAACTCGAAAGGGCTGCCCCCCACTCGGTGGCCCGCGACGTAGCTCGCCACCCCCCGCACGTCCCCCGGCGACATGGGCACGATACGACCGCCCTCGACCTTCATTGGGAACGCTCCGTCCCAGCGTGCGGCGCGGCGGAAGGGGGCCTTTTTCGGCCAGGTGCCCGCGACCCAGACCGGGACGCGCGGTCGCTGCAGCGGCGGGGGATAAAAGACGGCCCGCCATTCGTGCTCGGGGGTATCGCCCGCGATCCTGTAATGTTCCCCGCGGTGGTCAAAGGGTTCGCCGCTCCACAGGCCCGCGATGACCTCGAGCCCCTCGTCTAGCATGGCCCCTCGGACGCGCGCGTCCGGCTCCTCGCCTAGGTAGTCCCACTCGTAGGGCATGGCGCCGATGCCGACGCCCAGGATCAGCCGCCCTCCGGAGAGGTGGTCCAGCGAGGCGGTCTCCCTCGCCAGCTTCGCGGGGCGCCGCCTGGGCAGCGGCGTGACCATCGGCCCAAACCTTATGCTCCGCGTGCTCAAGGCAGCCGCTGCCAGGGCGACCCAGGGATCGACCACCGGCACGGGGCCCGGGGAGAACGCGAGCAGGTGGTCCCATATGAAGAACCCGTCCCAACCGGCTTCCTCGGCGTCGCGAGCCAACCCCGCGATCGCCCGGGCGTCCATCCCTCCTCCGAAGTTGGGCACGCTTACGCCGTAACGCACGCTTTCCTCCTCAGCGATCGTTCCATCGAGTCCCGGTAGCTGCGCCGCTGCAAGGATACCGCCGAGGTCGCACGGCCACTATAGGCAAGGCTCCTCCGGTCATCCGTCTACCGCGACTCGCCGGCCCCGCCCCCCGCGCAGCAAAGGCGTCTAACGGCGCGTTTTATGGCTATCGTCGCTTGTGGTCTGCGCCAAGAGCGCCCGCGCCCGGGTCGCCACACGTTCGACGATGGCCTCTAGCAACACCCGGCCGCGCTCGATTGTAGCCCCCTCTGGGTCGTTGGATGAGTCGGTAACCGCTGTGTTGACACCGATGTATTTGTGCGGTGTCTTCCTACGTCGCCGCAGATGCGCCGGCTCCTCGGCGTAGTGAAGACGCAGGGAACGGTCGGTCTCAAACGCCTTGTCCAGGGCGACGAGGTCGGGGCGGATCGCCAGAAGCAGTGACGTCTCGTCCCCGGCCGCGTGCTCCACCAGGTAGTGCAGGTCGGGCACGACTTCTTGATCTGTCAGCAAAAGCCAGCCCGTCGTCGGGTGCGTCCGACGAAACTCCTCGCCGGTCTCCCGGATCGCCGCGATGTTGTGGGCAATCGACCAGTGGCCGCTGAGGACCACGATCGCCCGGAACCCGCGACGCCGCACCGCCTCATAGACGTCGAGCAGCAGATTGTGGAAGGTTTGGGGGCGGAGCCAGAACATGTTGCCCGGAACGTGGTAGCGCTCCCCGCGCTCGATGCCGCCGGTCAGGTAGCTACCGTCCGGCAGATCCTCGCGCCAGTCGGTGGACCAGTGAAGCGGCGGCGCGACGAGACCCCCTGATCTCTCCGCCGCCAGAACGCAGACAGCGTGCGCCTTGAGCGCGTCGAGGCCGACTGCGGCGTGCTCCCCGTGCCACTCGAGCGTCCCGAGCGGCAGGTAGCAGAGCGGCGCCTCGGCCATCGCCGCCGCGATCTCCCAAGGGAACATCTCCTCGAAGCGGACCTCCCGCCTCCTGTCCGTCATAACCACGCTCCACCCTGCGGCGACCGTAAGCCTATCGTCGGCGACGCGAGTCTAACCTATGCTCGGCGAGCTTCCTCCCCATGGTACCCTTGCATACCTTAACGTTCGCGTTTCCGGGGAACGCGCCTCTGTCCGCGGTCAGTGCGGACAGGTACTGTCGCCCGGCGCAAACGAGGACTTCCTGCGGGCGGCAGGCGGCGGTCACATGGTCGATCTGCGCGAGGACCACCGGGGCAGTTCGCGGGCGCGGGCCGCCGTCATGCTCCTGTCGTACGCGGCGATGGGCGTATCGTATGAGATCAGGCCGTGCTCCGTCGACAGAATATGGACATCGGGCGCTTCGGACCGCCCTTCGCGCAGGAAGCGGCGCAGCACCCGGAAGGCTGGGCCATCGTATCGTTGGAGGGCGGGAAGCAAACCTTCATCGGTGCGCTTGCAGCGCGAGCAAGACAGTATGAGCAGGCGGCGAGTGTGGGGCTCGTGCTCGGGCACTACTCCCCGACTGGCAGTGGGTTGAAGTTGGTCTCGCGGTCGTACACGTCGACGCCCTCCTGACGCTTCAACTTGTTGACCACCAGTTAGGTCAGCGGCGTCGCGGCGGCCTCGTAGATCGACTTGAAGAGCCATTGGGCCACGATCGCCGAGATTAGACCCGAGAGCGGAATAGTCCCAACGAACGCCACGAGGACGAACACGAGCGAGTCCAGTCCCTGGCCCACCAGCGTCGAGCCGATGGTGCGGCTCCACAGCCAGCGCCCATTCGTGGCCACCTTCAACCTTGCGAGCACGATGGAGTTCGCAAACTCCCCAATCAAGTAGGCCAGGAAAGAGGCGACCAGGAGACGCGGTACGTAGCCCAAAATGCGCTCGTAGGCGCCCTGGGCGTCCCAGAACGGGGCGGCGGGCAGGACACCCCCCAACCAGATGGCGAACACGGCTAGCAGGTTGCAGAAGAAGCCGAGCCAGATCACCCGCCGCGCCTGCCGGAAGCCGTAGACCTCGGTCAGCACGTCACCAGCTATGTAGCTTATGGGAAAGACCACGACGGCAGCGGGGAGGATTAGGCCAAGAACACTTACTAACTTCACCGCCGTGATGTTCGCGGTTATCAGGCAGGTGACGAAGACGGCGACGACAATGACGAACCATTGAGAATAGCCTTCGCGCTTCGGCGAGTCAGGCCTTTCTGGCATCTAGGCATCACTCCCCCCATTGCTGATCACGAGCGAGCCGCTCGTGTACGAGCATATCTTCTTATCGTCGTCAATATCGGGTGGTGACCACGGCAGTTAGCCACGCTACCAAAACTTATCGACTGGGAAGGAAGCTATAAGGTCTGCAGGGTTATGTCAACAGCCTCAAAGCCATCGCATTATCCGGAGCGACGAGGACGCCGCTGAGCAGGGACGCAGTTGCCGTAATCGGCGTTCGCCGCGCAAACGCAGTGGCGAGCGACTTACGCTGCATCGGTGCCTTCCCGTAGGCCGTCGGCTACTCGGGGGAGGGGACCGCCGGCTCGTTCTCCCCGCGCATCAGGCGCCGCCGCGCCGTCTCCCGCCCACCGACGGCCCTGACGTGCTCGGTGGCCTTGGCCAGGCCGAAGACCGGCATGTTGGAGTAGATCGCCTCGAAGTTCCCCCGCTCCACGATGAAGGTCTCGTGGAAGATGCCGACGCTGCCGTCCTTGCCTATCGTGCGGTTGAAGCGCTGCCAGGCCGGCAGGTGGGGGTCGTCGGGGTTGCGGGCGAAGCGCTCGAGGTCCTCGAACGAGCGCCAGTACTGCACGATCGCGGGCCCCCAGCGGTAGAGGAAGAACTCGGCGCCGAGGAAGCCCTTCTCGGGGTGCTTGTATAGCTCCTTGAGCATGGGCGGCATCGCGCGGGCCGTCGGGAGCCACTTCCTCACGGCGAGCGGGCGGTTGATCCGCATACCTATCACGAATACAACGAACGGCTCGTCCATCTTCGCGGTGAACCTACCCGGTACGACTTGGACCATAAGAAAACCTCCTATTCGGAGCGGCCGGTGGCGGCATTGGGGGACATTCCGGCGGGGCTCGCCCGGTTCACCCCGCGGTCGGCGGCCGCAGGGTCTTCGTGAAGCGGAAGCCACATCCCGATTACGAAGATCACGAACGGCTCGTCCGTCCCCGCCGTGTACCTGCCGTTGACTACCTGGGCCATCTGTCGTCCCCTTTGGGAGATTTGTGTTTCCCGGAGGGTGTGCAGCCGGCCCCACCGATCCCGCAGCCGCTCGAACTCCTCTATGTCGTCCTCCATCAGCTCCAGGGTTTTGTCGTTGATGGGGACGTTGCCGAGCCTGGTACTCGCTAGCATAGCCGCAAAGCACGGGTCCCCAGGAGCGTGCCCCGGAACCCGGCTGCCCTGCGCGAAAAAAGGGCCACCACGAAGCATGAGGCGAGCGCGGAGCCCATCCAGGCCGGCATGATCGCGCCGAACCGGCGGGTCAACTCCTGCTCGCCCCGGAGACGCCCCGGTGGGCTCAGCCCCTCCAGCGAAGGGTGCACCGCCGCCCACGTCCCGAGCTCGTTGCCAGCCAGCATCCCCGCCAGCAGGAGGTTCAACAACCGGACCGTTCCATACAACATCGTTCAGCCTCCTTTCGCGGCCCGAGATCTCGCCCGGACCATCCCCAGGGCGACTACCGCGAGCGCCGTTACGCTCACAATGAGGCCGGCCAGCACCGCGAGCGCCAGGAGCCCGGCCGGGGCGCTCCCGTAGGCCGCGTAGATGTCCCTTATCGGCGCCTCGTGGCCCCCGACCGGCACGAAGTGGACGAAGCCGAGGAGCGCCAACCCCCCAACGGCGACGAACAGATGGTAGCCGGCCACGTCACGTCCCCTGGCGGTCAGGTAGATCGCTGGCAGGATGAGCGCGTAGATCAGCAAGCTGTACGTGAACGGCGTGACCTCCGCCCCAAACGGCCACCCCGAGTGGCTGCCCCGTACGACGTGGTCCACGTGGTGCAGCACGCTGAAAGCCACCGCGGCCGACGCCAGGACGAGCAAGGGACGCCGCCCGCCCCGAACCCCTAAACCCGCCGCGTCGCCCGTCCCGGCGCTCATCGCACGCCTTCGATCCGGCGCTCCTCGGCCTCCCACAGAGCGTAGAAGATGCCGCCACCCCGCACCCTGACCTCGAGGTGCCCGGCCTCCGCCAGCCCCCTGAGCCTCCGATCTGCCTCGTCGACCGAGAGCGAGGTCGCCGCCGCCACCCCGGCCGGGGTCGTCTCGCCGCGGTCCCGCAAAGCCGCGAGCAACTCCCGCTCCGCGTCCACGGCCGCCGGCCGCGACCGCCGCTCCTCCCCGAGGCCCGCCAGACCGCTGCCAAGCAGCCCCAGGGCCGGAAAAGCTACCCAAAAGTACGTGGTGAAAATCCACCACAAACCGGGGACTAAAAGGACCAGAAAGACCCCGGATAAAACCACCGGCGCCAGCACCGATAGGGCCACCCCGACCTTCGTCCTCGGCCCGAGCCTCTCGGCGTCGAGCCCGAAAAACTCCGGCCGGTGCCACCGCTTGCCGAACCCAACCCCACGCACAACGTGCGACCTGCCGCACATCTTCTCCTCCTTCCGTAAGGGCCTGTTTATGTCAATTACGACATATGATACTCTACGGTCTGCTATTCTGTATGTCAAGAGTGACATAAAAGAAAACTGGAGGAAGATGACCACGCTTGGGTACGCGATCTTGGGTTTGTTGGCGCGGGAGGCGCTGAGTGGATACGACGTGACGCAGCGGATGAAGGGGAGGGTGGGGTTCTTTTGGGGGGCGGGGCACAGCCAGATCTACCCTGAGCTCGCGCGGCTCCAAGAGGGCGGCCTCGTGACCCACAGCGTCGTCGAGCAGCGCGAAAGGCCGGACAAGAAGGTCTTCGACATCACGGAGGCAGGCCTTGACGCGCTCAAGGAGTGGGCGGTGACCGCGCCACCCAGGAGGCCGACCAAGGACGAGTTGACCTTGAAGGCGTACTCCGTGTGGCTCGTGGACGGGGAGGAGGCGGCGCGGCTCTTTCGGGACGAGGGGCGCCGCTACGAAGAGCAGCTCGCCCGGTACGAGGAGATAAGGGCCTGGATGGAAAAAGAGTGGGCCGACGACATCGGCCGGCCGGAGACGCCGCGCTTCGCCTCCTACGCGACGCTGCGGCGGGGCATCCTGTACGAGAAGGGGAACGCCGAGTGGTGCCGCTGGCTGGCAGACGCCGTCGAGGGGAAGCCGGAGGGGTCAGGCGAGCCCAAGGAATCCAAGAAGAAGGGCAAGAAGGGCGCCTGATCCCGCCGGATATCTTCCGCTAGAATACGGGCCGGAGGCGAGGTTTCGGAGGCCCATGCAGTTACGCACGTATCGCGAGGGAGACGCCGAGACGCTGGCCCAGCTCATGGTTACGGCCTTCGGAGACGGGGCCGCCTACGCGCGCGAGTACTTCGACCCCGCGCAGAACCCGCGGCTGGACCCGGAGCAGATCCACGTCATAGAGGAGGACGGGGAGGCCCGGGCCGGCGTGACCGTGCTGCCGATGGAGGTTCTCGTGGATGAGAAGCCGGCGGCGATGGGCGGCGTGGCCGCCGTCATGGTCCATCCTGCTTACCGGCGGCGGCGCTATGCCGGGGACCTGATGCACACTGCGTTGAGAGACATGACGGACCGGGGTTTCAACCTCTCCCTGCTCTCGCCATTTGCCCACGCCTTCTACCGGTCCTTCGGCTACGAGCTCGCCACCGAGGCCGTCGAGTACACGCTAAAACCGACAGACCTACCCACCGATCCCGAGCAGAGCAACCTGCGGGCGTACCGCGAGGAAGACCTGCCCGCCATGATGGCGCTCCTCGAAGCGGAGTCGCGGGGGCACCAGCTCTGCGCGCTCAGGAGCGAGGCGCACTGGCGCAAGACCCTGGGCCGAAAAGAGTTCGAAGCCGCCGTCCACGAGGCGGAGGGCGAGGTCCGGGGGTACCTGATCTACAAGATGTCCGAATACAGGGAGGGCCGCGAGCCCGGACGCCGCCTCGAAGTGCAGGAGCTCGTCGCCGCCACGCCCGAAGCGCGGCGAGGCCTCGTATCCTTCCTCGCCGCCCTCGACCCCGACGCCTTCGACGTCAGGTATTGGACCAGCCGCGAAGACCCGCTCCACCCGTACCTCCAGAACTCCTACGTCGACGCCAAAGTCGAGCCAGATCAGATGCTCCGCCTCACCGACGTCGAGGGCGCCCTGGACCACCTGAACAGGAAGGGCGGCCCGCTCGTCCTCGAAGTCGCCGACGACGTCATCCCCGAGAACGCCGGCGGGTACACCGTCGGTGACGGCGAGGTCGTGCGGGGAGCGGAGGCGGAGGACCGGGTTACCCTCGACGTGCGGCAGCTCGCCCAGCTCTACGCCGGTTACCTCCCGGCCCGCCAACTCGCGCGGCACGGCCTCGTCGAGGCCAGCTCGCCCGGAGCCCTCGACCTCCTGGAAGAACTCTTCCCAACCGGTGATCCGTGGCTCTTCGTCCCGGATCACTTCTAGCCGTCAGCGGTCAGCCATCAGCCTTTGACCCGTGCGTTATCGGACGATCTCTGCAACGTTCCCCGGGCTTCTCCGCCCTGGCTGTAAACTGTCGGGTAGTGAACGCAACGATACTTCGTCCAAGGAGAAGCTGACCGCTGAAAGCGGCCGACCAAAGGGAGGCCACATGAAGACCACGGGCACCGTTGGCTACGCGGCGATGTTCGAGCAGTTCCATCCGACGGACCTCTTGAAGTGGTGCAAGACGGCCGAAGAGGCCGGTTACTCATCCGTGATGGCCTCGGACCACTTCCACCCGTGGACGCCGGAGCAGGGTGAGAGCGCCTTCGTCTGGAGCTGGATGGGCGCTCTGGGCGCGACGACCAACCTCCGGTTCGGGACCGGCGTCACGCCGCCGGGGTTCCGGTACCATCCGGCCATCATCGCCCAGGCCGCCGCGACCCTGGAAGCCATGTATCCTGGGCGCTTCTGGCTCGGGCTCGGGGCCGGGGAAGCCCTCAACGAGCACGTCGTCGGCGAGTATTGGCCGGAGGCACCGACGCGGCTGCGCATCCTGATGGAGTCCATTGAGGTCATAAGAAGGCTCTTTACCGGCAAGGTCGTGAAGTACGCCGGGGACCACATAAAGCTCGAAAGCGCGAGGCTCTACACGATGCCCGACACGCCGCCGCCGATCTACGTGGCGACCGCCGGGCCGATCCAGAGCCGCAGGACCGGCGAGTTTTGCGACGGGATCATCACCGTGGGCGCCGCCGACGAGAAGATAAAGATGCTCATGGAGAAGTTCGAGGAGGGCGCGCGCCGGGCTGACAAGGACCCGTCCGCGATGCCGCGCATGATACAGCTCCACGTCTCCTGGGCCGACAGCCAGGAGGCGGCCCAGGAACAGGCCGTAAAGGAATGGCCCAACGGCGGGATGCCTTTCCCCAAAGGGGACATAAGGAATCCAGAAGACTTCGCCGCGATGGCGAAGCAGGTCTCCATCGAGAACTTCAAGAACCGCGTACTGACCAGCGCCGACCTCGACGAGCACCTCGAGCACGTCCAGCACTACGTGGACCTGGGCTTCGACGAGGTCTACGTCCACAACGTCGGCCGCAACCAGGAGGAGTTCATCCGGGCCTACGGGGAGCGCGTCATACCCAAGCTGCGCTGGCCGGAGAGGTAGCGCCCGCGGGGACTTGCGAAGGCACATACACCCGGAGATTCCTTCCGGCAATCCGGTCGTCGAGGGGTCTTGGTGGATCTCTTGCTCCGGGCTGGGCGAGGATCCCATCCAGCTACTGACCGTCGGTTTTTAGGCAGACCACCACGAGATGGTCCTCGTCCGGGACATCCTCTTCTACTCGACCTGCGAGCATCATCTGCTGCCGATGATCGGCAAAGCCCACGTCGGGTACGTACCGGACGGCAAGGTGGTGGGGCTCTCGAAGCTGGCCCGGGTCGTGGAAGGTCACTCGCGTCGTCCCCAGCTTCAGGAGCGCCTCACCGCCCAGGTGGCCGACGCCCTCCACGGAAGCCTCGGGGCCCAGGGGGCCATCGTCGTGGTGGAGGCGGATCACCTCTGCATAACGGTCAGGGGCGTCCAGAAGCCGGGCAGCATGACCGTTACGAGCACCGTGTGCGGCATCTACGCCAAGGACCAACGCACCCGCCAGGAGGCGATGAGCCTGATAACCGGCCAACGTTGACGAAATAGCTGTTGGCTTTCGGCCATCGGTTCTTCGATCTTGCTGATGACCGAAAGCCGCGGCGGCTTGTTTGCCTCATTGGAAGCGTCGATATCGGGCGCGGAAGCATAGCGATAATTCGTGCCCAGGGTAACAAGACAAGTACGGTGTGGTATTGTCAACGGATTGTGGTCTTCTTGTCAGATTCCGAAGTATTCGCGTGCTGAAGACGGTTGACCGCGCGTTGAGGCTCTTGCTGCTCTTCGATGAGATCGACCGGGAGTACCGGGTGGGCGAGATAGCAAGCATGCTCGGCACCGACAAGAGCATCGCGTCCCGTCTATCGGCCACGTTAGCCAAGCGGGGGTTCCTCGAGCGGGCCCCGGGAAGCGAGGCCTTCCGGCTCGGTCCCGAGTTCGTCCGCCTCGGTATGCTCGCCGCGGCCAGCAGCCAGAACATGGTCGAGTTGGCCAGGGTGCCGATGGAGAGGTTGGCCGAGGAGACGGGGGAGACGGTCAATCTGGCCCGCCTCGAGGACGGCAAAACCGTCAACATCGCCCAGGTCGACGGGCCGCGCCTGGTCGGTGTGGGCGACTGGATCGGCTGGAAAACCGAGCCGCACACCACCGCCAACGGCAAGGTGCTGCTCGCGTTCATGGAAGACCCGGTCGAGACCCTCAACCTGGAAGATCCCCTGGAAGCGGTCACCGAACAGACGATCACCAGCGTCGACGAACTTCGCTCCGAACTCGAGCGTGTCAGATCCGAGGGCGCGGCGTTCACCATCGGCGAGCTGGAGCCCGGATTCAACGGCGTCGCGGTCCCCGTCTTCGATGCCTCAGAGCGCTGTCTGGTCGTCTTGAGCGTCTCCGGACCGGAGTACCGAATGCCCCCGGAACGCCTGCCCGAGGTCGCCGCCCTCAGCAAGGGGGCCGCCGAGGATATCATCGCCCGGCTGGGGAGGATCCCGCAGCGAATCCTGCAGCTTTAGCCTGGGGTGGACTGCGTTCGCGGTGCGCCCGGTCTACCTCGCTTATCGAGCTCACCTATCGAGCATCTCTCTACCCGGATAGTACAGACTAGTATACAAACCTTGTGACGCGGGGGTGCGGCGAGGTTGGCAGGAAGCTCGAAGCGCCGGTCCAAACCTGCTCGCTAGCCCCGAGGCACGTGAGCGCTGCCCGGATTGCAAGGATCGCGAGGGCGGCCCGCCGACGGAAGTCCTCCGCAGGCTGGTCGGGTTTGCGCCCGAACCCGGCGGGCGGTCAAGATGCCCGCCGAGCGAGATCCAAGGGGGCCGAACCGCCTTGAAGTAACGGGGTACCCGAAGGGACAATGGGCGGCGCGGTAGCCGCTTCGTAAACCGCCACTTCGTCCGGATTTGGCTCGGCCAGTCCGCTTCGCAGCTCGGCGACGCGATGGTCGAGGTGACCCTGCCGGTCTGGGTCGGCATGCTGACCGGATCGCCTGGTTACGTGGCCGGGGTGGCCGCGGCGGAGATCCTGCCCTCGCTCCTTGCGGGTCCTTTCGCCGGGGCTCTCGCCGATCGCCTCGACGCACGCAAGGCGATGATAGTCTGCGACCCGGTTCGCGCGGTGCTGGTCCTCTCGTTGCTTCTCGCGCCCGTCTCTTTGCTCGTCCCCTGCGTCTACGCCGTCGGCTTCCTGGTGGCTCTCGTGGGGCTCCTGTTCAACCCGGCCAAGAACGTCACTCCGTCCTCTCGGTCGTCGGGCCGGGACAGGCAGGCCGCGCGCTCGCCCCCTCGCGCGCCACAGGGTCAGCGGCCCTGGTGTTGGGGCCCCACCCTGGGCTCCGCCGTACTGCTCGCGTTCGGGCCGGCGGCCGGCCTGGTCTTCGACGCGCTCACGCTCGTCGCGCGTGCCGGGGCCGTCGCGTCCGCCACCGTGCCGCGGCCCCTTTCCGGCGACGGCAGCGCGGTGTCGCCCGTGCGCGGGCTGGTGGCGGAGGTGGGCGAGGGGTTCCGCGTCGTGCGGCGGGACGCCGACCTCCTCGCCACGCTCGCCGCGGGGTCCGTGGTGTACCTGGCAGGCGTCGTGTGGTTCTCCGTGGACGTCTCCTTCGTAGAGACCGCGTTGGGCGCGTCGGAGGAGAGCGTCGGCGCCCTGTGGGCCGCCTCCGGGGCGGGCTCTCGGGGGGCTCGCGGCCCAGAGGCGGGTGTCCTGGAAGGCCCTGATTCCGGCAGGGTTGGCCGTGAATGGTGCCGCGCTGTTGTGGTACGCGCTCTCGACGAACTACGCCTGGGCGCTGGCGGCGTCGTGCGTCTCCGGGCTCAACGGTTCGCTGGTCGCGGTGGCTGCGGGGAGCGCGATGATGCTGCGCTCCCCCCGGCCGCCCTGGGGCGCGTGAGCGCGCTATTCGAGGCCGCGGGCCGACTCTCGGCGCTAGTCGCGCTACTCGTCTTAGGACTGGTGCAAGACCTTGTCTCACCCGCTCACGCTCTCTAGATCTGCGGGCTGATGGTCCTCGTCGCCTTCCTCGGTACCGCCCTCCGCGCAGCGTCGGCGCGTGAACGGGGATAGAGGAGCCGTGAGGCCAGTGGCCGCTCATGGGATCATGCGAGTTTCTGCCAGCGTCGTGGCATCCAGGCCTCACAGGGTTTGTGCCTAAGTTTGAAGAGCCGCCTTCCTGCGTGGCAAGAGTCGAACCGTCTACACTCCTATCCCCTACCCCTTGCGGCTCACAGCGGGTCACGCCCCCACCGAAACACATCGCGGTTCGCATGGCGCAACCGGTCACTTTTTTTCGAACACGGCGTCCACAGCCAAGAGGCTTATTGACACAATAGAAGCTTTATGATAGAAGTTGGTCAATGAGCAACTGGCGCACAGTTTGCAACATCGACGGCGCGGCGGCATCCGTGTCGAGGGGGTCTTCTAGCGACGAGGTTCGTCCGTGGGACGGCGACGCTTTCGGCCTGCTGCAGAGGTGGACGAAGGTGTTCAGGCGCGAGCTTGTTCGGTTTCTGTTGCTCCTGCTTTGTTTGGTCCCCAAGCCTCACAGGTTGGATCGCCGGGGCCGTATGCTCTGGTGGTCTTACGGGGCTTTCGGCAACAAGGGGCGTCTGGAGGGCGCACAGTACCTCGCTGGACGGCGCGCGCCGCCTTTCCCGCATTAGTAGGAGTTGGCGTAGTCGTCTATTAAGGTGCAGTTGGACCAATGCAGGAGGCTACATGCAAGACCAAGCACGCCCCAACGTCGTCATTATCGTCGCGGATACCTTTCGCCGGGACCACATGGGGGCATACGGTAACCCGTACATACACACGCCGAACCTCGACGCCTTCGCGCGTTCGTCGGTGGTGTTCGACCAGCACGTGATCTCTTCCTTCCCCACCATGCCTGCCCGGGCGGACATGCTTACGGGGAAGTTTTCTTACACCTTCATGGGCTGGGAGCCTTTGTGGCTGACCCTCCATACGCTGCCGGGGCTCTTGTCCTCGGCCGGGTACACGACGATGGGGGTCGTGGACACGCCGTACTTCGTCCGCAACCGGTTCGGCTACGACCGGG
>CADCUZ010000009.1 GCA_902806015.1 uncultured Rubrobacteraceae bacterium
GGGCTTCGACCGCCTCTACGCGAAGCACTTCCTGGACGGGCTCGGGCTGCCGGCCTTCGGCGCCCTCGACCCCGTGGTGTGGTTCGGCGTCATCAGCGCCGGCAGCCTCGTCTTGAGCTACCTCGCCGCCGAGGTGCTTGGGAGGCGCATGAACGTCGGGGACCCGGCCGTGGTCGCCCGGCTGCTCCTCGTCCTCAACGCTTGCACCATCGCGGGCATGCTCTTCTTCGCCCTGGCCGGGAGCTTCGCCCTGGCCCTGGCGGCCTTCTGGTTCGCGAGCCTCTCCCGCACCCTCGCGGAGCCGCTCTACCTCACGTGGCTCAACGAGGGACTCGAGCCCGGGGTGCGGGCCACCGTGATCTCGATGGGCAGCCAGGCCGGCGCCTTCGGCGAGGCCTCCGCCGGGCCCGTGGTCGGGGCCATAGGCAACCTCGCCGGCGTCCGAGCGGCCCTCACGGTCGCCTCCATCATCCTCTCCCCGGCCCTCCTCCTCTACGCCCGCGCCATCCGCCACCGCGGCCGGCCGGCCCTCGAGGACGAGCCAGACGAACACACCTGAAGGGGCCGCCCGGAACACCAGAGAGCACTCACCGCCCCCGCGAGAGACCACGCGAGAAGGCCCAGCCATCCCCCATCGGGCGTATCCTCTGACGTACCTGAACCTCTCGGCGCGCCCCACCCGGGTACTTCCCGCCCCGAGGTATTCGACCGGGCGCGCGAGAGGTGGCGGTCGAGAGGGTTCCAGGACGCCGGGATGGGCCGGTTCGCGGGGATCATGCGGTGTCGGGCCCCGCTACACGCGGACCTCCTCCGCCTCCCTCGCGGCGGGGACCCGCTTGTCCCGCCGGCCGCGGAGACGGACTTCTACCGGCCGGGCTCTGTAGTTCCGTTCGCGGGCAGAAGTCTGGCCGGGCCGTGTTCGGGCCAGGTCTCCGTCGGCTGACGGGGTTCTCGCGGCCCCGGCGGCGGGTCTGCGGAGCATGAGCGCGACCGCGAGCGTGATGGAGCCGCACAACAGGCCGACCGCGTGGACCAGGATGATAGGGACGTCACCGATGCCGATGCCGTAGAGCAGCCAGACCGCGAACCCCCCGACGTAGACCGCGAAGAAGCGGGCCGAGACGTCCCTGGAGGTGCCGCGGACGTGCATCCGTCGCGCCTGGAGGAGCACGGAGAGGGCTCCGCCCAGGCCGTACAGCGTCGCGGCCGCGCCTAATACTTGGGTGGTCTCGGGGCTCATCGCAATACCTCCATGATCTCTGCCGTGGACCGGGCGCCGTCCTTTATTCGCCCCGACCGCCTCGACCTCATCTCGTGCGGTCCGGGCTAGTATGGTCACCGGGTAGAGGAAGGGCATCGAGCGAAGGACCACTCTTGGTCTGGGCCTATAGTCCGAGGACGGATCACCCTTACTGCAGTACGGTTACGGTTCACCGCGGTGCCTGAAGGATCGGCGTTACTCCAAGGTCGTGCCCGATTCCCGAACCCCCGACCGCCGCGGGACGAACCCCGCCAACAGTCGTGCCTTAAGGTGGGGGCAGATCGCGACGAGTTCTGGCGCAACACAAGGGTCGCGTTCCCGCCGACATACCCGCCCGCCGGTGTGGGTTCGGTCTCGTGCTCGGGTTGGCAGAGGGTCAGGCGAAGAAGACCTACGGCTCGTCTCGCAGGAGCGGCAGGCCCTTCGCCACGGCGGCGTCCCATTCCTCCGAGCCCAGTACCGAAGGCAGGTCGGCGGGCGGGGCGGGATCCGGGCCCCGTTCGAGCAACGGGAGGTGCCACCAACCCACGTCGTGCCAGGCTCCCATCTTGTAGCCGGTCCCCCGGTAGACGCCCACCGGACGGAACCCCATCGCCTCGTGCAGCCCGACGCTCCCCGGGTTCGGCAACGTGGCCCCGGCAAAGGCGTTGTAGAAGCCCTGCAGCCTGAGCGCCGCGAAGAGCGAGGTGTACAGGGCCCGCCCCACCCCCGTCCTGTGCGCCTCCCCGTGGACGTAGACCGACACGTCCACGGACCACTGGTAGGCCGCCCTGGAGCCGTGCGCCCCGGCGTAGGCGTAGCCCAGAACCCGCCCCCGCCGCTCGCATACCAGCCACGGGTAGCGCTCCAGGGTGACCTCGATGCGCCGGCGCATCTCGTCCTCGTCCGGCGGCTCCGACTCGAAGGAGATGACCGTCCCCGTCACGTTGGGGGCGTAGATGGCCGCGACGGACCGGGCGTCGCGCGCCGTGGCGAGCCTGATGCCCGAAGGAGACCCGCTGCCCGAAGCGCAGCCCGTGATACCCATCTCGTTCCCCTACCTAGCCTGCGCCTTCCGCCCCGAGTGTGCACCACAGGCAAGCCCGTCGCATCCTCCCGGCGGCCAAAAATTCGGGGGAGATCCTTCGACCCACCTTCGGGAAGGATCATCGATCGGCCTCGAGAAGGCGCGTCGTTGGCCCAGATCGGGCGATATCGTTAATTCCGATAAAAATTATCGGAATATTGTTTGACGCGCGGGGTATTTGGACATACTATCCCGCACATGGAGTTGCAAAGTACGCAGGGACAGGCGATGAGGCGAATGTTCACGGCGCTTCTCGCGGGCGCTCGATGTAGCGTGCGCGGCTAACCCACCCTTCCGACTCTTACGATCCCCATGGAGGACCGCTTTGCCTGAAGCCCTGCGTTTCCAGCAGCAGAATAGAATAGTGCCGGACCCCCAGCAGTTGGACCTCGAGTCCAACCGGCTGGAGGGTTCCGAACCGCAGGAGATCATCCGCTGGGCGGTCGAGACCTACGGGGACGACCTGGCGCTCTCGGCATCCTTCGGGGGCGGCGAAGGGATGGCGCTCCTGGACATAATCTCCAAGATCACGAACAAGGTCACCGTCCTGACCATCGACACGGGCTTTATCTTCAAGGAGACCGCCGAGTTCCGCGAGGAGGTCATCCGCCGGTACAAGCTCCCGGTCGAGGTCCTGAGGCCGGCGCTCACGGTGGAGGAGCAGGTCGAGCGCTACGGGGAGCAGATGCGCACCTGCACGCCGGATCTGTGCTGCCAGGTCCGCAAGATAGAGCCGCTCCAGAGGGCCTTGAACGGCTACGACGCCTGGATGACGGGCATCCGGCGCGAGCAGACCCCGCAGCGGGCCAACACGAAGATCGCCGCCTGGGAGGAGCGCTACGGCGCAGCCAAGATAGCCCCGCTCGCGGGCTGGACGGACGAGCAGGTCTGGGACTACGTCAAGCGGCACGACGTCCCCGTCAACCCTCTCCTGCATCAGGGGTATAAGAGCATCGGGTGCGAGCCGCAGACGCGGCCCGTCCACGACGACGAGGATGCCCGC
>CADCUZ010000010.1 GCA_902806015.1 uncultured Rubrobacteraceae bacterium
CTGGTCATCATCATATTCAGCTCCCTCTCGGGGACCATACGCAACGCCAGCAGCGACGACCCCGTCGACTGGAGGACGGCCGGCATACTCTCCCTGACGGTGGCGCCCTCGTCCCTGATCGGGGTGGCGATAAGCCGCGTCTCCCCCGAGGCGGTGGTGAAGATCGCCTTCGCCACCCTCCTCATGGCGCTCGCCTACCCCACGGCCAAAGGACGGGGGAACCTCGAAGGCGGCAAGAAGGTGGCGCTACCTCTGGTCTTTCTGGCCGGGATCTTTATCGGGGCGCTCTCGGGGCTGGTCGGGGTCGGGGGCGGGGTGATGATGGTCCCCCTGATGGTCCTCTGAATGGGACTCGGCACGAAGAGGGCCGTCTCGACGAGCCTGGCGGTGGTGATGTTCACAGGCCTCGTCGGGGCTGCGGGCTACATAGCCACGGGCTTCCGCGACCCGGAGCAGCTCCTGAGCCTGCCGCCACTGATCGTCGGGTCGATGCTCGGGGCGCCCCTCGGCGTGCGCCTGCGGGACTGGGTGCCCGCGGCCAAGCTGAGGGCCGGGTTCGGGATCTTCATGGTGGTCGTGGCCCTGCGCCTCTTCTCCGAGGCGCTCGGCCTCTTCTAGCGGGCGCCGGGCTTTTTCGACTATACCCCACTATACCCCACGCCGTGGGGTATTCTTAGTCCTCATGTCCGAGAAGCCGTACTACGCAGATGAGCACTTCCACACCTCGGGAGAGGAGCACCGGACCCCCAAGAAAAAGGGCGGCGGCGCCCTCGAGTACCTGGTCATACTGCTCGTCTCCTTCGCCCTCGTCTTCGGCTTCGTCCGGCCGTTCGTGGTGGAGGCGTTCTGGATCCCGTCCGGCAGCATGATCCCGACGCTCCAAATAAACGACCGCGTCCTCGTCAACAAATTTATCTACCGCTTTACGGAGCCCAAACCAGGCGACATCGTCGTCTTCCAGAGCGTCGAGGATGAGGATACGGACCTCATAAAACGCGTCGTCTCCGTCGCCGGGGACAGGGTTTCGGTGCGCAACGGTCGCCTCTTTGTGGACGGCAAACCCAAGAAGGAGCCCTTCACGAACAAGAGGTTCCCCGACAGGAGCTTTTTCGCCCCCGTCACGGTACCGAAGGGGCACGTCTTTGTGATGGGGGACAACCGGGCGAACTCGTCGGACTCCCGCGTCTTCGGACCCCTACCCGAGAAGAACATAGAGGGTGAGGCCTTCCTGCGCTTCTGGCCGCTGGACAGGGTCGGGCTGCTCTAGTTTGGACGAAGGACGGGAGGAAGGGACCGGCCCGCCCGCCACGCTCAGGGCCATCCTGGAGATCCCGGTCGTACTGCTCGTCTCCTTCGCCCTCGTCTTCGGCTTTGTCCGACCCGTAGTCGCGGCACCCTTCCACATCCCGACCGAGAGCATGGTCCCCACGCTCATGGTCAAGGACCGGCTCCTCGTCAACAAGCTCGCCTACGACGTAGAGTCCCCGAGGCGCGGCGACATAGCCCTCTTCGAGAACCAGCAGGGCGGCGAAGACCCCCTCATAAAACGCGTAGTCGGCCTCCCGGGGGACGTCCTGGAGTTGGGCAGCGGAAGACTCTTCGTAAACGGCGAACCCCTCGAAGAGCCCTACGTGAAGTACGACCCCTGCGCCCCCACCCACCCGAAGACCTGCTCCTTCGGCCCAATTACGGTCCCCAAGGATCACTACTTCATGATGGGTGACAACCGGACGAGGTCCTTTGACTCCCGCTTCTTCGGCGCCGTCCCGGAGGACAACGTCATCGGCGAAGCCCTCGTCCGATTCTGGCCCCCCGGCCGCGCCGGCCCACCCTAGCCCACAGGCACGGCCAGCTCTAGAAGCGCCACCGCGTCGCCGTCTCCGGAAAGCTGCTCTCCAGCCACGCGAAAGCAACGCGTGGGTGCAGGGCGTAGACCGGAGGACCGCCCCCGTCCGCCCCGCCAAGGGCATCTATCCCGTACTTGGCGGCGTAGGCCTCGCCGACCCTTCTGCGTAGCCTGGGGTTCGACTCCTCCTCGACGACGCCCTCAAGGATGACGCAGTCGTCGCCGCTCTCCAGATGCGCGACGACCTCGGGGCTGGCCCTCAGGTTGCGCGCCTTCCTGGAGCCCCGGTCGGTGCCGAAGAAAAGGGTGTCGTCCAGCCACACACCCCACACCGGCGCGGCGTGGGGCCGCCCGTCGGGACGCGTCGTCCCGATCCAGTAGTTGCGCGAGGCTTCCATCCGCTCCCTGACGTGACCCCACGACAACAGCCCCTCGCTCCCCGACCCGACGCCGTAACCTTCCACCATCCCCGGACGCTCCGCCCGAGGACCGAGCCATCCCCCCGCAGGCGCTCCGTTCGACACCGCACGGCCTCCTTCTGCCACCGCTACTATAATTCTACATGGTAGAATAAACGTATAATATTCTACGTAATAGAGTTAGTCAAGGAGGTTTTGTGGTGGAAGAAAGGGGGATCGGCGCAGGTTCGGGAGACCGAGACCGGGGCGGGAGAGGCTGAGGCGGGAGGGTATTCTTAGGGCGGCTTTAGGGGCTGTGGACGAGAAGGGGATGGACGCCCTAAGCAGGCGGCGATCGGCCGCGGAGCTGCGGGTGAATCCGATGGCGATCTACCACCTGCCCGGCAAGGGGGCGGTTCTCTCCGGGATGGTGGAGATGGTCTACGGCGAGATGCGTGCGCCGGCCGACGCGGCGGGCGCGTGGCGGGATCTCCTGCGGGAGAACGCGCGCGCCCTGCGGGATGTGACGCGCAAGCACCCGAACCTCGTCTTGCACCTCGTCTCCAGCCCGTAAGCCGGGGCCACGGCGGCCCTGGAGTCCGACGAGGCGCTGTTCGGGGCGCTGGTCGGCGCCGGCTTCCCGCCCCGGATGGTCTTGAGGGCCGCCGACCTCGTGGTGGACTACGTCAACGGGTTCGCCCTGGGTGAGGCCGGGGGAACGCTGGGGCAACCCGGCGAGCGCGATCGGTTCCGGGCGCTCCTGGACGCCCAGCCCGCAGGAAAAATTCCCGCGCTACGCCGCGTATACGAGGGCGTCACCGAGGAGGAATCGCCCTCGGACTTCGAGTTCGGGCTGGACGTGATCCACGCCGGCCTCGAAGCGTCCAGGGTAGCCGACGGCTGAAGCCTGGAACCTAGTCAACCACCTGTTCGGTGACGGTGCGGGGGTCGAAGTAGGCGCGGAAGCGGCTGACCTTGCCCCCTTCTATCTCCAGCAGGCTCACGCCGTCGTAGGAGACGTCCTTGCCGTTGGCGTCGCCTGAGGTGGTCCATTCGAGGGCGGCGTGGCCGGCGTCGTCGGCGAAGACGTTACGGAACTCGCTCTTCATGCTGCCGAAGGTGTCGCGGTAGCTCGTCCAGAACTGACGCAGGCCGTCGTGGCCGGAAAAGGTCCGCGGCACCGCGACGTTGCCCACGTCGCAGTCTTCGGTGTGGACCTCGACCAGGCCCTCCACATCCCGGTCCTCCTCGAGCTTCCATAGGGCTTCTACGAACCTCTCTGCCACTTCCTTGGACATGCGACTCCCCTAGTGCGGGTTACGGTCTCTGGCGAGGGTAGTGCTTACCCGCGTGGGCGCACTGTAAATCCGCACCCACGCGGACGGGGAGCGTCAGCCCTTGGGGATCTCTTCGATCTCGACGCGCTCGATGGTCTCGCCAGGCCCCCGGTCCCGCTGCGGGTCCCGCTCTCGGACGGAGTTCACCGCTTCCATGCCCTCGACGACCTCGCCGAAGACCGCGTGCCGGTCGTCCAGCCACGGCGTCGCCACGTGCGTGATAAAGAACTGCGAGCCGCCCGTGTTCGGGCCGGCGTTCGCCATCGAGAGGACCCCGGGCTTGTCGTGCCTGAGCTCGGGGTGAAACTCGTCTTGGATCTGATACCCCGGACCGCCGGCGCCCGTCCCCGTCGGATCCCCACCCTGCACCATGAAGTCCTTGATGACCCGGTGAAAGGTCGTTCCGTCGAAGTACCCGTCCCTGGCGAGAGAGACGAAGTTGTTCACCGTCTCCGGGGCCTCTTCGGCGAAGAGACGTACCCTCACGCTCCCCCTCCCGGTAACGAAGACCGCGTGGTAGTCGTAGCCCGGCTTGAGCGCCATCTCCGGCGGCCGGTCGTAGTTTTTCTGGGCCATGGGTGCTCCTCGCAGTCGTTTTCGGCGCGAGCACACATGCTATCGCATCACCCAAAAGGATGCGTCGGGTGTGTCACGCGGACGGGCGCCACTCGTAGATTTCGATCCTGCAGAGCTCCTCCGAACCGAGCCCGCGGTAGACCGAATAGCCCATCGGAGAAGAGCCCAGCACCCCAACCCCCCGGACGATGCCCCGGGCCTCACACAGCGCCGCGAGGGCGATCGGCGCCCCTATGCCACGCCGCCGCGCCCCCTCCACGGTAGAGATGAAGTAGGCGACTGCGAACCCCGCCCCGAGGTGGAGTGTGATCGTGGCGGCCGGCACGCCGCCCAGGCACCCGGTACATCGAGCCCCCGCATCTTCTTGCGGGAGGCCAAGATCTCGCCGTTCGCCCCCCCTGGAGCGAGATCGGCCGCGACGACGGCGTTGTGGTAATCGATGGGAGGGTCGCCTATGACCCAGATGACCCTGCCGTCCCGCCCCTCGGCCCCGCCGCGGCGGGGCCGAGGGGCGGGGCCGAGGGCGAGCAGGAACTCCGCGCGCTCTCTTCTATGGCGCGGGTCGGGTCCGCGCCCTACAGCGCGTAGTCGCCCGTGTGCGCCTCTTCGAGGTAGCGGGAGAGGAGCGTTATGGCGGCCTCGACGTCCTCGGCGTTAACCATCTCGTTCGGGGTGTGGACGTAGCGGCAGGGGATGGAGAGGGTGATGGCGGGGAGGCCGCCGTGCAGGCGCTGGACGCCGCCGGCGTCGGTGCCGCCGAAGGGCAGTATCTCCATCTGGTGCGGGATGTTCTCGCGCTCGGCGACGGAGCGGAAGTGCTCGACGAGCTTCGGGTGGCTTATGGAGTAGCCGTCCATAATCTTGAGCGCCACACCCTTACCTAGAGCGCTGATCTCGTTCTCGTTCCCCCCGCCGGGTATGTCCATCGCCAGCGTCACGTCGAGCGCCACGACGACCGTGGGCGCGAGCGCCGACCCGCTGGCCGCCGCCCCGCGCAGCCCTACCTCCTCTTGCGAGGTCGCGGCCGCGAACACGGTCGCCTCGTGCTCTCCCATCCCCCGGAGCGCCTCGTACATGACGAAGACTCCGATACGGTCGTCCATCGCCTTGCCGACGTAGTTGGCCCCGACCCTCTCCAGGGTGCGGTCCATCACCGCGTAGTCCCCGACGCGGACCTTCCCCTTCACCTCATCCGCCGGCATCCCGAGGTCCACGAAGAACTCGTCCGCCTTGGGCGGCTTCTTGTCCGTCTCGGTGGCTATGTGGGGCGGCTTGCGCTGGGGCTGGAGCGCCCCCCTTAAGGTCTCGCCGTTCGCGGTCGTGACGACGACGCGCTGGGAAACCATGTTCGCAGGGTCGTGGCCGCCCAAAGTCTGGAGGCGCAAGAAACCCTTGTCGTCTACGTGCTTGACAAGGAAGCCGATCTCGTCGGTGTGGGCGGCGACCATGACGCGGACGTCGGCGTCGCCTTTTTTGGTGCCGATGACGCTGCCCAAGGGGTCCGTGCGGACCTCGTCCGTGAGGGAGCCCAGCTCTTCGCGCGCGATCTCGCGCTGCTGCTCCTCCCGGCCCGGGACGCCGGGCGTCTCGATCAAACGCTTCAACAACGCCTCGTTCAAGGCCATGCATGCTCCCTTCGGTTTTTATTGGGAGATCGTTGGGGTTCCCACGGCGCCGCGATCCTGTTCGATTTACCCCTCGGGCTGCTCCTCCATGCGGCGGGCCTCGAGCATCTTGGCCGAGAGGTAGAGGCTCAGGCCGAAGTAGTAGAAGAGGTAGAGGACCGAGAAGAACAGGATAGAGGGCGCGGGATCGGGCATCCGCCACAGGATCGCCGCGTAGCTGACGAGCCAGAGCGCCGTGAGCGTGAGCGAGACCCTCCTGAAGATCACGGTCCGCGTCGGGTACACGTAGCGGATGGGGACGAACACCAGGAAGGAGCAGAGCACGAGCACCGCCGCCAGCGTCCCCGGGCTCGACTCGAACACGATGGCGTAGAAGGCCACGACGTTGAAGTAGCTCGGGAAACCGAGGAAGAAGTGGTCGTCTGTCTTGGCGTCCACCCGGCAAAACTGGTAGCTCGACGCGAGCAGCGGCAGCGAGGCGAGCACGATGCCGGCGTTTCCCTCGGGCAGGTAGCCCCCGCTCCACAGGAGCACCATCGGGGCGAACACGTAGGTCATGTAGTCCACGATGTTGTCCAAAAGCGCCCCGTCGAAGAAGGGCAGCGCCTCGCTGACCCGGAAGCGCCGGGCGAGCAGGCCGTCCGTGCTGTCTATGAGGAGGGAGGCGAACATGAGCCACAGCGCCTTGACGGCCTCGCCCTGGAAGGCGGCGACGAGCATCAAGAGGGCGAGCACCGCGCCGCTGGCCGTGTACAGGTGAACGAACACGGCCTTCATCCTGAACCACGGCGGCGTGGTGTTTTCCCTTCCGGTCTCTTCGATACCGGGCTCGCTCATCTGGCCTTTCCCGATCCTCTCGCGGACGCCCCCAATGATAACAGCCCGAGTCCCCCTCTACGCCCCAGCGTCCGCCTGCAGCGAACGGGCACGGTTCACCGCAGCCGCCACCTCCTGCGCCCTCGGCAGGCTCATCTGCCCGGGGTGTCCCCGGCGTTGGCCCAGGGCCTCGAGCCCGCCTTCCGAGACGGCCGCCAACGCCTCCTCGACCATCTCCCCAAGCCCCCGGTCTCCGCCCGCCGCGAAGCGGCCGATGATGCGGGCCGCGGCCTCCGTCTGGCCCGCCTCGGCAAGCTGCTCCACGGAGGAGAGGTCCACTCGCTCCCGGCCGAGCTCGACCGTGTGCAAGCCCCTTCCCCTGGCCGTCTCCCGTTTGCCACGTCGGAGGTCCAGAGAGCCCGCCCGCAGGCGGCGGGGCCGCGGCGGCTTTATCTGCCGGTCTTCGAGGGGGGCGCGGGGCGGGAATCGCCCGACGACCTCTCGCGCTCTTCCCGTGGCGTCCGACGCCGCGTAGTCTTCCAGCAGGATCACGCGGTCCGCCACGTCCAGGTAGTCGCCGACCCCGCCCACCACGACCACCGTCGAGACGCCCAAAGAGAGGTAGAGCGGGCGTACCAGGTGGATAAACGGGCTTATGGGCTCGCGGCGGACGAGCTCGCGCATCCTCTCGTCCCGGACCATGAAGTTCGTGGCGCTCGTGTCCTCGTCGACCAGGAGCAAGGAGGTGCCAACCTCCAGAGCCTCCGCGATGTTCGCCCCCTGGGAGGTCGAGCCGGAGGCGTTGGGGGAGGAGAAATCTTCCGTAGATCTTCCGCCCGGCAACGCCCCGATCATGGCCGAGATGTCCACCCCCGCAACGCTCCTGCCGTCCTCCGCCCTGACCTTGACCGCGTCTCCCCGCGCGACCACGAGCTCCCGGCCGTCCCCCGGCGCGTGGTCGTAGACCCCCCACGAGAGCGCCTGGAGCAGCGTGCTCTTCCCGTGAAATCCGCCCCCCGCGACCAGCGTGACCCCCTCGGGGATCCCCATGCCCGTCACCGCGCCCCTGTTCGGGAGCCGTACCCGAACCCGAAACTCCTCCGGGCTCCGGAACGGCACCGCGCCTTCCCGCAGGGGCCGGTCGGTCGCCCCGCTCTCCCGCGGCAGCACGGCCCCGTCGCCGACGAACGCCACGAGGCCGAGGGAGGGGAGCAGATCCCGCAGGTGGTTCGCGTCCTCTATGGTCTTGACGTGAAGCCCGGCTCGGTCCAGATCTACGCCCTCCGGCTTCAGCGCCCGGCCCACTACCTGCGGCAGTTCCTCGAGCAGCACGACGCGGGCCGCCTGGCCGTCCACGCTGCGTCCCCGGGCCGGAAGCCCGACGGCCATCCTGGCCTCGACGTGATCCTGTTCGACGACCATCGAGGTGCGGGGGAGCACCTTCTGGGAGGGGTGCTGTATCTCCACCCTCCCGCTACCGCCCGAGCCACGGTCGCCGCGCACGACGTCTCGGACGGCCCGATCCGCCTCTCGCGTCAGAAAATCCTCGAAGGCGACCCGCCGGACCGGGTTTTCGAAGAGGGCCGGGTCGAAGCCGTTCTCCCTCGTCCGGACCCGGATCAGGGACGGCGGGGCGAACGGGTCGCGTTGCACGTTGTCCACGAAGAGCGTGAAGTCGTCGAACTCAAAGGAGCCGGAGATGTCCTTGTAGGCGCCGTAACCCTTGCGGTCGATGCGGTCGAGGGCGGATACGAGGCGCTTCATTGAATTGTGAGCGCCGGTCCGGGTGCGGCCGATGATCGGCCGCGGTCCGGTCGCGGGGTCCGGCTTGCGGGCGTCTCGGGCTCTCGGCGGCGAGCCTGGCCCCGAAGGTAAGGCGACTCATCCACCCGGGGCACCCTATCTAGTCCAGGCCCATCCTGGCCCAGGCGTCGCGCAGGGTAGGTCGGGCGACCTTGCGGGCCCGCTCGGCGCCGGACTCCAGCAGGTCGTCGAGTTTTTTCGGGTTGTCGAGGAGATTCAACGCCCGCTCGCGGACGGGGGCGAGCGCCTCGACGACCACCTCGCCGAGGTCCTTCTTGAGGTCGCCGTAGCCCTTGCCCTCGTAGTCGGCCTCGATGTCGGGGACGGGGCGGCCGGTGGCGGCGGCGTACATGTCCAAAAGGTTGGCGATGGCCGGTTTGTCCGGGGAGGCTGTTATCTCGGAGCCGGAGTCGGTCTTTGCGCGCCGGATCTTGCGCCGCACCGTGTCCGGGTCGTCGAGGATCGCCACGTAGCTGCCCGGCACGGCGGAGCTCTTGCTCATCTTGGATGTGGGATCGTCGAGCGCCATGACCCGCGCTCCGGTCTTCAAGATCATGGGCTCAGGCACGACGAAGGTCTCGCCGTAGAGGTTGTTGAACCGGCGCGCGAGCGTCCGCGTGAGCTCCAGGTGCTGGCGCTGGTCCTCCCCGACGGGGACCAGGTGCGCGTTGTAGAGGAGGATGTCGGCCGCCATGAGCACTGGGTAGTCGAAGAGCCCACCGCTTGCGGAGTCCGCGCCGCCCTTCTGCACCTTGTCCTTGAACTGGGTCATGCGCGAGAGCTCGCCGACCTTCGCGATGCAGTTCAGGAGCCAGGCGAGCTCGGCGTGCTCGGAGACGCGGCTCTGGCGGAAGACGACGGACTTCCCGGGGTCGATGCCGGAGGCCAGGTAGATCGCGGCTGCCTCCCGGATCTTCTGCCTCAGCACATTCGGGTCCTGCGGCACGGTGAGTACGTGCAGGTCCACCACGCAGAAAAAATTCTCGTGGTCGTCCTGGATCTCGACCCAATTCTTTAAGGCACCGAGGTAGTTGCCAACGGTGAGGTTGCCGCTCGGCTGTATGCCGCTGAATACTCTTTGTCTGCCTTGCATAACCCGATTCTAGCAAAATGGCCCCGGGGTCCCACCCGGGCCCCCGCGGCGCTTCTTGCTCGGTCGTCGCGGGCAAAGAGGGTGACGGCGCCCTGGCGCACCGGCCTCACGTCGAGACGGGCCACGTTGACGTGCGGGGGCAGGGTGACGACCCAGCGCACGCACTCGGCGACGCCCTCGGGGGTGAGCGGGGGGTGATCGCGCCGTACAACGCCTTAGCCTTCGCCTGGTCGCCCTCGAGGCGCACGAGGGCGACCTCGGCGCGCGCACTGCCCCCGGCATGACCTCCGTGACCAGCACGTCCTCGCCCAAAGGCTCCAAACGCAAGCTTCCGAAGACGGCGTGGGGCCCCAAACTTGGCCGCGCTGTGGCCGGCGCCGTTGGCCTACGCTCCCGTACCCGCCGAGCCCCTCCGCCCACGAGGCGAACCCTTCTACGGAGCGCTTATCGGTGACGTCCAGCTCTTTGGCGTGACCCCCGATCTCAACGGCCAGGGGCTCGATACGATCTTTACGCCAGGCGCCGAGGGCGAACTTGAAGCCGCCCTAGGCGCTCGCGCCGTCCCCGCCCCGATCCCGGACGACGCCCCGGTAACCACCGCCAGTCCCTTGTCGGGCATCTGCTCCCTCCCCGTCGATCTACTGGCAGGACCGGTGCGGCGGTGGCGGCGGGGTCCTGCCCCGCGGCGCAATTCTTATACGGGTGGACGGGGTGGACGTGCCAACCGGTGTATGCTTGCGGCCTGTGATGGAAAGGAGTACGCGGGTGGCTTACGGAAGAAGCATCCCGATTGGTGGGGCGGGTGCCTGACCTCGTCCTCGGGCCCTTGCTGCGCTACGCCGACGCGTCCGAGGCCACCGTCTGGGTCGAGACGGACGTCCCCTGCGAGGTCACGGTCTCCACGGGGGACGGGGGGGGGTCGGTCTGTCGCGAACGTTCGGCGTGGGCGGGCACCATTACGCCCTCGTCCGCATGTCGGGCCTGGAGCCCGGGAAGACCTACGACTACGAGGTTTTGCTCGACGGGGCCCTGGTCTGGCCCGAGCCCGGCTCGCCCTTTCCCCGAGCCGCATTCGCACCCTGGGGGAAGGGGAACCCGTCAAGCTGGTCTTCGGCTCGTGCCGCATCTCCGCCCCCCACGAACCGCCCCACACCCTGGGCCCCGAGGACGACGAGCGCGGCCTCGGGGTTGACGCCCTGTACTCGACGGCAATGAGGCTGCGCGACGAGCCCGCCGGGGGGTTGCCGCACGCCCTCGTCCTGCTGGGGGACCAGATCTACGCGCACAAACCCCCCTTCGACACCCTGGACTTTATCCGCTCCCGCCGCGACACGAGCGCCGCCCCGGGTGAGGTCGTCGCGGACTTCGTGGAGTACGCACGCCTGTACCGCGACGCCTGGGGGGACCCCGCGATCCGCTGGCTCCTCTCCACGGTCCCTTGCGCCATGATCTTCGACGACCACGAGGTCGGCGACGACTGGAACGTCTCGGCCGCCTGGGTCGAGGAGGTTCGCCACCAACCCCACTGGAACGCCCAGATCGCCGGCGGTCACGTCTCCTACCTGGTCTACCAGCACCCCGGAAACCTCTCCCCGCAGGAGCTGCAGGACAACGACCTGTACGCCGAAATAAGGGCCACCGAAGGGCCACCGACGACGCCTGGCCCCTCCTGCGCGACGCCCACCGCTCGCACCGGGACTCGACGGTGGCGCGCTGTAGCTTCTGCCGCGACCTCGGAAACGTCCGACTTCTCGCGATCGACTCCCGGGGCGGAAGGGTGCTGGATGAGGGCCGACGCTCCATGTTCGACGCCGGCGAGTGGGCCTGGATAGAGGGCAGAGCCACCGGCGGCTTCGACCACCTCCTCCTGGGCACCTCCCTACCCCTGATGCTCGAGCCGGGGATGCATCACCTCCAGGCCTGGAACGAAAAACTCTGCTCCGGCGCCTGGGGAAGACGCGCCGCGAAGTGGGCCGAGGACCTGCGCCGCTCCCAGGACCTGGACCACTGGGCCTCCTTCCACGCCTCCTTCGGCAAAATGGTCGGCACGATCCGGTCCGTAGTCGCCGGAGAGCGCGGCGCCCCACCTTCGACCGTCCTCGTCCTCTCCGGCGACGTCCACCACGGCTACCTCGCCGAAGCGAGCCTCAATGGTGCGAAACCCGTCAGCCGCGTCTACCAGCCGTCTGCTCCCCCCTCCGCAACGCCCTCCCCGGCAAGAAGTCGCGCCTCCAGTCCGCGGCCTGGAGCAGGGGCGCCGCCCGCACCGGAAGCCCGCTCTCCCGCCTGGCCGGCGTAGAGCCCGAAGCCCTCGCCTGGCGCCTAACCCACGAGGAGCCCTTCTTCGACAACCAGGTCGCCACCCTGGAGCTCGACGGGCCCGGCCGCCACCATCACCTTCGAGAAGGCCGTCCTCGGCGCTTCTGGGGAGCCGCACCTGGAGAGGCTATACCCATGCCATCTTGCGTGACGCTCTACCCAGCGGCCGGAACGCGACCGCGAGAGACAGCCCTGAGAAGCGCGCAAAGAGGCTGGCCCCTTTTGGAGGCCGCCAGCCCTCAGCCGTTAGCCTTTTGCGGGCGTATTCGACCCCAGCAGATCGCTTTAGCGGGCCTGCGCAGTCTCTATCTCCCGCGCCGCCTCCACGACTAGATCCGCCAGCCTCTCGCCCGGGTGTTCGCCCAGCCGCGAGATCGGACCGCTGGCGCACACAGCCGCCCTGAGGCCCCCGTTGGGGCCGAAGACCGGTGCGCTCACGCTCGCCACGCCGGCCTCCCGCTCGGCCACGCTCTCCGCCCACCCCTGGGCCCGGATCTCCGCAAGATCCCCCGCGTCCGGCCCGCCGTCGGCCCCTTCCGACCACACCCGTAGCACCTTGCCCCCGGAGCCGTGCCCCAGCGGAAGCACCGCGCCAACGGGCACCGCGTCCCTCAAGCCCCCGCCCGTCCGCTCCACGGAGGCCACGCACACCCGGCGGTCCCCCTCCTTTACGTAGAGCTGCGTGCTCTCCCCGGTCCTGTCCCGCAACGCCTCAAGGACCGGCGTGGCGGCCCCGACCAAAGCCGACCCCACCGCCCCGCCCCCCCAACTCAGCAACCGCAGCCCGAGAAGGTAACGGCCGCCCTCCCGCGCCACGAGGCCGTGCGCCTCCAGCGCCGACAACAGCCTGTACGCCGTCGGACGCGCCAACCCCGTGCCCCGCACCACCCCGGCCAGGCTCGCCGGCCCGTCCTCGGCCAGAAAGGATAGAATCCCAACCGCCTTGTCCAAAACCCCAACCCCGGTCTTGCCCACGGTCCGCACTTCTCCTATACTGTCCATATGCTAAACATTGTGTCTCATATGTTGAAACAAAACAAGGGGCGGCGGTAGCTTGGCGCGCGAGTGGAACGCGGTCGCGTACGAGGACCTCTCCTCCCCGCAGACCCGGTGGGGGGCAGAGTTTCTGGGCCGCCTGGAGTTGGGGGGCGACGAGAACGCCATCGATGCGGGGTGCGGAACCGGGAAGGTGACGGGGCTGCTTCTGGAGAGACTGCCCCGGGGGACGGTGCTCGCGGTGGACGGCTCGCGGGCGATGGTCGAGGCCGCGAGGGATAGGTTCGCGGGGGAGCCGCGGGTTCGGGTGGAGCGGCAGGATCTGCTGGAGCTTGCGGTCGAGAGACCCGTAGACTTGGTCTTCTCTACCGCGACCTTTCATTGGATAATGGATCACGAGCGCCTCTTCGGCCGCCTCGCGCGCGCCCTGAAGTCGGGGGGGAAATTGGCAGCCCAGTGCGGCGGCGAGGGGAACATTTCCCGGGCGACGCGCGCCACGCGGGAGGTCATGGAACGGGAGCGTTTCCGCCCCTTCTTCGAGGGCTGGGACGACGACAAGAACTACGCCGGGGCCGGCAAGACCAAAGAGCGTCTGGAGAGTGCCGGGTTCGAGGGCGTGGAGACCTGGTTGCACGAGGAGCTGACGGGGTTCGGGTCGGTCGGGGAGCTGGCGCGTTTCCTCGCGACCGTCGTTCTCGGTGGGCACCTGCAGAGGCTGCCCGAGGGAGAGAGGGAGCCCTTCGCCGGGGCGGTGGCGGGGGAGATAGTGGCGGCGCACGGCGAGCCGCTCCTCGACTACGTCCGGCTGAACATGACGGCGACCCGATTCGGGGGGGCCGCGTGACCGTCGGGGCGCTCTTCGACGGGGCGGCCGGCGGCTACGACGAGGCCCACCGGCGGCTCGTCCCAGGCCGCGATGGGCTCTACGCGGCGTTGCTCGAGGGCCTGCCGTTCGGGACGAACGAGCCGGTAAGGGTTCTGGACCTCGGGGCCGGGACGGGGCTCTTGAGCGCCGTGATAGCCGGGCGGTTCCCGTGCGCCAGGATCACGCTAGTGGACCTCTCGGTTGAGATGCTGCGCGTCGCGCGTCGGCGCTTCGCCCAGGAGCCTGAACGCTTCGAGTTCCGCGTGATGGATTTCGCCCGCAAGGGCCTGCCCGGCGGTTACGACCTCGTCGCGTCGGCGCTCTCCATCCACCACCTCACCAACGGGGACAAGCGCGAGCTCTTCGAGAAGGCCCACGGCGCCCTCGTTGCGGGCGGCCTCTTCGTCAACATGGACCAGGTGCTCGGCGAGACGCCAGAGGAGGAGGTGGGGTACGAGGAGTGGTGGGGCCGAAGCGTGCGCGAGGCGGGCGCCTCCGAGGAAGACCTCGCCGCCGCCTCCAGACGCATGAGGGCCGACAAGAACGCGACCCTGGCGGACCAGCTCCGGTGGCTGGAGGAGGCCGGGTTCGGGGACGTCGGGTGCCGGTACAAGGACCACCGCTTCGCGGTCTACGGGGGCCGCAAGAAGGCAGAAGAGTCGCACGACGGAAAGGACCGTGATGGGTAGGCCGAAGACGCTCGTAGAGAAAGTATGGGAAAAGCACGTGGTCAGGGGCGCGGAGGGCGAGCCGGACCTGCTCTACGTGGACCTGCACCTCGTCCACGAGGTGACGAGCCCGCAAGCCTTTGAGGGGTTGCGGCTGGCGGGTCGGAAGGTTCGTAGGCCGGACCTCACCTACGCGACCATGGACCACAACGTGCCGACCACGCCCGTCGGACTGCCGATCAAGGACGAGGTCTCCAAAAAGCAGATGGAGGCGCTGGAGAAAAACTGCGAGGAGTTCGGCATCGAGCTCAACAAGTGGGGCTCGCTCGGGCAGGGCATCGTCCACATCATAGGCCCCGAGACTGGCCTTACCCAGCCGGGCCTCGTGATCGTCTGCGGCGACTCCCACACGGCGACCCACGGCGCCTTCGGGGCGCTCGCCTTCGGCATCGGCACGAGCGAGGTCGAGCACGTCCTGGCGACGCAAACCCTCCCCCAGAGCCGCCCGAAGACGATGGCCGTGACGGTGGAGGGCGGGTTGTCGGCGGACGTTACGGCCAAGGACCTCGTGCTCGGCATCCTGAACCGCATCGGCACCGGCGGCGGGGTTGGGCACGTCATAGAGTACCGGGGCGAGGCGGTCCGGTCCCTCTCGATGGAGGGCCGCATGACCGTCTGCAACATGTCCATAGAGGGCGGCGCCAGGGCCGGCCTCGTCGCTCCCGACGAGAAGACCTTCGAGTACCTCAGAGGTAAGCCCTACGCCCCGAAGGGCGAAGAGTGGGACCGTGCCGTCGAGGAGTGGGAGGCGCTGCGCACCGACGAGGGCGCGGAGTACGACAAGGAAGTCGTCATCCAGGCTGAGGACCTCGTGCCCTACGTCTCCTGGGGGACGACCCCGGCCCAGACCGTCGGGCTCGACGACGCCGTCCCGGAGCCCAAAAACGACGGCCACCGGCGGGCTTTGAAGTACATGGACCTCAAACCGGGGACGCCGATTCGGGAGATCGAGGTGGACACCGTCTTTCTCGGCTCCTGCACCAACGCGCGCATCGAGGACCTGCGCGCCGCCGCCGAGGTGCTCGAAGGCCAGAAGGTGAAGGATGGCATCCGGGCGATGGTCGTGCCGGGCTCCATGCGCGTCAAGAAGCAGGCCGAGGAGGAGGGCCTCATGGAGGTCTTCACCGAGGCCGGCTTCGACTGGCGCAACGCGGGGTGCTCCATGTGCCTCGGTATGAACCCGGACATCCTGCAGCCGGGCGAGCGCTGCGCCTCGACGAGCAACCGCAACTTCGAGGGGCGCCAGGGCAAGGGCGGCCGGACGCACCTGGTCAGCCCCGCCGTCGCGGCCGCCACGGCGGTGATGGGGCGGTTCGCCTCGCCCAGCGAGCTCGGCGTACCCGTGGAGGTGCTCTAATGGAGGCCGTAAAGGAGGTGGAGGGCAAGGCGCTGCCGCTCGGGTGGGACGACGTCGACACGGACCAAATCGTGCCCTCCGACGCCCTCAAGCGCATCGAGCGGACCGGCTTTGGCCAGTTTCTCTTCTCCGCCTGGCGCGAGGACCCAGACTTCGTCCTCAACAAGCCAGAGCACGCGGGCGCAGTCGTCCTCCTCGCCGGCCAGAACTTCGGGAGCGGATCCAGCCGGGAGCACGCCCCCTGGGCCATCCAGGACTACGGCTTTGGGGCGGTCATAGCATCCTCCTTCGCCGACATCTTCAAGAACAACTGCGCCAAGATCGGTCTCCTGGCCGTCGAGTTGTCCGCAGACGCGGTAGATGAGCTCCTCCAGACCGTCCGCGAGGACCCGGAGGCCGTGATCTCCGTAGACCTCGAAGGCTGCGTCGTGAGGGCCCCCGGCTTTGAGGAGCCCTTCGCATTCGACAACTTCGCCCGCTACCGCCTCCTCAACGGCCTCGACGACATCGCTTTGACGCTCACCCACCAAGAAGAACTCCAAGCCTTCGAGAAGGCCCGCCCCTCCTACCTCCCGAGCGTGCTGTAGCCCCGGGCGTGTACTATTCCGTAGGTCGTCGGTGTAAGGGGGTCTAGATCGTGGCGAAGAAGATGGACAAGGCCGTACAGGATCTCGCAAAAGAGCTAAAGAAGCTCCGCAAGGAGAACGAAAAACTCGCCAGAGCCGTGGAGAAGATGCGCGAGGAGCAGGCCAAATCGAACCGGAAGGTCCTCCACCTCCTCGAAGAACGGCCGGCCGCGCAAGACGCCGGCGCTGACGAGGTCGAAGACCGTTCCCACGACGAAAACGGAGGCTTCGTGACCGCCGAGACGGCTGCCGAGGGTGACGGCGACATCCCGCAAGCCTCAGCGGACGCCCAGCAGGACTACCAGGAAGAGCCGGAAGTCACCGAAGCCGCGAAGCGCCGGGCAAAAGAGCTCGGCGTGGTCCCGACCGACGTAAAAGGCACGGGCTCGGGCGGACGGGTCCTCGTCAAGGACGTGGAGGCCGCGGCGGGACAGTAAGAGTACCCAAAGGTCGGCGGGCGCAAGACTTGCCATCCAGCTCGCCGCCGTAAAATTCGTCGGGCGTTTTAAGGCCTCAAGATTTCAAGCCTCGTCGAAATAGTCTGAGTCCACCCGCTTGATTTCGTAGGACGACTCGACGGTTGTGCCTACGTTGCAGTCGATCATCAACCCTGCGAGGGTCTCGCCGTCGATCAATACCACGCTGCTCTCTATCGCGGAAGCGTAGGCTTTGGCCTGTTTCGAGAAGTCCGACGTGGTGATGAAAATGCCCTTCTTGGCTTTCTTCCCTGTAGCGCACCGACGAATTTCTGAATCTCCGGTCGGCTAATGGCGACTTCCCATCGTTTGGCCTGAATGTAGATAACGTCCAGACCCAAACGGTCTTCGTTGATGACCCCGTCTATTCCTTCGTCGCCGCTCTTGCCAACGACCTCTCCTGCATCCTTCTTCGTCTCACCGTAGCCCATTTTTACCAGCACCTCCACAACCAGGTTCTCGAAAAAACCAGGCGAGCAGCCTTTGATCTGCTGCAGCAACGCGGTCGCCAGGCTGCTTCGGACGGTCTGCTACGCGGTTTCGATCGCTTCTACGGGAGTCTGCCCC
>CADCUZ010000011.1 GCA_902806015.1 uncultured Rubrobacteraceae bacterium
TTCTTGAGCTGGGTCACCAAGCTCGGTAACCTGCCGTCGGGGAACCTCGAAGAGGCGCAGGCAGAGAGCTTGCGGAAGATGATCGTGGCGATGAGCCGGGACGTGCGGGTCATCATCATCAAGCTCGCCGACCGGCTGCACAACATGAGGACGCTGGCGTACCTCGAGCGTGAGACCCAGCTCAAGAAGGCGACGGAGACGCTCGAAATCTACGCGCCGCTGGCCCACAGGCTCGGGATTTACTCGCTGAAGTGGGAACTCGAAGACCTCTCCTTCGCCACCCTCCACCCCAGGCGCTACGAGGAGATAAAGCGTTTGGTGGCCGCCCGCAGGGGCGACCGGGAGGCGTTCATCAACGGCACGGCGGCGAAGCTCTTGCGGCACCTGCACCAGACCGGGACGGAGGCCGAGGTCCACGGACGGGTAAAGCACTTCTACTCCATCTACAACAAGATGGTCCGTCGCAACAAAGAGTTCAACGAGATCTACGACCTCACGGGGCTGCGGGTCGTGGTCGATTCGGTTCGGGATTGCTACGGGGCGCTTGGGGTAATACATTCGATCTGGAAGCCGATCCCGGGCCGGTTCAAGGACTACATCGCGATGCCCAAGTTCAATATGTACCAGTCGCTGCACACGACGGTCATGAGCAACGAGGGGAAGCTGCTGGAGATCCAGATCCGGACCCACGAGATGGACACGACGGCCGAGTACGGCATCGCCGCCCACTGGATGTACAAGCACGGTCTCACCGACCGCCAGGTCGACCGCCTGGGGTGGCTCAAGAGCATGATGGAGTGGCAGAAGGAGACTACGGACTCGTCGGAGTTTATGGAGTCCTTGAAGGGCGAACTCGTCGCCGACGAGGTCTTCGTCTTCACGCCGAAAGGCGACGTCGTAAGCCTGCCCAGCGGGGCCACGCCCATAGACTTCGCGTACCACGTGCACACTGAGATCGGCCACAGGACCATCGGTGCCAAGGTGAACGACAGGATAGTTCCCCTAGACTCCGAGCTAGTGAGCGGGGACCGGGTCCAGGTCATCACGGGCAAGAACTCGGGGCCGAGCCGGGACTGGCTCGCCGTGGTCCAGAGCGGGCGGGCACGGAACAAGATCAGGCAATTCTTCAACAAGGCCGACCGCGAGGACAACCTGTCCCTAGGCCGGGAGAAGATCCTCGGCCTCCTGAAGAGGCGCCGGGCCGGCAAGGTTCCCTCAGGCATCTTGGAGGACGTGGCCCGCGCGAGCAACTACTCCTCCCCCGACGACATGTTGGCCGCCGTCGGCGCCGGCTCGCTCTCTGCGGAGAACGTGGCGGGCCGGATCGTAGACTTGGTTCAGCCCAAAGAGGAAGTGGCGCCAATGAAGGAGAGCCCGGCCCTGGCCCCTCTCCCGCTCCCCGCCGACGCTGGCGCGGCGGACCAGACGGGCGTGCGGGTGGTGGGGTCGAGCGGCATCCTGACGCGCCTGGCCCGCTGCTGCACCCCGATGCCGGGCGACGACATCGTCGGCTACGTCTCCCTCGGGCGCGGGGTCGTCGTCCACTCCGCCGGCTGCGTGAACGCCCGAGCCCTGAAGTCCCGCGACACGGATCGATTCGTCGAGGTCGAGTGGCCGATAGGGGAGGACAGGCTCTTCACGGTGGAGCTCCTGGTCGAGGCCCTTGACCGGATGCACCTCCTCAAGGACATAACCGCCGGCATCTCGGACGCGGGGGTCAATATCGTGTCGGCGAGGGTGGACACCATCGAGGATCGGACGGCCCTCAGCCGCTTCGCCTTCAAGGCAGGGAGCGTGCAGCATGTCGAAGAGGTCATACGCAAGATCCGTGGCATCCCGGACGTCTACGACGTCTGCCGCGTCTCCCGCGACGGCACGCCCCTGAGAAGCTGACTTGCGCCTGCTCAACGTGAACGTGGGCCGCGAAAAGCCTATGCAGTGGGCAAAGAACTCAGGGAAAACCGGCAATCTACAAGCGCCCCGTGGCCGCTCCGGTCGAGATCACACCTGTCGGCCTCGTGGGCGACGCCATCGGCGACATGGAGAACTACGGCGGCCCGGACCAGGCCATCTACCTCTTCGGCGCCCCGGACTCTGAGTGGTGGTCGGAGGAGCTGGGACGCGACCTACACCCCGGAACGTTCGGGGAGAACCTGACCCTCTCCGATCTCGAGAGTGCCCAGGCTTGGATCGGGGACCGCTTCGCGATAGGTCCCGTGGTGCTGAAGTTGACCGCGCTCCGCATACCGTGCGTGACGCTGGCGGTCCGGATGGGGGGTCCCACCTTCGTCAAACGGTTCCGGCGGTCGGAGCGCCCGGGCTTGTACTGTCGGGTGATCCGTGAGGGCGAGGTTCGAGTGGAAGATCCGGTCGAGCACGAGCCGTGCCAGGGCGAGCAGATCCCCGCCCTGGAGGTATTCAAGACCTTTTTCGAGCCGAATACGGACGAGAGGGTACTCCGACGCTTTCTCTCGGCGTCGATAGCGGTGCGGGCGAGAGAGGTATACGAGAGGCGGTCGGCGCTGACGGTGGCGCGGAACCCGGACGCTAGGAGTCTCAATTGAGCGAAATAGAACAGATAACCCTCTCCATGAACGGCTTTGAGGTGAACGCCTACGTGGTCCACGCCCCGGAGGGCGACGTCATCGTGGACGCCGGCGCCGAGCCGGGTAAGATATTGGGTGCCGTCCGCGGGCCGGTCGCGGCGGTCCTCATGACGCACTCCCACGCCGACCACGTCGGCGCCCTTGCCGCCGTGCTGCGCGAGACGAACGCCCCGCTCTACGTCCATCCCGATGCGGCGGAGGGGACTGGCGTCGGCGTCTACGAGCCGCTAGACGAGGGGCAGGAGCTCGATCTCGCGGGCGAGATTTTCCGGGTCTTGCACACGCCGGGGCATGCGCCGGGCTCTGTCACGTTTTTGGTGGGGCGGGACCAGATCGTGGGAGACCTAGTGCTTCCCGGCAGCGTCGGACGGACGGACATCGAGGGCGCCTCGTGGGAGGAGCTCGAGGTCTCCCTGCGCAAGGTAATGTCGCTCTGGGACGACGAGACCCGCCTCTACGCGGGCCACGGCCCGATCCTGCTCGCCAGGGAAGTGCTGGAGAAAAACCCGTACCTGCCGCCGCTCCTCCCGTGAGCTACAGGGGACCAAAGGGCACCTACGACGTCTATCCGGGGGGGCGCGAGCCCCACGAGCGGGCGGGGTTGTGGGCATTCGTGGAGGAGCGCGCCAGGGAGCTCCTGGGCTATTACAACTTTCAGGAGATAAGGACGCCCCTCTTCGAGGAGATAGACCTCTTCGCTCGCGCGGCCGGGGAGGCGTCGGACATCGTGGTCCAGAAGGAGATGTTCACCTTCAGGGACAAGGGCGACCGGGAGATGGCCTTGCGTCCCGAGGGGACGCCGGGCGCGGTAAGGGCGTACATCGAGCACAATCTTTTCAAGCTCGCCCAGCCGATAAAGCTATTCTACCTCGGGCAGATGTTTCGGCAGGAGCGCCAGCAGAAAGGGCGCTACCGGCAGCACACCCAGATCGGGGTAGAGGCACTGGGCACCTCCGACCCGCTGGTGGACGTCGAGGTGATCTCGCTGCTCTACGCCATCCACCAGGCGGTGGGCGTGAAGGACGAGGTAGTCCATTTAAACAACATCGGCGACATGGAGACCCGCCGCTCCTACGTACCCGAACTGCGCGCCTACCTCCAGAGGCGCGCCGACGACTTGGACCCGGACTCGCTGGCCCGCATGGAGAGCAACCCGCTGCGGACCTTCGACTCCAAGCACGAGGAAACCCAGGCGGTGCTCGCTGAGGCGCCGAAGATCGGGGCCTACCTCAGCCGCGACGCCTCGGAGCACCTCGCCGTGGTGCGCGAGGGACTCGACGCGCTCGGGGTTCCCTACGAGCTGGACGAACGGCTCGTGCGGGGCCTGGACTACTACACCATGACGGTGTTCGAGGCGAAGAGCGGGGCGTTGGGTGCTCAGGATACGGTTGGGGCCGGGGGACGGTACAACGCCCTGATCCCCGACCTCGGCGGCCCGGACCTCGGCGGCATAGGTTTCGGGACCGGCGTCGAGCGGATGCTCCTCGCCGCCGCCGCCCACGAGCGGGGGCCCTCGCTCGACGTGTTTTTCGTGACGCTCGCGTCGGGGGTTCGGGTGCCGGCGATGCGGCTCGCGGGCGCCCTTCGCCGCGAGGGGATCTCGTGCGACCTCGACTACGGCGGGCGGGGGGCTAAGGGCCAATTCAAGCAGGCCGACCGTTCGGGCGCCTCGTACGCGGCGATCCTGGGCGAGGAGGAGATCTCGCGGGGCACGATCAAGGTGCGCGATATGTCCTCGGGCGAGGAGCGGGAGGTGGAACTCTCCGGTGGGCCCGCAGAACTCTTGCGGGCGGTACGGGCCTGACCGCGCCCGGGTCGGACCTTCCACCGGGGGCCGTCGAGGCCCTGCGCAGCGCCCGCCACGTGGTGGCGTTGACCGGCTCGGGGATCTCGGCCGAGAGCGGCGTGCCCACGTTCCGGGACGCACAGGCCGGGCTTTGGGCGAGGTACGATCCGCAAGAGCTCGCGACCCCGCAAGCGTTCGCGCGTGACCCGGAGCTGGTCTGGAGGTGGTACGTGTTACGGCGGGGGCTGGTCGAGGGGGCACGGCCCAACGCCGGGCACGCCGCCCTGGTGAAACTTGATCGGCTCGTCCCCGACTTCGTGCTCGTCACACAGAACGTGGACGGCCTGCACCAGGAGGCCGGAAGCAGGAACGTCGTGGAGCTGCACGGCAACATCCGCCGCAGTCGGTGCCCGGTGGAAGGAGTCGGCGTGGAACCAAATGAAACGGACCACGGCCCGCCGCCATGCCCCAACTGCGGCTCGCCGCTGCGGCCGGACGTGGTCTGGTTCGGGGAGGACCTGCCAATCGCGGAGTTTGCGGCCGCCTCCGCGGCGGCGCGTAGGTGCCACCTCCTTCTCAGCGTTGGGACGTCGGGGTTGGTCTATCCGGCGGCGTCCCTGCCGTACGAGGCCCTGGAGAATGGGGCGACCGTTATCGAGGTCAACCCGGAACGCACGTGGCTCTCGTCTCTCGCGGGCTTCTCGCTACGAGGGAGGGCGGGCGAGGTCTTGCAGCGCCTCGTCGGCGCGGCTTTCGGTTAGCGGCCCGCGCATCTGCCGCACCACGTGTGGCGCCTTTCATGGTGAATCGGGGGGCGCACCAGACATCAACCTCCGGAAACACGAGGGAGGAGAATGGCTGTGGTCGCGGAGGATCTGTGACAGAGCATGGTGATGGGGCACATGCCCGACGTCCTGGAGAACGGGGAGGACATAGGCCAATACGGGCGGCTCTGGTCTTCGCGATGATCGGCTACCACTTCGTGCGTGCTAAAGCCCAAGGCGTTCGGGGTGGGAGCCTACCACGCGGCGTGGGTGTTCGCCGGCGGCGCCCTCGGGGCCGGAGCGCGGCTGCTCGTCGAGGGCGTAGCCTTCCGCGTGGCGCCCTTCCACGCGCTGTTTGCTGAGGACCTATGGCGCAGCTCGCGGGGCGGGTGGTCTCAGTTGTTTCCTTCGGAGGGGCGGGCTACCGGATCGGAGCCCTGGGGCCCTTCGGGCCGACGGCGGAGGGCGATGTGGAGCTCCTTTAGCTGCTCCTCAGCGACGGGGCCGGGGGCGTCCATCATCTCGTCGCGGGCGGCTTGGGTCTTCGGGAAGGCCATGACCTCGCGGATGTTGGGCTGGTCGCGCAAGAGCATGATGAGGCGGTCTATCCCGGGAGCTATGCCACCGTGCGGCGGGGCCCCGTAGCGGAAGGCCGTCAGCATCGCGCCGAAGCGCCTCTCCGCCTCTTCGGCCCCGATCCCGATAACGTCGAAGACCCGCTGCTGGATGTCCGGGCGGTGGATCCTGATACTTCCGGAGGCGAGTTCGGTGCCGTTGGCGACGAGGTCGTAGAGCTGGCCTATTACCCGTAAAGGCTCCGTCTCCAGCAGCGGCAGGTCCTCCTCGCGGGGCATGGTGAACATGTGGTGCATCGACTCGATGCGCCCCTCCTCCTCGTTCCACTCGAAGAGCGGAAAGTCCGTAACCCAGCAGAGGCCGAGCGTACCCTCGTCCGCAAGCCCCAGGCGGTCCCGGAAGTGGAGTCGGAGCCTTCCTAGGCTCTCGAGGACGACAGGGTCCTTGTCGGCCACGAAGAACACGTAGTCGCCCTCCCGGGCGCCCAGGCGCTCGCGGAGGGCGTTCTGTTCTTCCTCCGAGAAGAACTTGGCTACGGAGCCCGTGAGCCCGTCCGCCTCCGCCTTCATGAAGGCGAGGCCGCGGGCGCCGCCGGTCTTGGCAACGGCCGTGATCTCGCCTTCGATCTTGCCGCGCGAGAGGTCCCCGAGACCGCCGACCGCGATGCCCCGCACCGACCCGCCGGACCCGACCGCCCCGCTGAAGACCTTGAACCCGCTCGTCGCGGCGATCTCCGAGACGTCCTCGAGCTCCAGCCCAAACCGGATATCCGGCTTGTCTGACCCGAAACGATCCATCGCCTCGGCGTAGGTGAGGCGGGGGAACGGCTTCTGGTAGATCGTCTTGCCGGCCAGGTCCTCAACGATCTCGGCGAACAGCCCCTCGATGAGGTCGAGCACCTCGTTCTGGGTCGTGTAGCTCATCTCCACGTCGAGCTGCGTGTGCTCTGGCTGGCGGTCGCCGCGCTGGTCCTCGTCGCGCAAAGCCCGGGCTATCTGGAAGTAGCGCTCGAACCCGGCGACCATGAGGAGCTGCTTGAACTGCTGCGGCGACTGGGGAAGCGCGTAGAACTGCCCCGGGTAGAGCCTGGCCGGCACGAGGTAGTCGCGGGCGCCCTCGGGAGTCGAGGCGGTCAAGAGCGGCGTCTCTATCTCGACGAAGTCCCGGGCGTCGAGGAAGTCCCTGATGTGCTTGACGACCCTGTGCCGGAAGAGGATGCTGTCGCGCATCTTCTCGCGGCGCAGGTCGAGGTAACGGTACTTGAGCCGCAGTGTCTCGTCCACGGGGCGCTCGCGCTCTATCTCGAAGGGCGGCGTCTGCGACGGGTTCAGGACGCGCAAGCCGGTCGCCTGGACTTCGATTTCCCCCGTCGGTAGCTCGGGGTTCTCGTTACCGGGTGGGCGGGCCGTGACATCGCCCTCGATGGAGATAGACCACTCGGACCTGAGCGTCTCCGCCGTGGAGAAGACCTCCTCCCTCTTGGGGTGGAAGGTTACCTGGGTGATCCCCCACCTGTCTCTGAGGTCTATAAAGATCAGGCCGCCGTGGTCTCGGCGACGGTGCACCCACCCTGCGAGCCTCGTCTTCTCGCCGACGTTCTCTTTGCGCAGGCCGCCTGCGTCCTGGGTCCTGTATGGATTCTGCCCGTCCATCCTACGCCTCCCGACGTCTCGCTTGCGCGCCCGACCTTCTGGGGGGCGAGGTCCCCGAATGGTAGCCGAAAAAGTCCGCTTCCGAAGCCCGCGAGGGGCCGCCGCGGGTCCGTTGCGTGCGTTTGGCGCCCGTGCTAAGTTAGCCCACATCCGGCCGGGCACCCTCCGCCGGCCGGAGATCTTTGGTGAGCTGCGGGGAGAGGTTTATTCGGAAGGACGCGGCTAGAGGGTTTTTTTTGCGGCTTGCCCTGCTTGTGGGGCTGGCCTGCGCGATCCTGCTGTCGGGTTGCGGCGGGGGAGACGAGGAGGCTGCCGTACCCGAGGCGGAGGACCCGAAGGCGCCGGCGGCCGTGGAGCCGCACGGCGAGGAAGGGACGGCGGTGCGGGTTGGGGTGGGGCAGGCCGAGACGCTCTCGGACGGGTCCTTCTCGCTTAACACGGAGCAGCCCGTCCCGCCGAACTTCAGCGAGGCCTATGGGCGGCGGGCGAGGATCGCGGTCCAGTTCTACAAGCTGGACAAGGATTCGCTGGGCTACCCGCAGGGCCTTTCGGTGGACCGCGGGGTCCGCGACGCCATGGAGCGGCTCAGGACCCAGTACCCGACCATAGAGTTTTTCCGGTACGACATCTCGAACCCCGGCCCGGCGGGCGACGCCGGGGAGCTCCAGGAGGGGGAGTACGGTACCCTGGCCGCCCAGCTTGGGGTCGGGGTGACGCCGTTTGTGGCGATGCTCGCGCCAAGCGGGGAGGGGTACGTGGTCACTAACCTCTTTCAGGGCTACACGCCGGAACCCGTCCTGAGCCAGGCCCTCTTCGACCTTGCGGCTGTGGAGGTCGAGGGCAACACCAGCGGCGTGGACGTCCGCATAGAGAACGTGGACTTGACCGACAGCGGCGGCGGCATCGAGTTCTTTAGCGTACAGAACCCCACGGGGAGACCGGTGAACCTCAAGGGCTTCACCCTTCGGGTGCTGAGCCCCGAAAACGCCCAGGTTGACCCCGACGCGCCGCGGGTGACTATCAACACCGACGTCAGGATCCCTTCGCAGGGGAGCGCCTCCGTGGGGCGTGTCCCGGACGTGGTGGACGCGGACGGGGAGCGTGTGGGTGGGACCTTCGAGGGCGGCACGAACCTCGACCTCGCGCCCGGCGACCAAGTGGCCCTGCTCGACCCCGGGGGCGCGGTCGCCTCGACCTGGACCGTCTAGGCTGCGTGACCCAGCCTCTGGGCTGAAATTTTGTCCCCGTAAGATACACTAGCCGGGCGATGCCAAACCCCGTTTACCTGGACAACGCAGCCACCACGCCCATGGACCCGCGGGTGCTGGAAGCCATGCTGCCGCACCTGGGTGCTACCCGCGGCAACCCTTCCTCGCTGCACGCGCGGGGTGTTGCCGCGAGGGGAGCCATCGAGGATGCGCGCGGGCACGTGGCCTCGCTGCTCGGGGCCTCTCCTGAGGAGATCTTCTTTACCGGCGGTGGCACCGAGGCGGACAACCTGGCAGTGCTGGGGCTTGCCCGGGCCTCGGGCCCCGACAGGCGGCACGCGGTGGTCTCCGTCGTAGAGCACGCCGCGGTCCGCGAGGCCGCGAGGCGGCTCGGGGCCGAAGGCTTCGAGGTCTCGTGGGTGGGCGTGAACGAGCACGGACTGGTGGAACCGGCGGAGTTCGCCGCCGCCCTGCGCCCCGACACGGCCCTTGCCAGCGTGATGTGGGCCAACAACGAGGTCGGTACCGTCCAACCCATCCGGGAGCTCGCCGAGGCGTGCACCCGGCGAGGGATTCCCTTCCACGCCGACGCGGTTCAGGCGGCGGGCAGGCTCCGCCTGAACGTCCGGGAGGCGCCCGTCGCGACGCTCGCCATCTCGGGCCACAAGCTCTACGGCCCGCAGGGTGTCGGGGCCCTGTACGTACGTGGGGGGACGGCCATCGAGCCGGTCGTGATCGGCGGCGGGCAGGAGGGCGGCCTTAGAAGCGGAACCGAGAACGTCGCGGGGATCGCGGGCATCGGCGAGGCGGCCCGGCTCGCCAGGGAGGAGTTGGACGACAGGGTCCTGCACGAGAGGGCGTTGCGCGACCGCGTGATCTCCGGCGCGTGCTCGTTGCCCGACGTCGGGCTCAACGGCCACCCGTGCCGGCGGCTCTCCAACAACGCGCACCTTACGGTCCGCGGGGTCGGCGCGGAGAGCCTCGTGATGGTTTTGGACTCGCTCGGATACGCCATCGGGAGCGGCTCGGCGTGCTCGGCCGGTGGGCACCGGGCCTCCGGCGTGCTACTGGCGCTCGGCAAAGGCGAGCAGGAGGCGCTCTCGGCCGCAAGGATCACGGTCGGCAAAGACAACACCACCGACGAGGTGGAAGGCTTCCTCAAAGCCTTCACCGGGGCAGCGCATCGCCTCCGCGAGCTCTCGCCGCTGTACACCGGTTAGCTTTCAGCCGTTAGCCAGAAGGAGACCCAGAACCTTGAACCGGAGCCACACCACGGGTAGATACGCCGCAGCCACCCGGAAGGAGGCTGGTACTTGATGCCCGAAGCCTACAACCCCCAAGTCATAGACCATCTGGTCCGTCCCCGGCACGCGGGTCGATTGGAGCATCCCTCCGGAAGAGGTGAATCGGGGGATGCGGCCTGCGGCGACGTCGTCACGTTCTCCATGCTGGTCCGGGAGAACACCGTCGAGGAGGCGCGGTACGAGGTGTTCGGCTGCGCGGCGTGCGTGGCCGCCGGCTCGGCGCTGGCCGGGTTGGTGCACGGAAAGGGCCTGCTCGACGCGGCGCGGGTATCCAAGGCGGAGGTCGAGGGAGAGCTCGGCGGGCCGTTGCCGAAGGGCAAGGGGCACGCGCTGACCCTCGTGCTGGACGCCCTACACAAGGCCTTCGAGGACCACTGGAGCCGGACCGCCGGCGACAGGCTAGTGGGGGGCTACCCCGGGGGCGGCGGGATCGGCACCGGGGGCGTGGTGGCGGCGATGAGCGGCGGGGTTGACTCGGCCGTGGCGGCGTTGCTCCTTAAGGAGGCCGGGCACGACGTAGCGGCCGTCACTTTCCGGCTGCACGACGGTGAGAAGGGGAGCCGGTCGTGCTGCTCACCGGACACGGTACTCTTCGCACGGGACACGGCCCACAGGATGGGACTGCCGCACTTCACGCTGAACCTCAAAGAACTCTTCGACAAGCGGGTAATGCGGGATTTTGTCGAGTCCTACGAGGCGGGGCGCACCCCGAACCCGTGCGTCGCGTGCAACGCGCACGTAAAGTTCCACGCCGCTGCCTTTCTCGCCGACGAGCTCGGCTTCAGGCACGTGGCGACCGGGCATTACGCGCGGGTCGCCGAGGGCCCGAGCCTGGCGCGCCCGGTGGACGAGAGCAAGGACCAGACCTATGTGCTTTGGCCGATACCGAGGGAGCTCTTGGCGCGGGCGGTCTTTCCGCTCGGCGAGTACCGCAAGACGGAGGTGCGTGAGATTGCCGAGAGGCGCGGCCTGGCCGTCGCCTACACCCCCGAGAGCCAGGACATCTGCTTTATCCCGGACGGCGACTACCGGCGCTTCGTCCGCAAGACGGTCTCCGCGGAGCCCGGGGACGTCGTGGACGGGGAGGGCTCGGTGCTCGGCCGGCACGCGGGCGTGGTGGACTTCACCGTCGGCCAGCGGCGCGGCATAGGCGTTTCCGCGCCGACCCCCCTCTACGTGACCGAGGTACGCCCGAAGAGTAAGCAGGTCGTCGTGGGGAGTCGGCGGGATCTTGAGGTCCGCGAGGTGTACTTGCGCGGCCTCAACTGGTTCTTGCCGCCTGAGGAGGCCAGCTCGGTGCAGGTTCGGTACAACAGCATGCCCGTGGCGTGCGAGGTTGAGGGCCACGGCGAGGGGGGCTGGGTCGCGCGCCTTGAGGAACCCGTGATGGGCGTGGCGGCGGGCCAGTCGGCCGTCTTCTACAGCGCGGACGGCGGGCGGGTCGTGGGCGGCGGTGTCGTGGCGGACGGTGAGGTGTAGCGGCGTGCGAGAGGGGCATCGTCGCGGTTATAATGCGGTTTTTCGGCTCTCTTCGACGGAGGTGCGCTAGGTTTTGGACCTTTTCGTGGAATTGATGAAGGGGCTACTTTTCGCCGGTATCGCGGTCGCCTTCTTCCTGATGGCTTGGGCGTTTTTGCGGCTTGCCCGCATCTTTTCGACCACAGAGAAGAGCATTAAGGACGTCTCGGCGCAGGTGGTGCCCCTGATCGGCAAGACCCACACCACCGTGGACAACATAAACAGCCAGCTTTCCCAGCTCGACGAGGCGGTGGGCGACGTCGCCGGCATGACCGACGAGCTCGACCAGACGACGGCCGTCATCACCCGGGGCGTACGGGGGGGCGTGATCCGTGTCTCCTCGGCGACGGCCGGCCTCTCCCGCGGCATAAGCACCTTTCTTGGCGGGGACAAGCGGTCCGAAGGCGAGGGCAAGTGAGCACGTGGGGCAAGGTGGCGGCGGGCGTGGTCCTCGGGGTGGCCGGCACGATCTACGCCACGAGCGAGGAGGCCCGCAAGAATCTGCCGAAGGCCGCCAGGGACCTGCCCGTGAACGTCAGGCGCCGGTACGAGAACGCCGTCGCCGCGGCTCGCGAGGCCTCCTCGTCGCGCCGGGAGGAGATCCTGCGCGACCTGGAGCAACACGACCGGACGCACGCCGGGCGCGCCGCCGCCGGCCCGGAGGCATCGCCCGAGGCGCCTCTCGCCAAGCCGGCCGTGGAACCGACAGCGCCGCGCGAAGTTTAGAGCCGAGATCACTACCCAGGAGGACAGAGGATTGGCCACCAACCGGGCCCCCGAATTCGCGTACCTCACCGTCCCCCCCGACGGCCAGCTTCGCTCTTGCGTGGGGCTCGTCTTGGCCGGCATGGCCGCGCGGGCCAGGGTGGGCGTACGCGGCCTAGACGAGGCGGCTGACCTACTCGAGGACTTCCACGCGGAGGACGCGCCCACGCGCTTCCGGTTCGCGATCGCGGACGAACGCGTGGTCGCCGAGGTCGAGGAGCCGGAGGAGAGCGGCGGAATGCGGTGGCGCACAGTGGTTGAGCTGGTGTCATGAGCCGCCGCTACCGGCGGCCGGACAAGGCGCGCACCCGGCGCCTCCTGACGAGGTACCACAAGCTCGGCGACCGGGTGGCGAGGGAGAAGGTGATCCAGGAGCAGCTGCCACTCGCCGAGTTTCTGGCCCGCAAGTTCGCGGGGCGGGGGGAGCCGGTGGACGACCTCGTGCAGGTGGCCTCCGTGGGACTCATCAAGGCGGTCGACCGGTTCGACGTGGACCGGAGAATAGAATTCTCCACCTACGCCACGCCGAACATACTCGGTGAGATCAAGCGCTACTTCCGCGACAAAGGGTGGGCTATGCGGGTGCCGCGCGGCCTTCAGGAGCTTCGCCAGTCGGCGAAGGAGGCGATCCGCGACCAGACTGTGAAGAGCGGCCGGTCGCCCACGATCCGTGAGCTCGCCGACGCCCTGGATGCCGACGTCGAGAGCGTCGCGGAGGCCCTTACGCTCGGGCGGGCATACAACACCGCGAGCCTAGACGCGCCCGTGAGCCCCGACGAGCGTGAGGGCGACACCATCATGGACCTGCAGGCCGACGAAAATGTCCCCATAGAGGGGCTCGAAGACAGGATACTCCTGCAGCGGGCCATTGACGGGCTGCGGGACCAGCAGCAGCAGATCCTCAAACTTCGCTTCAACGAGGGCAAGACGCAGACGGAGATAGCGGACCGCATCGGGGTGAGCCAGATGCACGTCTCGCGCCTCCTCAGGCGCGCCCTGCAAGATTTGCGCGAGGAGCTCGACGAGATGGAGAACGAGAACTAGAACGCTACCAACCGGGATGGAGCCCATGCAGAGCTACGAAATCAGACGCCGGTTTCTGGACTTTTTCGAAGAGCGGGGCCACAAGTTCCACCCGAGCTCGTCCCTGATCCCGTACAACGACCCCACGGTCCTCTTGACCACCGCCGGGATGCAGCAGTTCATCACCTACTTCACCGGCGAGGAGAGGCCGCCCTCCCCGCGGGCCGTGAGCGCCCAGAAATGTTTCCGCACTCAGGATATCGACGAAGTGGGCGACCCGAGCCACCTGACCTTCTTCGAGATGATGGGCAACTTCTCGTTCGGGGACTACTTTAAGAAGGAGGCCGTCGAGTACGCCTGGGAGTTTTTGACCGTCGAACTGGGACTGCCCCCCGAACGGCTCTGGATCACGATCTTCGAGGGCGACGAGGACGCCCCGGAGGACCTGGAGGCCAAAGAGTTGTGGAAGTCCGTAGGCGTACCGGAGGAGAGGATTTTCGGCCTCCCGAAAAGCGAGAACTGGTGGGGACCTCCGGGCGACTCCGGTCCGTGCGGACCCTGCTCGGAGATCTACTACGACTACGGCGAGGGGTACGGGCTCGGCGACCCCCTTTCGGACCAGAAGTACGGCCCCGGCGGCGATGAGGGCGACCCGCGCTTTTTAGAGATCTGGAACCTCGTCTTTAACCAGTACGAGCAGCGCAAAGACGGCACCCTTGTCCTCCTCGCCAAGACCGGCATAGACACCGGACTCGGTCTCGAGCGCACCACCGCCGTGGTCCAGGGTGTCCGATCCGTCTACGAGACCGACCTCTACACGCCGATATTCGAGAGGGCCCGCGACGCCGGCGGAATCGAACTTGGTCAATCTGCCGCCGTGGATCGTGCGCTCTACATCCTGGCCGACCATGCGCGCGCTATCGCTTTCCTCACCGCCGACGGCGTGCGACCCGGCAACCAGGGGCGCGAGTACGTCTTGAGGCGCATAATACGACGCGCAGCCCGCGAGGTTCGCACTCAGATCTGGCCCAACAGCGCCGAGGAGATGAGCCCCGTTCTCTTTCTTGCCGGGCTGGTAACCGCGGTGGTGGACTACATGGGCGATTATTGGGGGGAGTTAGTCGAGCACAAGTCGGAGATCCGCGACGTCGTGGATCGCGAGGCGGCGCGTTTCATACAGATCTACGAGTCTGGCAAGGAATTGTTGGAGTCCGAGCTCTCGCGCCTGGATGGCGGCAACTTCCCCGGCGACGTCGCCTTCACGCTGCACGATACCTACGGCTTTCCGGTGGAGGTCACCCGCGAGGTGCTCGCGGAGCGCGGTGTCTCGCTGGACGAGGCGAGCTACGAGGCGGCGATGGACGCGCAGAGGAGCCGCGCCAGGGAGGCCGCGCGCGGCTACGACCGAGTGGTGGTGGCTTTCGGGGGTCAGGAGGTCAAGAGCCGCTTCGTTGGTTACGAGCGGGAGCAGGTCGAGACGAGGATCGTGGCCTTCGAAGATTCTCCCGAGGCCCCAGGGGAGGTCTCCGTGGTTTTGGCGGAGAACCCGTTTTACGCGACGGGCGGCGGGCAGGTTGCGGATGAGGGTTGGGTGACCTCCGAGGACGGCCAGCTCGAGGTCTTCGACGTGGTGCCCGCCGGCGGCTACCAGGTGCTTAGGGCCAGGGTGGAGCGGGACGGGTTTTCCGTAGGCGCCGCGGTCACCGCCTCCATAAACCGGGTTCGGCGCCAGCAGATCGAGGCGAACCACACCGCCACGCACATCCTGCACTGGGCCTTGAGGGCCGAGCTCGGGCCCGACGTCGTGCAGGCCGGCAGCTACGTCGGGCCCGACCGGCTGCGCTTCGACTACCGCTACGGAGGGAGGGTCACGGAGGAGCAGGTCCAGCGGGTGCAGGAGCAGTGCCTGTACAAGGTCACCGAGAACCAGCCCGTCCGCTATTACACGACCACGCTGGGGGAGGCCCGCGAGCTCGGCGCCATAATGCTCTTCGGCGAGAAGTACGGTGATCTCGTGCGCGTGGTCGAGGTGGACGGCTTCTCCCGCGAGCTCTGCGGCGGGACGCACGTGCGCGGCACCGCCGAAGTGGGGGCATTCAAGGTCGCCTCGAACAGGAAACACGGAACCGATCTCTACCGCATAGAGGTCGTCACCGGCCGCGAGGCGCTCTTCTACCTCACAGAGGTGGCTGAGAAGGCGGAGGGGCTCGCCGGCGAGCTCCGGGTGCCCGTGGAAGACCTCCCCCGTACCGTAGAGGGCCTGCGCGCGGAGGCCCGCAAGGGCCGCGAGGCCGCGCGTCGGGAGGCCCTCAAGCAGGGGCTCCTCGAGGTCGGGGCGCTGGTGGACGGCGCCGAGAAGATGGACGGCGCCCGGGTAGTCACGGGGCAGGTCGCCGCCGCCGACGTCAAGGGGCTGCGCCATATCTCAGACGACATAAAGAACCGCCTGGGCGGACCCTCGGCGGTTGTCCTGGCCGCCGACCTCGACGGGAAGGCCGTGCTCGTCGCGAACCTTCACCCCGACGTCTCCGGGAAGGTGCGGGCCGGCGACATAGTGAGGGAAATCTCCGGCATCCTCGGCGGCGGCGGCGGCGGCGGGGCGACCATGGCCCAGGCGGGCGGGGGGAACCTCGAAGCCATCCCCGACGCGCTGGCGAGGGCGCGCGAGATCCTGGGCCGCAAGCTCTCCGGCGCGGGTTAGGCCCTGCCCGACTCGGGACGCGTAGCCGCGCTGGACCTCGGGGAGGTCCGCACCGGTGTCGCCCTCTCGGACCCCGACCGCGTCATAGCCGCGCCCCTCGACGTCGTGCCGAGCGAAAACCTGACAAACTACCTCCACGGGCTCCTAGTCGAACGGGGCATCCGCGAGGTGGTCGTGGGGGTACCGAAGACCCTTGCCGGGGGGGTCGGCTTCCAAGCCCGGGAGGTTTTGGATACAATTGTCTGGTTGAAGCGGGAGTTTCCCGGCGTGCGGTTCGTAGAGTGGGACGAGCGCCTGACGACCCGCATGGCCGTCGCGGGCGTCGATAAGAAGGCGAAGAAAAAAAAGGGGCGGCGCGTGCCGATGGACCACTTGGCCGCCGCCCGCATCTTGCAGGAGTACCTGGCGAGGAGGGGGGACCTCTGAGGCGCTACGACAGGAGCAGGCGCGAGAACCGGGCGGATCTCGAAGCCCGGCTGGACGCGCTGCGGTCTGCCAAGGACCAGAAGCGTCGCGGAGAGCGGCGCCCCAACGTGGGGCCGGCCGTCGTGGGCATCCTCCTCCTGGCCGGCGCGCTTGGGGCGGTGTTCCTGATCTACGCCTCCGCTTTTGCGGGCGCCACCGACGAGCCGGACGGCCCGGTAAAGGTCGTGGTGGTCAAGGGTGACACGCTCTCCGATGTGGCGTCCAAGCTCGACGAGGCCGGAGTGATACAGAGCGCCCTGGTCTTCGAGGCTCAGGCCCGCGTTGAGGGCTACGGGATGGAGATAAAGACCGGACATTACACCTTCGAGCCTGGCCAGAGGAGCGAGAAGATCCTCGAGAAGCTGACCGCGGGAGTCGCCGTTCCCACGATTGCGGTCACAATACCCGAGGGCCTGACCCTCCGGGAGACCGCCCGCACCGTGGCCGCCGGCACAGACGTCTCGGCGGTGGGTTTCGAAGGGGCCGCGCGGGAGACCGACTACGGCTACGCCTTTCTGGAGGATGAGGGGATAGAGACCACGGAAGGGTACCTGTTCCCCCGAAGGTACGACTTCGAGAAGGGCGTTACAGCCGCCCAGGTGGTTGACCGGCTCCTGGGTCAGTACCTGCTGGAGACCGAGAGCCTGGACATCGCCGGCGCCAAAGAGCAACATGGCCTGACGGAGCACGAGCTGGTCACGGTCGCCTCCCTGATCGAGAAGGAGTCGGCCAACGCCGAGGAGCGGCCGGTAATAGCGTCGGTGATCTACAACCGCCTGCGCCGGGACATGCCGCTCCAGATCGACGCCACCATCCAGTACGCCCTCGAAAGGCCCAAGGAGAACCTCTCTCTGGCCGACCTACGGATAGACTCCCCTTACAACACCTACGAGAACCCGGGACTGCCACCAGGACCCATTTGTAGCCCGAGCCGCCAGGCTCTGGAAGCCGCTATCGACCCAGACCAGACGCAGCACCTCTACTACGTGCTCGAGGCCAACGACCGCGAGCACTTCTTCACGGACGACTATGACGCGTTCCTGCGGGCGAAAGAAGAGGCCGGACGCTAGGGCCGGTGCGGCCGCATTGTTGAGGATGCAACCGAACGCAAAGTCGTGGCTTGTCGGGGTGGTCGCACCCCGACAAGCCACCGCCTGGGGATCTGCACTTTAGGCACCGAGGGCCCGACACCATCCCGCCCCGCAAGGAAAAGTCGCCGACGCTCCTCGACGACGGAGACGCGCCGCCCCAGCCCTATCGTGAGGCCATAGCGGAGTTCTTGCGGACGACTCGCTCCCACCTCGAGGTGCGGGTTGTGAACTCCGGCGGGCTGAATGCCGAACTTTTCCGGCACGAACCCCGTGGTCGGAGGTTCGTCGGCCGGCGGCTTCTTCCGGTATCCCTTCCCTCCTAAAGCGCCCGGACGCCCGGGCCGCAACGGTAGGGGCCGGCGGCAAGAACCGCGGAGGGAGAAAAGGGCGTGATAGTTCCTAGACGAACTTGCTGGGTCTCATGATGGGTAGCTTCTTGAGCGTGGTCGCGCACTGGGTTTCGGCTGGCGCGTCGGTGGTTTGGGTCGCGCCGCGGAAAGCCCATCCTCCGCAGGGACAACGTTTCCCTGTTCTCCTACGCGGTGCTACGGGAGCGCTGCTGCCACTGCGGGGAGCGCATCCCGACGCGCTACCTGCTCGTGAAGTGGCTTACGGGGTCCCTATTCGGTGCCGCGGCCGTTCGGTTCGAGGGCGCGGGCCACCTCGGCTCCCGTTGATGCTGGTCGCGGCGTTGGTAGCACTGGGCGCCACGGACCTCGAGCATCGGCTTCTGCCCAACACGATCGTGAGCCCCGCCTCCCTCGCTGGGCTCGTGCGCTCCCTTCGGGACGGGCGGCGTGGTGGGCGTATCCTCTAGCGGCGTTGGCCGTTGCGGGCTTTCTGTTCGGATTGGTCACGGACTACCCGGGCGGCACGGGGGACGTCAAGATGTGCAGGATGCTCGGCCTGTTCCTCGGCCCCTACGCCGCGCTGGCGGTCTTCATCGGGGCATTTTCTCTGGGACCGCTGCCTACGCAGTGGTGGTGGCCGCGGGAAGGCTCGAACGCGGAAGCCCCTCGCCTTCGGGACGTTCATGGAGTTCGAAGGCTAGTGACGTTGTTTGCCGGTCCCCAGCTCCGAGGCCTCTACCTGAAACTGGTCGGTGTGGCCTAGGGCTTCCTGCCGATCGACGAGAAACGTCAAGCTGGTTTTCGGGGCGCCCACGACCTTGCGGCGGCCTCGGAAATCGCGGGGCGGGGGGTCGTCAATTCCTCCCCAGACGATGCCGTTACAATGCGCATGCCCGGTTAGGCCGGGGTGGCTTCTGACTGCAACGGCGGGTGGCCTTCAAGGTAGTTGAGCCGTCCTTGCGCCCGAACCTCGGGGGCACCGGAACCATGATGGGCAGGTCGCTTCCGCCCATCTCGACCGGCCGACCCGCGAGGTCGGTGAGGTGCCTTCTGTGCTCGTCGCCCGCCATGCGCTTTTGCCTTTTTGTGCCGGGGTGGCCAAATAGTCCCCGGCTACCGCGGACTCCGTACCAAAGTACGCAAGCGGTCGCGGGGGTCCAACGCTGGACGAGCCCTCCCAAGTCCTAAAGGGCCGGATAGCCTAGAGGGCCTCCCCATCCGCAAGCTGAGGCTCCACGCTCTGCCCGGCCCTAGCGGGGGCGCCACCACGCGCGCGTGCTGACGTGAGGGGTTTGTCTCAAGTGCCTATTATGGGTCGCCATCAAACTGCCGAAAGTGCCTTCTGTGAAGTTCGCCGTGATGGCGTTCAGTAAGTCCGGCACCGAGTAAGCGGGGGCAGCCGATGTGATGAAGTAGTTTACAATCACGTTTTATGGAGCGGATTGTCGTGGATAGCCGTTACGTCCTCGTAGGCCTTTTGGGCGGCGGTGGCATGGGCAAGGTCTACCTTGCTCGCGACGAGGTCCTCGACCGCGACGTGGCGCTGAAGGTCTTGAGGGAACAGTACGCCGAGGACTGGGAGCTCGTCGAGCGCTTCGAGCGCGAGGCCAAGGCCTCCGCCTCCCTCAACCACCCCCATATTGTCTCGGTGTACGACCGGGGCAGAACGGCAGAGGGTTCCTACTACATAGCTATGGAGCACGTGCCCGGCGGCACACTGAAAGACCTGATCCTCAAGGAAGGCTCCATGGAAGCCGCCGAGGCGCTTCGCCTGACCTCTCAAGTCGCCGACGCCCTCGGCGTTGCCCACGCAAGCGGCATCGTCCACCGCGACGTCAAGCCCCACAACGTCCTGCTCACCGCCGCCGGGGACGCCAAGGTGGCCGACTTCGGGATAGCGCGGGCCGCCTCCAAGGTCTCGCTTTCGAACAGCAGCCGCGTGCTCGGCACCGCGACGTACATGTCCCCCGAGCAGGCCATGGGCGACCCGCTCGGACCCGAGAGCGACCTGTACTCGCTCGGGGTGGTCCTCTACGAGATGCTCACCGGCAAGGTCCCTTTCGAGGCCGACAGCTCGGTCGGCGTGGCCATGAAGCATGTCTCCGAGCCGCCGCGCCCCCCGCGGGAGAAAGATCCAGAGGTCCCGGAGGGACTGAACGCCGTGGTGCTGAAGCTGCTTCAGAAGAAGCCCGAGGACCGCTACTCGGACGCGGCGGAGCTCGTCGCCGACCTCTCGCGGCTGGAAGAGGGGCTGGCCCCGGTCTTCGCGGCGTCACGGTCGGCCTCGGGGGCCGAGACGACCCGGGCCCTAACGCAGCCGTTGGCGCCGGCCCCCGTCCATGGGAACCCAGGCGGGGCTCACCGCGGCTTCGTGCGGTCCCCCCGGAGGAGGCGGGCGCGGCTTTTGGCAGCCGTCCTCGTCGCGTTGCTCGTCCTGCTCGGCATGTTGGGTGTGGGGCTGTCGCAGAGCTCCGGCGGGTCAATGTTCGGCTCCGTTGGAAAAGCAGTAGAAGAAGCCGAACAAGCCCTAAGCGTCGGGGAGGGGGAGGTGCCCAAGGTGGTGGGGTTGACCGCAGAGGAGGCGCGGGGGCGTCTCGCTGAGCAAGGCTTCGGGGTAGCCGTCGAGCGAAGTAAGAGCGGCGCGGAGGACGAAGGCAGGGTGGTCGGGCAGTCGGTCCCGGGCGGCCAGGAGGCACGCAGGGGCTCGCGGATCGCCCTAACCGTTGGCGGAGGCCCGCGGACGGTGAAAGTGCCCAACATCGTCGGCATGACCCCCGAGAAGGCGCAGACCAAAATCGACGAAGCGGGTCTCAAGCTCGGCGGGCGCAAGGAGGCCCCGAGCGCGGATGTGGCCGCTGGTGAGGTGTCCGCCCAAGACCCCGCGGCGGGGAAGGAGGCGAAGTTGGGCACCGAAGTCGAGCTCACCGTCAGCTCCGGTCCGCCCGCGGCAAGCCAACCCCAACGGGTCGAGGTCGACGTACCGGACGTCTCCGGCCTGAGCGTTGATGAGGCGACCACGATCCTCAGAGCGGCAGGGTGTGAGCCGGCTGGTACGAAGACGGAAACCAGTCCCGAGCCGGAAGGTACGGTAATAGGGACGGATCCACCTATGGGGACAGCCGTGGCGTCGGGGACCCCGGTGATCCTCGTAGTCAGCGGCGGGCCTGGTGTCCCGCCCGCGGGCGACCCTTCGGGAGGCCCCGCGGCCCAGCCAGCCACCGCCTCTCCTGACGCCTCCGACTCCCCGAAATTCCCTTCGAAGCCGGCCCCCTCGGCAGGCCCGCGGGCGGACGACCCGCAACCCTCCTCACAGAAGCCTACGCCGTCTCCACCGGAACCAACTTCACCGGAACCAACTTCACCGGAACCAACTTCACCGGAACCAACTTCACCGGAACCAACTTCACCGGGCGGTGCCACCGGGGCGGCACCGCCCTCGACCACGCCTTCCCCCCCTTCCGTCCCCGCGTCGACTGCGCCCCCGTAGTCCTAGTGGCGTGGTTTGGCTAGGGCAGATCCCGGTCGTCCTTATTCACCGAAGCCCGTAAAAGGCGTATTCTCCGAAGTCCTTATATAGCAACCATTAAACCGGGGTTGTTCAACTGCGTTACAAGTCGGATCGAGGCCGAACCACGCTACGCAGGCGACCACAAAATTCTTAATGCAGCATAGACATTCATGGTCGTGGATGCGCCGCGAGGGCGATGTCGTATGTCTGCGTGTCCGGTGATTTGTGAGCGGGGAACGACCTACACCAGCGCCAGTTTTACCTGGGAGGCCAAGTGTTCCCGGCCAAGGCACGAAAGACCACCTCGCCCATGCACTACTCACGTGAGGAGCTTGGACGTTGTGCCCATAATGGTCTCGTGTATCTTCCAATGTTAAAGATCTTCGAGCTCGTCGGGTAGCGCCCATTCAGCCTCACTACAGATCACGGTTTCTCGAACCTGTTCGGAGCTGGCCCAGACCGCTCGCATACGCCACGAACAGCCTGTAAGTGGTGCGTATGGAAAAAGGGCCGGAGCTTGGAAAGCACTATTAATGCGTCCACTCTTGGTGCGGAATTACCGGTGTCGCGAAAGGGGGCGTCCGCCCTCCTACAGCAGTGGGAGTGGGAAGAGACTTCGGCGCGGGGGCCTGTGAGCCCCCTCCGAGAGCATTGCCGTCACCGCCACCAGGCCGGTGAAAACCGCGACGTTCACGCTCCCCAGCGCTCCGACGGCCTGCTGGAAAGGGACCGCCTTGCCCGTGGACTCGGGCGCCGGCACGCCCCCCGTCTCGAGCGGTACCGCGCCTTGGGGGGCTTGGCGATTGAGCGCAATCTGGGCCACCACGGCGGCCAGACCGGCCGAGGCCGCGGCGCCTATCAAGAGGTCCTTGGGGAGGATGATGTTGCTTGTTCGTCGTTCCGCCTCCTGGCTCGAGAGCCCGAACCGGCCGGGGAACCAGGTCGCCAGCGCCACGCCCAACGCGGCGGCTTTGATCGGGTTTGAACTGTTCCAGAACGCGGCTCCGAGCCGGCCGCGCTCGGTCTTCGAGTCGATAACCGCGACGCTCGAATTGAAGACGACCTTGCCAAAGAGCGTCTCGCCAAAGCAAGTGGCCAGTCTGAGGTCGTGTGCGATGCGCGCGGCGGCTTTGGGAGACTTGGCGGGGGGCTTGATCACTTGTGGAGCACCTTCCGGTCGTTTTACGCGAGGTTCCACGCGCCGACCCTAGTCAAACCGGCTCCCGCCAGGAGGGGTGGCCGTATCGGGTAGGCCCTTTCCCGCGTCCGCCCTACCGACGGGAGCCCGGCGCGAAGTTCCACGGTCCCCGACCGCAAATCGACACCTCATCGAATGCAATCTCGGGCTGCCCTAGGTCCGGGACATCGGCGGCGCGGACCTAGGCGTTAGCAGGCCTTGCGACCTTACGGGCCCTTTCCTCTCACCTTCGAGGCCGCGACCCGCGACGGCGCGACCGCTTGGAGGGTTGGCTTTCGGGTTCCACAGCGGCGTCTACTGTAAAATGGGCGCCCGATACCGCGAACACGGGAGGGTGGCAAGTTTGGGTTTTTGGGGAGAACTTGGGGGAAGGGTGGTGGGGGCGCCGTCGATACTGGCGGCTGACTTCGCGAACCTGGCCGAGGAGGTGCGGAGGGCGCAGAGGGGAGGGGCCGAGCTCGTCCACTTCGACGCGATGGACAACCAGTTCGTCCCGAACCTGACCGTGGGTCCCGTGGTCGCAGCCTCGTTGGTCGAAGCGATAGACCTGCCGGTCGATGCCCACCTGATGGTGGACAGCCCTGACAACCTCATCCCGCTGTTTATAGAGGCCGGGGTCGCGAGCATCTCCGTCCAGCCCGAGGCCGTCACGCACCTGCACCGGACCTTGACCATGATCCGGGACGGCGGCTGCGAGGCCGGCGTCGCTCTCAACCCGACGACCCCGCCCCAGTTTATCGAGTGGGCCCTACCCTACCTGGACTACGTCCTCGTGATGACCGTCAATCCCGGCTTTGGGGGCCAGTCCTTTATCCCGGAGATGGCGGACAAGGTCCGCCGGCTCAAGGAGATGACCAACCTGCCGGTGCAGGTGGACGGCGGCATTACCGCCGAGACCGCCCCGATCATGGTCGATGCCGGCGCCGGGGTCCTCGTCGCCGGTTCCGCCGTCTACAAGGGAGACCCGGCCAACGAGATGCGAAAGATCATCGACGCTGGCCGCAACGCGCTGTAGCACGCCGACGAAGCTGCAGGGTGCCACCCCGTTCCTTGTTGGACCAATCGGCGTGTGGTATAGGTTCTTCCGTAATTTTTCGGGGGCGGGTGGAATTCCCGCACCGGCGGTGAGCCCAGAGGGAGCGGTCCCGACGGGGAGCCCGCGAGCCCACGGGTACGACCCGGGGGTTGAGCCGGTGAAGGTTCGCGTTCGCGACGAGCCGTAGTCCGGCGCCGACGGTCAGAGTCCGGATGGGAGAAAGGTCAACTTGGCACGAGGTTCTGTCTTGGATCTCGCCCGCCGGCTTGCCGAGCGCGGGCGTTTTACCGTTGCGCCGAACCCCCTGGTCGGGGCCGTCGTCGTGCGCGACGAGACCGTTGTCGGTGAGGGCTGGCATGCCCGTGCGGGGGAAGCCCACGCCGAGGTTCGGGCTTTGGAGGCCGCCGGGAAGGCCGCCCGGGGGGCCACGCTTTTCGTCACGCTCGAACCCTGCAATCACCACGGCAGGACGCCCCCGTGCGTCGAAGCCGTCCTGCGCGCGGGTGTCAACAGGGTGGTGGTCGGCACCCTGGACGAAAATCCGCTGATGCGGGGTAAGAGCGTAGGGATTTTACGCGAGGCCGGGATCGAGGTGGAGGTGCTCGAAGAGCCCGCTTTGGCGGATCAGAACGAGCAATATCTGCACTACATGCGCACCGGGCGTCCCTTCGTGCACGTCAAGCTCGCGACGACCCTGGACGGCAGGATCGCCGCGCCGGGTGGCGACAGCAAGTGGGTGACCGGTGAGGCCGCGAGGCTGCGCGCCCACGCCCTGCGGGCCGAGGCGGGTGCCGTGCTTGTGGGCGCCGGGACCGTGCGGGCGGACGACCCTACCTTGACCGTGCGCGGCCTGCCAGAGGAGCCGCCGGCGGTCACGCGCGTCGTCCTGGACCCGCGTCTGAGCACGAGCCCCAAGAGCAGGCTGGTCCTGACGGCCGCAGAGTCGCCGGTCATGATCTTCGCCAGCACGGGGAGCCTCAACGGTAGGGAGGACGCCCTGTTGAACGCCGGTGTGGAGGTCATATCCGCGCCGCCGTCTGAGGGGGGCGTGATCGACCACGCGTTCGTACTCGAAGAGTTGGGGCGGCGGGGGATCAAGGGCGTGCTGGTCGAGGGCGGCGGGGAGACGGCCACGGGGTTCGTGAAGTGGGGGTTTGCGGAGAAGCTGACCCTATTCTACGCGCCCAAGCTCATCGGCTCGCAGGGGATACCCATGATCGGCGCCCTGCGGGCGACGAGGATGGCGGAGGCCTTGCGCTTTCGCGTTTCCGGGGTTGAGGTAGTGGGGGAGGACGTGGCCGTGACGCTCTACCCGGCCCCTAGCGAGGAGGAGAGACGTGTTTACCGGGCTAGTTGAGGAGGTCGGGCGCGTGACGGTGCTCGAGGCGAAGGCGGGGGCCGGCGCCGGGCGGCTCGGGCTCTCCGCGGGCACGGTAACCGGGGGGACCCGGATCGGGGACTCCATCCTGGTCAACGGCGCGTGCCTGACGGTGGACGATATCGAGGGCGACGCCCTTATTTTCTACACGATGCCGGAGACGTTGAGGCGCACCGCGCTCGGCGACCTCACGGAGGGAAGCGCCGTCAACCTGGAGCGCGCCATGGCCGTCGGCGGGCGCCTCGGGGGGCACATCGTGCAGGGGCACGTCGACGGGGTCGGCGAGGTGCTCGACGTCAGGCCCGAGGACGACGCCGAGATCTGGACCTTCTCCGCGCCCCAGACGGTGCTGCGCTACGCCGTCGAGAAGGGGAGCATCTGCGTGGACGGCATAAGCCTCACCGTGGTCTCCGTCGAGAGTGGCCGGTTCACCGTCTCCATCCTCCCGCACACCAGGTCCAACACCAACCTCGGGCAGCTCGACGTGGGAGACCGCGTGAACCTGGAGGCGGACGTAGTAGGAAAGTACGTCGAGCGGCTACTGCAGCCGTGGACAAACGAAAAGGTTACCCACCCTGAGAGGAGAACACAAGATGCCGTTTAGCCCGATGGAAGAGATTCTGGAAGACATTAAGGACGGGAAGATGGTCATCGTCTGCGACGACGAGGACCGGGAGAACGAAGGCGACCTCACGATGGCCGCCGAGCTCGTCACCGCCGACGACATAAACTTTATGGCGACTCACGGGAGGGGCTTAATTTGCCTCCCGATGGCCGAAGAACTGGTGGACAAACTCGACATCCCGCAGATGACCGTGCACAACTCCTCCCGCATGGGCACGGGCTTCACCGTCTCCATCGAGGCGAGGGAGGGCATCTCCACTGGCATCTCCGCCGCCGACCGGGCGCACACCTGCCGAGTGGCTGTGGACGACGCCACGGGTCCCGAGGACCTGGTGATGCCGGGCCACGTCTTCCCCCTGAGGGCGAAGCCGGGCGGCGTGCTGCAGCGCGCCGGGCAGACCGAGGCCGCCGTGGACCTCGCGCGCCTGGCGGGCCTCAAGCCTGCCGGGGTGATCTGCGAGATCATGAAGGAGGACGGCACGATGGCCCGGGTGCCGGACCTCGAGAAGTTCTCGGCCGAGCACGGCGTCAAGCTCGTGACGACTGCCCAGATCATCGAGTACCGCCGCGACTACGAGACTCAGGTCAAGTGCGCCGTAGAGACGAAGCTTCCGACTCCCTTCGGCGAGTTCCGCCTCAGGGCCTACGAGAGCGAGATCGACGAACTCACCCACCTCGCCCTCATCGTGGGCGAGCCCGAGGGCAAGGACGACGTGCTGGTGCGTGTCCACTCGGCCTGCCTCACCGGTGACGCGCTCCACTCGCTGCGCTGTGATTGCGGCGAGCAACTGGAGGCCGCGATGGAGCTCGTGGCCCGCGAGGGCGAGGGTGTCATCGTGTACATGCAGCAGGAGGGCCGCGGGATCGGCCTGCTCAACAAGATGAAGGCCTATCACCTCCAGGACGAGGGCATGGACACCGTAGAGGCCAACCAGAAGCTCGGCCTGGCGCCGGACCTCCGCGACTACGGCACAGGGGCACAAATCCTCAAAGACCTTGACCTCAAGCGCATCCGGCTGCTTACGAACAACCTGACCAAGGTGGTGGGCCTCAGGGGCTTCGGATTGGAGATCTCCGAGCGTGTCCCCCTGGAGATCGAGCCGAACGGCCACAACGAGCGCTACCTGAAGACAAAGCGCGAGAAGCTCAACCACGTCTTCGACAAGATCTAGGCGGAAGGATGCGTCCAGAAGACAGCGCCAACCACATAGAGGGCGCGCTCTCTGCGGGCGGCAAGTCCTTCGGGATAGTCGCCTCCCGCTTTAACGACTTTATAGTGAAGTCGCTCCTGGAGGGGGCGCTCGACGCCGTCCGGAGACACGGCGGCGATACGGGAACGGTGGACGTGGTCTGGGTGCCCGGCTCCTACGAGATACCCCTCGCGGCCAGGGAACTCGCGCTTACCGGTCGCTACGACGCGGTAGTATGCCTGGGAGCCGTGATCCGGGGCTCCACCGCCCACTTCGACTACGTCGCGAACGGTGCGGCCGGGGGCATCTCCTCGGTCGCCCTCGAGACCGGCGTACCGATCATCTTCGGCGTCATTACCACCGAGACCATAGAGCAGGCGATTGAGCGTGCCGGCACCAAGATGGGCAACAAGGGCTTCGAGGCCGCCGTCTCCGCCATAGAGATGGCCGACCTGATGCCCCGCATCAAACAGGGCGCCGCGGGTTCCCCCAAAACCACTGGCAACGTGTAGAGGCGTCCCGGCGAGGCGCCTCTACGGAAAACGTCGTATGTGCTGGGGGCTGTTCGTGAACCGCCCCGCATTATGTGTGATTCAGGCGCCCTCGGCTATAGGGGCCGGGGTCTTGGCCATGGCCTTCTGGACCTTAAAGGCCTTCAGGCAGGAGGTGCAGGTCCACACCCGCTTTGCGGTGCTTCCCTCCTGAATGCGGACCTTCTGCAGGTTCGGGTTCCAGCGGCGACGCGTCGCGCGCAGAGAGTGGCTCCTCGCGTTGCCGTACTCTGGTTTTTTTCCGCAGGAATAACAGACCTTCGCCACTTCAATCTCTCCTGTGCTAGGATACCGGTCGAATTTGGGGACCCCGTGTGCCGCCTTGGGCCGGCCCCGGGCGTCGGGCAGGGATTGTACCAGATCGTCGCGGGCGCACAGGGACGCAGGGGCCTGCGGGTTCTCCGAAACGAGCACGCGGGAGCGCAGTGAAGACAGACCAAGATGGCAGGATGCGATGGGTGTAAAGGTGGCGACTCTCGGGGCCGCGGCGCACGCGGCGCTCAAGGCCCAGGTCGCCAGGATCAACGCCCTCAACGTCTACCCCGTCCCCGACGGCGACACGGGCACGAACATGCTACTCACCCTCGAATCCACCCTTAAAGACGCCGCTACCGATTACAAGAGCCCCGAGGAGGCGAGCCGGGCCGTGGCGCGGGCCGCGTTGATGGGAGCGAGGGGCAACTCGGGCGTCATCCTCTCGCAGATGATCCGTGGTGCCTGCGACGTGCTGGCCCGCCTCAAAACCCTCGATGCCCCTGCCTTCGCCGCAGCCCTCGACGGCGCCAAAGTGAGGGCCTACGCCTCCGTTCGCGAGCCGGTCGAGGGAACCATGCTTACGGTGGTCAAGGACGCGGCACGCGCCGCCGGGGAGGCCGTGGACGGGGGGGAGTACGATCTGCCGGCGGTGATCCGGGCCGCGGCTCAGGAGGCCCACGAATCGGTTCGAAGGACGCCGGATCTGCTGGCCGTGCTGCGCGATTCTGGGGTGGTCGACGCCGGCGGGCTCGCCGTCGCCGTCATCCTCGACGGCCTCTACGCCTGCCTGACGGGGCAGGAGATCAAGGGCTCCTTGGAGGCCGACGATGGCGCCCCGGACCTGACCGCCATCCACGCCGAGGAAGAGGCCTGGGGCTACTGCACCCAGTTCGTCGTCTCGGGCTTCTCAGGGGAGACGGGGGCGTTCGAGGAGCGCGTCTACTCCGCCGGCAAGAGCGTGCTCGTTATCTCCGACGAGGACACCGTGAACGTCCACCTCCATACCCAAGACCCCGGCGAGATGCTCTCCTTCGCGGGCCGCTTCGGACGCCTCGCGCGGGTGAAGATAGAGGATATGGAAGCCCAGGTCCGCTCCAGGATCGATACTTCTGAAAGGCGGCCCGCCGGTAACGTCGGGGTCGTGGCCGCGAGCCGGGGCGCGGGGAACCGTTCCATGTTCGAGGGGATGGGCGCCGTGGTGGTCGAGGGTGGGCAGGGGGCTAACCCGAGCGCCGCGGACCTCGCCCGGGCCGTGGAGGAGTCGGGGGTCCCTTCGGTGGTGTTGCTGCCGAACAACAAGAATATAGTGCCGACGGCAGAGCGCGTGGCCGAGCTGGTGGACGTCGCCGTGCGCATCGTGCCGACCAGGAGCATCGCCGCCGGCCTGGCGGCGATGGTTGGCTTCGACGCGGAGGGCGACTTGGAGGAGGTCTTCGCGGAGATGTGCGAGATCTCGGCCTCCTTGCAACGGGCCGAGCTCACTCGCGCCGTCAGGGACGCCAAGCTGGACGGCCGCGACGTCCCGGAGGGCTCTTTTATAGGCTTCCTCGACGATACGATGGTCGCCGCTGGAGAGAGCGTGGAGGAGGTCGCCCTCTCCCTCGCCCGCCGTATCGTCGAGGCCGGGGCGGACATCATCACCCTGGTGCGTGGCGAGGACATGGGCCCCGAAGAGGCCGAGGGGATAGCGGGGGGCATCCGCGCTTTGGACAAGGCCCTCGAGGTGGAGGTCTGCGACGGGGGGCAACCCCTCTACCACTTGCAAGTGGTGGCCGAGTGACAACAGCCATCGTTACCGACTCGACGACGAGTCTGGGACCCGAGGTGCTCGAACGGCCCGACGTGCGCGTGGTGCCACTGACCTTCCACTTCGGTCCCGACCAGGCGTACACGGATAAGGCGGACATGTCCAACGCGGAGTTCTACGAGCGCCTGCGCGACGGGGACGTCTTTCCGACCACGTCCCAACCGCCGGCCGGCGCCTTCGTCGAGGCCTACGAGTCGCTCTCCGCCTACGACGACGTTCTCGTGCTGACGGTCTCGAGCAAGCTCAGCGGCACCTACGACTCCGCCGTCCAGGCCACCGGGATGGTCGATCGTCCCGTCCAGGTACTCGATACCAAGAACGCGGAGATGGGGAGCGGGCTCATCCTGTTGGAGGCGCTAAAGGTGTTGGACGAGGGCGGGGAGTTCAAGGACGTGAGGCGGGTGGCGGAATCGGCGGCCGGGCGGTGCAACCTGCTGTTCGCGGTTGGCACGTTAGAGTACCTGGCGAAGAGCGGCAGGATCGGCAGCGCCCAGCGGCTCGTGGGGACGGCGCTGGACATTAGGCCCGTCCTCAAGGTGGTGGACGGCGAGGTCGTCTCGCACAAACGTACTAGGGGACGCAGGCGGCAGATGAGCTCCATAGTCGAGGAAGTAAAGCCCGCGGCGGCGGCCAGTCGTCCGCTCTATTTCGGCCATACAGACACGCCGGAAGTGCTCTCTGAGTTGGCGGAGAAGCTCGGGGTAGAGAAGACTCGGGTTGCCGAGATCGGGGGCGTCGTCGGTTCACACGTGGGCCTGGGAGCTTATGGCGTGGCCCACCTCTAAGGTGGCCGCAGCCGCGGAGCTGAAGCTCCCGCCGAGGGCCACGCCCAGCGAGCTTCGCGCCAGGCCCGTCACGGAGTTGCCGGGCGTGGGGCCGAGGATAGAGGCGGCGCTAAAAGAGCTCGGCGTCACATCGGTGGCGGACATGATCTTTCACTACCCCTCCCGCCACGAGGACCTCTCGAACGTCAAGAAAATCGGTGACCTGCGCGTGGGCGAGAAGGCGACGGTGGTCGGCCGCGTCGTGGGCACCCGCCCCGTCGGACGGCCCGTCCGCGGTCGCGCCCTCGGCTTCTCGGCCCAGCTCTACGACGGCACCGGCTACCTCCCCGTCACGGTGTGGGGCCGCTCCTGGATGCAGCGGGGCCTCCAGGCGGAGACACGGGTCGTCGTCTCCGGCGAGGTGCAGAGCCGCTACGGGATACAGCTCGTGGCGAAGAGCATCGAGATCGTGGAAGACGGCGGCGACGCCGACGACGGGCCCCACGCCGGGCGCTTCGTTCCGATCTATCCGGCCAACAAGGGCGTCCAGGCGCGCAGGGTCCGCACGCTCATCGACCGCGCGCTCGACGCCGCCGGTCACGTCTCGGACCCGTTGCCGGCGGACCTTCTCCTGCGCTGCGGCCTGCCGAACCTGCACGACGCCGTCCACGAGGTCCACTTCCCGGAGGACAGGACGCGCCTGCGGGCGGCCATGCGGCGTCTGATTTTTCACGAACTCTTCCTCATCCAGACCGGCCTCGCGGCCCGCAAAATCCGGCTCGACAAGGCAGAGACAGGCGCCCGCCACCGCGGCGACGGGCGCCTGCTCACCCCGTTCCTGAAGAACCTGCCCTTTGACCTGACGGGCGCCCAGGAGCGCGTGGTCGGGGAGGTCCTCGCCGACATGCGCCTGGAGAAGCCGATGCGCCGGCTTCTCCAGGGCGACGTCGGCAGCGGCAAGACCGTCGTCGCCGTGGCCGCCCTGCTCACCGCCGTCGAATCCGGTGGGCAGGGCGCCATCATGGCCCCGACTGAGGTTCTCGCCGAGCAGCACTACCTCTCCTTCTCGGCGGCCTTAAAAGACCTTCCCGTGAAAGCCGTGCTGCTGACAGGCTCGCAGGCCGCGGCCGAGCGGCGGGAGTCGCTGCGGCGGATCGAGGATGGCGAGGCCCACGTCGTCGTGGGAACGCACGCGCTCATCCAGAAGGGCGTTGAGTTCCGGGACCTCTCGCTCGTGGTGGTCGACGAGCAACACCGCTTCGGGGTCGGGCAGCGGACCGTCTTCCGGGAGAAGGGCAAGACACCCGACACGCTCGTGATGACGGCGACCCCGATCCCGCGGACGCTCTCCCTTACGCTCTACGGGGACCTGGAGGTCTCCGTCATAGACGAGCTGCCGCCGGGCCGCAAGCCGGTCGAGACGAGGATGGTGGACCCCGCCGGGCGCGTAGAGGCCTACGAGGAGGTGCGTCGGGAGCTCGAAAAGGGGCGCCAGGCGTACGTAATCTGCCCTCTCGTAGAGGAGTCCGAGGCGCTGGAGGACGTGCGTGCGGCCGAGGAGTTGCGCGAGGAGCTGGCCGAGGAGGTTTTCCCGGACAGGACCGTAGGCCTCCTGCACGGTCGCATGAAAGCCCAGGAAAAGCGGGACGCCATGGCCGCCTTCCGCGCCCGCGAGACGGAGGTCCTCGTCGCCACGGTCGTCGTCGAAGTCGGGGTGGACGTGCCGAACGCGAGCGCTATCGTGATAGAGGGGGCGGAGCGCTTCGGCCTCTCCCAGCTCCACCAGCTCCGCGGCCGGGTTCTGCGTGGCCTGCACCCTCCGAAGTGCTTTCTAGTCGGGGACCCGAAGACCGACGACTCGCTCAAGCGGCTCGAAGCGCTGGAGGAGCACCAGGACGGGTTCAAGATCTCGGAGGTGGACCTCCAGATTCGGGGCGAAGGAACCCTCTTCGGGAGCCGCCAGAGCGGGTTGCCCGACCTCAAGATCGCGAAGCTTCTACGGGACATAGACTTGCTCGTCGAGGCGCGGCGGGAGGCCTTCGCCCTCGTCGCCCAGGACCCGACCCTCAAACGCCCGGACAACCGCCCGCTGCGGCGCGAAATCCGAGAGCTCCTCGGCTCCGACGTCGAGTGGCTCTTCCGAGAGTAGGGCTTTGAGGATCATCGCCGGGACCGCCGGCGGCGTGCGCCTGGCCCCCGTGCCGAAAGGCGTGCGCCCGACCGGGGACAGGGTGCGCGAAGCCGTCTTCAACTTCCTCGGCCAATTCTTTGACGGCGGCGTGGCACTCGACCTGTACGCTGGCACCGGCGCCCTCGGCATCGAGGCCCTCAGCCGGGGCTGCGAACGCGCCGTGTTCGTCGAGCGGGACCGGACGGCGCGCAAGATCATCTCGGAGAACCTGCGGCGGACGGGGTTTTCGGACCGGTCGGAAGTCGTGGCCGGCGAGGTCGGGCGGGTGGTAGAGACGCTTGCGGGGCGTGACCAACGCTACGATTTGATCTTCGCGGACCCACCCTATAGAATCGCGCCGTCGGAGGTCGGGGGCATCCTGTCCCGGCTGGGCGCCTTGCTCGCGCCCGGAGGCCGGGTCGTGATCGAGAGCGGCGAAGCCCCGCCGGAGGACGTGTTTGGCAGGAAGGGGGCAACGCGCCGTTACGGCGGCACGTTCGTGACCGTACTTGGGAGATCCGAAATGACACTGAGGGTCGTCGTCTGCCCGGGAAGCTTCGACCCCGTCACGGCCGGTCATCTTGACATCATCCGCCGGGCCTCCAGGATCTTCGACCACGTGGTCGTCGCCGTAGGCGGCAACACGCGCAAGAGCCCCCGGCTCTCCGCCAGGGAGCGGGCCGGCCTAATAAGGAGGGTCACCTCTGGGATCGAAAACGTTTCTGTGGAGGTGATGGAAGGCCTGCTGGTGGACTTCGCGCAGGAGCAGGGCGCGGGGGCGATAGTCAAGGGCCTGCGGGCCGTCTCGGATTTCGAATCCGAGTTCGAGCAGGCGCAGCTCAACCGGACGATGTCCCCGGATATAGAGACCGTTTTTATCATGGCGGCTTCGGAGCACAGTTTTCTGAGCTCCAGCGCCGTGAGGGAGATAGCCGCGCTCGGCGGCGAGGTGCGCGGGCTGGTACCGGACAGCATACTGGAGACCGTACGGCAGATTTATTCCGGCTCGGACGGTAAGATACAGGGATCGTAGGCAAAGGATAAGGTTGCTGAGGATGGACGTACTGGTACTCATAGACAGGTTGGAAGAGTTGGTCGAGGACGCGCGGAGCTTCCCGGGCTTCGGCAATACGGCGATGGTCGACCGCGACGCCGCCTTCGACATCATCGACCAGATGCGCCAGACCATTCCCGAAGAGCTTAAGCAGGCGCGTTGGATCGTCAAGGAGCGTCAGGCGATGCTCGACGAGGCCCGCTCCGAGAGCGACCGCATCATCCGTAGCGCCCAGGACGAAGCCGAAAAGATCACCTCAGAAGAAGAGGTCCTCAAGCGCGCCGAGAAGCGCAGCGCGGAGATCATGGAAGACGCCCGCCGCCGCGAGCGCGAGATACGCCTGGGCGCCGAAGACTACGCCGACGAGGTGCTCGCGAACCTCGAGGATAACCTCGGCAAGCTGCTCGAAGCAGTGCAGCGAGGCCGCTCGAAACTGCAGGGCGTCCAGGAACAGTAGCAAGCGGTACACTAGCCTCATGAGTAACCTTATCCCCCTCAGAAAGCCTGGAGCGGAGGTCGGAGAGAGGCATGACCTGCACGCCGACTTCGTCGTGGACCCCTTCGACCTCTACGGCCGTCGCCACGAGGTAACGGTGGCCGAGGCCGACGTGAGCGTCACGAAGGTCTCGGATGGCCTGCACCTGGACCTCAAAGTTCGGGCAACGCTCGCCACTACCTGCGACAGGACGCTGGAGCCGACCGAGCTCGTGCTCGAGTTCGGCGACTCGGAGCTTCTGGCCGGCCCGGACGACCAGGAACTCGGCGTGGAGGACTGGACGCTGGACCTCGGGCGCTACGCCGGACGGTCTCTGCCGAACGAGGTCCCGATGCAGGTCTTCCGCGAGGGGACGCAGCCGGTGGGTACCGAGGAAGACAGGGATGAGATCGACCCGCGCTGGCGAGGCCTCGATGGATTATTCGCTTCCGGATTCTGAGGGACCCAGTAACCAATAGGAGGTAACATCATGGCCGTACCGAAGAAAAAGACGTCCAAGGCGCGTAAGAACCAGCGTCGCGCCCACCACGCGCTGACCGAACCTGGCCTCCAGTCGTGCCCCAACTGCGGTGAGCCGCACCTCTCGCACCGCGTCTGCCAGAACTGCGGGTACTACAAGGGCCGCACCGCGGTCGCCGTAGAGGCAGCCGAGTAACCCGCCCCTTCCACCGGGCGGATCGGTGCGCTTAGCGGTAGACGCCCTCGGCGGCGACAACGCCCCCGGAGAGGTGGTCGCCGGGGCGCTCGAGGCCGCCAGGCGTCTTCCAGCCGACGAGGTGTACCTGGTCGGTAGGCGCGAAGAGATCGAAGGTTCCGTGGGCGGGGATCTCCCACCCAACGTCTCCGTCTCCCCGGCGGGCGGAACCATAAAGATGGACGAAGAGCCGGCCGCAGCTCTTCGGGCGCGGCCGGACGCGAGCGTCGCGGTCGCGGCGACGATGGTCCGCGCCGGGAAGGCTGACGCCTTTTTCTCCGCCGGGAGCACGGGGGCCACGGTCGCCGCCGCGCTGTTGCGGCTGGGCCGCCTGGAAGGCTGCCGCAGACCCGCCATAGCGACCGTTCTGCCCTTTCGAAGCCCGGTGTTGTTGCTGGACGCCGGGGCGACGACGATGTGCCGGCCGCAAGACCTGCTCAATTTCGCTATTCTTGGCGGCGTGTTCGCCGAGAGATTTTTTGAGCTGGGAGGGAGGGCCAGGGTAGGCCTCATCAATGTCGGCGAGGAGCCCGGCAAGGGGACCGACCTCGTTAGGGAGGCCCACGGCCTCGTCGCCGCTTCCGGCCTGCGCTTCGTCGGCAACGTCGAGGGCAGACACATAGGTGACGGTGTGGCCGACGTGCTCGTGACGGACGGCTTCACGGGCAACGTAGTGCTAAAGACCGCCGAAGGGGTCGCCCGCGAGGTGCTTGGCATGGTCCGCTCCGCGGTTACGGGGAGCCCGGCCGGGAGGCTCGCGGGCGCGGTCCTCGGGCCCCGCCTCAGGGGCGTTCGGGACGGGGTCGACCCGGAGAATTACGGGGGCTCGTTCCTGCTTGGTGTTCGCGGGCCGGTCGTGATCGGGCACGGCAACTCCCGCGCCAGAGGCGTCGAGAACGCCTTGCTCGGCATCTCTCGTTCGGGCGCGGGATTGACGCGGGAGATGCAGAACGCCCTCCTCTCGACCCCCGCGCGGACCGCCGGGGGGCCCGCGTGAACGGGCGGCCCACGGGAAGAATAATCGGTGTCGGTCGGGCGCTGGGCGGGCGGGTCGTGACGAACAAAGACCTTGAAGGTCTCCTCGACACGACGGACGACTGGATCTCCTCGCGCACCGGCATCCACGAGCGCAGGTTCGTCGAGGGCGACGAAACGTGCGCGACGCTCGCCATTGGGGCCGCGCAAAATGCCCTCGTGCACGCCGGGGTGGAGGGCGACTCCATCGACCTCGTGATCTGCGGCACCTCGACCGCCCCCGAATCCATGCCCTCCGTGGCGTGCCTGGTGGGAAAGGAGGTCGGGGCCACGGGCGTCGGCGCGATTGACCTCTCCGCGGCCTGCTCCGGCTTCTCTTACGCCGCGTCGGTCGCGACTGCAATGATCCAGGCGGGCTCCGCTGGCAGGGTCCTCCTTATAGGCGCGGACGCCATGAGCACGGTCGTGGATCAGAGCGACAGGTCGACCGCGGTCCTATTCGGTGATGGCGCGGGCGCGGTCGTCCTCGACGCGGGCGACGGCGAGTCCGGCTTCGTGGACCACATCCTCGGCGCCGACGGCCGCGGCGCCCCCCTTGGCCGCGCCGGCCAGCCGGGCGACGAGAACAAGCTCTACCAGAACGGCCGCGAGGTCTTCAAGTTCGCCGTGCGTATACTCCCGGACATGTTCGAGAAGCTCCTCTCTCGCAACGACCTGACCTCCGACGACGTCCAATACGTCATCCCCCATCAGGCAAATGCACGCATAATAAACGCTGCGGCGAAGAGGATGGCTCTGCCGGGGGATAGGATCGTGGTGAATCTCGACAGGTTCGGGAACACCTCAGCGGCGAGCATCCCACTCTCGTATCCTGACATTTTCGATGAGATGGAGCGCGGGAAGTACATTGTCACCGTCGGGTTCGGGTTCGGCCTTACGTGGGCGGCAAACCTGTACAGGATCTAGCATAGCATGGCGCGGAAGCGGGCGGTGACCTTCCCCGGCCAGGGGACCACGGGCGGTGAGGTCTCTGGCGCGATCGCGGAGGCCCTGCGGCGGCGCGTGGGCAGCGGCGAGCCGCCGTACCAGCTCGCCGTTTTTGCGAGCTCCGTGGACCTGTTCTACCGGCTGCGGGACTCCGGGGTGGAGCCCGACTTCGTGGCTGGGCACTCTTTAGGCGAGTACGCGGCGGCACACGCGGCCGGGTCTCTGAGGCTCGAAGACGGCGTCAGGCTGGTGGCCGAGCGGGACCGGCTCATGACGGAGGCGTCGGAGAAAACGCCGGGGGGTATGGTCGCCGTGATTGGGGCGGACCCCGCGGAGGTCGAGCGCGCCGTCGGCGGGGCGGAGGGGATCGTGGTCGCTGCCAACTTCAACACGCCTCGCCAGACGGTTCTCTCCGGTGAAAAAGCGGCGCTGGAAGGCGTGGTGGGGGAGATCAAAGGCAGGAAGGTCCCGCTCAGAGTGGCAGGCGCGTTCCACTCCCCGCTCATGGAGGGGGCCGCGGCGCGGATGGAGGAGTTGCTGGCAAGCGTCGGGTTTGCGGAGCCGGAGGTCCCGATGGTCGGGGCAGCCGGCGGGGAGGTGCTACGTACGGCGCGGGCGGTTCGGGCCGCGCTGCGCGACCAGATGCTCTTGCCGGTGCGGTGGGCCGCTGTGATGGAGCGGTTCTTTGAGATGGGCGTGGGCGAAATTTTCGAGGCCGGGGAGGACGGGACTTTGACGCGGATGCTGCGAGACTTTAAGAAGAGTGACGTCAAGGGCATAGCGCCGAAGGAGGCGCTATCCTGAGGGCGCCGCTGGGCCCGGTCGCAATTCGGGGCCTTATCCCCCACAGGTACCCGTTCCTGCTCGTCGACAGGATCGAGGAGCTGGAGCCGGGCGTGCGGGCCGTCGGCGTCAAGAACGTCACCCAGAACGAACCCTTCTTCCAGGGGCATTTCCCGGACTATCCCGTGATGCCCGGTGTGCTCATCATCGAGGCGATGGCACAGGTCGGGGCCGTTGGCATCATGGCCGGCGGTGAGCACCGGGAGAAGCTTGCCCTCTTCGCCGGCATCGACGGCGTCCGGTTCCGCCGGCAGGTTTTGCCTGGGGACGTCTTGCGGATGGAGGTGGAGATAGTCCGCCTCAAGGGCGCCGTGGGTCGAGGCAAGGGGAAAGCTACCGTGAACGGCGAGCGGGTCTGCGAGGCGGAGCTGATGTTCGCCTTTACGGCTAAGGGGAACGTCCATTGATTGCCGAGGGAAGGGTCGCCGTCGTGACGGGCGGCGGACGCGGCATAGGGCGGGCGATAGCGATCAAGCTGGCCTCCGAGGGAGCAAACCTCGCCATCTCCTACCGCTCCAACGACGTGGCGGCCGAGGAGGCGGCGGACACTGTGCGCGAGGTGGGCCGCCGGTGCGAGCTCTTCAAGGGCGACGTGGCCGACCCCGACGACGTGAAGAGGTTGTTCGATGGGGTGGGCGAGGCTTTCGGTCGGGTGGATATCCTGGTCAACAACGCGGGCGTGACGCGCGACAATTTGATGATGCGCATGAAAGAAGATGAGTTCGACGAGGTGTTGCGTACCAACCTCAAGGGGACCTACTTGTGCACACGGGCGGCTATGCGGCCGATGGTGCGGGCGAGGTGGGGCAGGATCGTAAACGTCTCCTCCGTCGTGGGGCTCGTCGGGAACGCGGGGCAGGCGAACTACGCCGCCTCCAAGGCCGGTATCATCGGCTTCACCAAGAGCGTCGCGCGGGAGGTCGCCCAGAGGGGCATTACCGCGAACGTGGTGGCGCCAGGTTACGTAGAGACGGAGCTCACCGGAGGTTTGCCTGAGGGGATCAAGGACCAAATCCGGGATCAAGTGCCGAACGGACGGTTCGGGGAACCCAAGGAGATCGCCGACGCCGTCGCGTTTCTCGTCTCGGAGGGCGCGGGATACGTCACCGGGCAGACGCTGGCGGTGGACGGCGGGATGACTATGCAGTAGCGGACCAAACGTTTACACTACGCGCTATCCTGAAAAGGGTACGTGCCGACTGATAAAGCCAGAGAGGAGAAGCGGTTTTGGATCGCGAAGAGATTCTGTCCAAGATTCAGGAGATAACGGCCGACAGGCTGGGGGTGGACGAGGGCGACGTGACGCCCGACGCCTCCTTCCGCGAGGATTTGGAGGCCGACTCGCTCGACCTCGTGGAGCTCATTATGGAGCTAGAGGAGCAGTTCGGGTTGGAGATACCGGACGAAGAGGTCGAGAAAATCACCACGGTCGAAGAGGCCGTGGATTACGTCGACCAGCACCGGGCGGCGTGACGGAGTCGCCGACAAGCGGCAGGGGCCGCGCCCTCATCACGGGCGCGGGGGCGGTGACGCCCCTCGGTACCGGCGTCGAGAACTTCTGGGACGCCGCCTTGCACGGGAAGAGCGGTATCGGTCCCATCACGCTTTTCGACGCCTCCCCGTTCCCCTCGCGCATAGCCGGCGAGTGCACCGACTTCGACCCGACGGACTTTATGAGCAAGAAGCAAGCCCGCCGGATGGACCGCTTCGCCCAGTTCGGGGTGGCCGCGGGTCTCGAGGCCGCGGAGAGCGCGGGTGTGGGGGACGTGATTCGGGAGACCCCGGAGCGTGTCGCCATCGTGCTTGGTACCGGCATCGGCGGCCTCTCCACCTGGGAACGCGAGTACAAGGTTCTCGCGGAACGCGGCCCCGGGAGGGTGAGCCCGTTCCTTATCACGATGATGGTCCCGAACATGGCCGCGGGTCAGCTCGCCATCCTCCTCGGTGCGACCGGACCGAGCCAGTGCCCGGTGCTCGCGTGCGCCACCGGCGGTGAGGCGATAGCCGAAGGGTTGGAGTTGATCCGCCGCGGTGACGCGGACGTCGTCATAGCAGGCTCTTCGGAGGCCCCGATCACGCCCTTGAGTATGTCCGGCTTCTGCGCGATACGCGCCGTGAGCCGCTACAACGGAGACCCTGCCCACGCGAGTCGCCCGTTCGACGAAGGACGTGACGGCTTCGTGATGAGCGAGGGCGCGGGAGCGGTGGTCCTCGAGAGCGAAGAGCACGCGGCCAGGCGCGGCGTCGAGCCGATAGCGGCCGTTTCGGGCTATGGCCGCACGACCGACGCCTACCACGTCACCGCCCCCGACGTGCAGGGCCGAGGCGTGGAGCGCGCGATGCTGCGGGCCCTCGAAGACTCCGGGCTCACCGCCGGAGAGGTAGGGCACGTCAACGCCCACGCGACCGCGACCCCGACAGGCGACGGGCCCGAGACTAAGGCGATCTCGCGGGTCATGCCCCACGCCCGTGTGTCTGGGACGAAATCTATGACGGGCCACTCCTTCGGGGCGGTCGGCGCCACCGAGGGGATCATGTGCGCCCTAGCCCTCAAGCAGAAGCTGCTGCCGCCAACCATCAATGTGGACAACCTAGCGCAGGACTGCGAGGAGCTGAACTACGTCTTGGGGGAGGCGGCCCAGAAGCCGGATCTGAAGGCGGCGATCTCGAACTCGATGGGTTTCGGTGGCCACAACGTCGTGGTCGCGTTCACAAGTGTAGAATAGAGAGCATTATGTCTATAAGAGACCTCATAGCGACTCTGCCAGAGCCACTGAGGCTGCGTTCGCTCACCCACCCCAGCGTGGCGGACCCTTACGAATCGAACGGACGCCTTGAATTTCTCGGCGACTCGGTACTCAACAACCGGGTCGCCGAACTCGTCTTCCACGGCTACCCGGAGTTTCTCGAAGGCGACCTGACCCGCATCCGGGCTCACCTCGTCAGAAAGTCGTTCCTGGCGACCGTAGGTCGGCGCGAGGGGCTGGAGGAGATCATAGAGAGCTCCGTCATCAACGATTCGGTCGTCGCGGACACCGTCGAGGCCATTATAGGCGCGGCCTACCTCATAGACAGGGACCTCGTTCTCCGCACGGTAGACAAGATATTCAACCCCTCAGAGGTGGACACGGACGAGCTTCGCGACTGGAAGACCCTACTGCAGGAGACGCTGCAGGCGGACGGCCTCCGACCTACATACCGCGTCATCTCCAAACAGGGGCCGGCCCACCGCCCGAGTTTCGCATCCGGCGTCTCCGTGGAGGGCCGGGAGGTCGCGACCGGCGACGGACCCTCCATCAAGGAGAGCGAGCAGGCTGCCGCCCGCGCCGCGCTCGAGATCCTCGGCATCCGCCCCGTCAAAAGGCCCGCCGTCGAGGTGCACGTGGGCGCTTAGCGCTGGCACGCCCGGCCGGAGCTTTTTTACCTGATCGCACCGTGGGGCAGCAGGGCGCGCACGCCTTGCGACTCGTTAACCACCTGCGTGAGGCGAAGGTCGACCGTCACGCTCGCCAGCGCGAGGGCCCGGTGACCGTCCAGGCCGAGCAGCTCGCCCATGAGGTCAAGCATCCCGTCGACGGCAATGAACATCGCCTCTTCAAGATCGCGATGGAAGCCAAAGTTCAGCCAGCCGGCGTCGGGCAGGCCGGCGTCGGTTAGCGCGCGCGGTCCCCGCAGGCGCACGTCGCGGCGCAGGCCAAAAGCGAGCTTAACGCGCTCCATCGGGCACTCTGTGGCCGTCTCGCGCACCTCGCCGCCCCGTCTGGCCGCGTGCCCGTCGCCCATAGAGAACAAGGCTCCGGGCACGGCGACGGGTAGGAAGAGGGAGGCGCTCCGCACGAGCGATGTGGTATCTCATCACGCGGCTCCTCCCTAGAATGTTCGCCCTTCGGCCCCTGTCGCCAGTGTGGACGCGGATCGGGTGGATCGCCGACCGCACTATGACAACGCATTTGCTGCACTTTTCCACGTGCTTTGCGGGCCGAAGTTGCGTAGAATGCGCGTTCAGTGCTAACGGCGATCTATATCAAGGGGTTCAAGACCTTCGCCCGGCCGGTCAGGATGCCGCTGGAGGGTGGGATCACGGCGATAGTCGGCCCGAACGGGTCGGGCAAGAGCAACATCACGGACGCGGTGCTTTTCGCGTTGGGGGAGCAGAGCCCGGGCGTCTTGCGGGCCGGGGCGATGAGCGAGTTGATCTTCTCGGGCTCGGAGTCCCTATCTGCGGCTGGCGCCGCCGAGGTTACCTTGGTTTTCGACAATGCCCTGGGGGAGATCTCGCTCCCCTACGCGGAGGTCTCGATCACGCGCCGCATTTCCCGCGCGGGTGAGACGGAGTACAGGATCAACGGTTCCCGCTCCCGCCTGGCCGACGTGCGCGCCGTCGTCGGCGAGGCGGGCCTGGGGCGGCACAGCATCCTGCGCCAGGGCTCGGTGGACGCCATCGTCGCCGGCGGGGCCGCGGCCTGCCGCCTCGCCCTGGAGGAGGCGGCCGGGCTCGGCGTCTACCGCAGGCGGCGCCTCTCCGCGAGCCGTCGCCTGGAGCGGGCGGACGACCAGTTGGAGAACAGCCGCCAACTAGAGACGGAGTTAGGCAACCAGCTTCGCAGGATCCGGGCCGAAGCCGAGGCTGCCCGACGCTATAGGGAGCTTGAGTCGCGCTTCAGGGCGCTCTCCCTGGCCCACCTCTACCGGGTCGCAACCCGCGAGCTCACCGACCTGCGAGACCGGCTTCGCGACTGCGAGGCTCACGTTCGACGGTTGGAGGAGAGGGCGGCCGGCCTCCGCAACGAAGGGGAGGAGATAGAGGGACGCCTGCGCGACCTCGGTGCCCGCATCGGCGAGGCGGAGCGCCGCGCGGAGGGGCTTGAGGAGGTGAGCGAGGACCTTCGCACCGAAAACCTGCGCGCCGACCGGGCCCTCCTGCGGATAGAGTCCGACACGGGTCGCGAAGGCGAGCGTCGCCTGGTGCTCCGCCGGCTCCGGGAGGAGCTGCGCCGCACCTCCCGAAGCCTCGAAGAGTTCCGCGGGAGGGAGGGCGGCCTCAGGGCTGAGGCCGCCCGGAACTGCGCCAAGGCGGAAGAGCTGGCGCGGGCCGACCAACTCGCCGCCAGAAAGAGTTCCGTCTCCGAGAAGGAGCGGGCCCGCATCGCGGCCGAGGTGGACAGGCTCCGCGCGAGGCTCTCCGGTCTCGATGCAGCGGCGAGTTGGCCGGACACCTCCGCGATGGTTCTCGCCCGGATGCGGTGCGCGGTGGAGGAGTTGCAGGGCCCACGGGAGCACCGGCCGGGCGAGGTGGTGCGAAGGCTCGGGGAGGATGTTTCGGAGGCGCTGGCCCGGACAGAGGCGCTCTTCGAGGAGGTTAGCCACAGGCGCGGGGGGCTGGCCGCGGCCGTAGGGAGGTCGGAGTCCAGGGTGCGGTCCCTGCGGGCGGCCGCCCCAGCGGGGAACGCTACGCGACTGTACGAGGTGATGCGGGCCCGTCCCGGCTACGAGGCGGCCGTCGAGGCTGCGCTCGGGGAGCACGGCGCCGGCGTTCTTGCGGAGAACCTGGACGAGGGAATGCGGATGCTCTCGAAGGCGGACCCGGTCGTCCTGAGGCTGGACGCGCAGGGCGTGCGGGCCGACGATCGCGCGCCCGGCAAGCCCCTCTCTGAGTGCGTCGAGATTTTCGACGAACGCTACGCCGGCGCCGTGGAGCGTCTGCTCGGCGGTATTTTCGTCGTGGAGCGCCCCGGCGACGGCGCTCACATGAACGGACACGTCGCCGTGACGACGGACGGCCTCCGCGTCACGCGCACCAGCGTCAGCCGCCCTCCCGGACAGGGGAACTTCGCCCGCGAGGCCCTCCTCGGAACGGAACTGGAACTCCTCGACTCGCTCAAAAACGGGCCCGGGGAGCTGCTCTACGACGCGCGGGGCACGATCCAGGCCGCCTCCGGGCGCCTGACCACGGTCTCCGAAGCCGTGGCCACGCTTCGCGGTCTCGCCGAACGGGTCCTGCGGGCCCGCTCCGCCCTCGACACCGAGGCCCGCCGCCGCCTGAACGCGGCCGAGACCTCGCACCGCAAGCTACTGAACCGCCAGCGCGAGGCAGAGGGGATCACCGGCGATCTGTTCTCCGCCGAGCGCGACCTGTCTGCGGCGAAAAAAGCAGCCGGTTCCGACCAGGAAGCGGCGGCCACGGCCAACGCCGCCGCAGAATCGGCCAGGGCCGCCGCCCAGGACTCGGAGAGACGCCTGCGGTCACTTCGCGCGGTGATCTCCGATGGGGAAAAACGCGAGGCCGCCTTCCGGCGCAGGATGGAGAAAATCTCGGCAACCGCCCCCGAGGCGGCCTCGTCGCGCGACCTCGCTAGGAGGGTTACGGGTCTCTCCGCCGTCCTCCTCTCCGCGGTGCGCGAGCGCCGAAACGGCCTGCGGCGGACCCGGGCCGACATGTCGGAGTCCCACCGCCGGATATCCGAGGAGCGCTCGCACCTCTCGCGCCGGGCTGTCGAAACGGCGGGCGAGCTCGCCACCGCCCGCGCGGAGGCAGCCCGGTTCGCTGATGAGGTCGCCAGGGCGGAGGCCGCCGCCGCCGGGTCCGCCGAGGAAATACGGACCGAGTGGGGCAGCACCCTCGACTCTGCACGCCTGGAGTCAGAGAAGCACCCAGAAGGCACCGACTGGGAGCGCCAGAAGCTCGCACGCCAACTCAAACGCTTCGGCGACGTCAACCTCCTCGCCCTCTCCCAACAACAAGAACTGCGCGAGCGCCACGGGTTCGTCGCCGCCCAACGCGCTGACGCCGAGGAGGCCACCGCCGAACTTAACCGCATAATACATTCGATTGATGGAGAGATCGAGGCGCGGTTCACCCGAACGTTCGGCCGAGTCCGGGAGGCGTTCGGGGAGATAATGCCCCGCATGTTGCAGGGTGCTGCGGGGGTTCTGGAGCTTTCGGAGGAGGGGGTTGAGATCGGGCTCCGTCTCGGGCGGAGGGGTTGGAGGCCCCTGCGGGTGCTCTCCGGCGGGGAGCGGGCGCTGTTGGCGCTCTCTTTCCTGTTCAGCATCTTCTTGAGCCGCCCGACGGGTGGGTCGGGGGCGTTCTGCGTCCTGGACGAGGCCGAGGCGGCGCTCGACGACGTGAACCTGGCGCGTTTTCTCTCTGTGGTAGACTCTCACCGGTCTGGCGGCCAGTACCTGCTGGTCACCCACCAGAAGCGGACGATGGCCGCGGCGGACGTCCTGTACGGTGTCGTCCAGGACGCCTCCGGTGCCACCACTGTCGTATCTAAACGTTTGTAGAGAGAGAGAAGTCGCCCGTGGCGCGCTCTTGGCGTAACTTTTTCAGAAGCAGCAACAAAGAACCCAAAGGCCAGAATCCCACCGAGACGGAGGCCCCGTCCGGGGCGGAGGATTCCGCGGATGGCGGCGCTCCCGGCACCGAGAACTTCGAACGGGGACCAGAGGCACCCGAAGACCCTTCCGAAACCACCAAAACATCCTTTGAAGGATCGGAAACCTCCCGCGCAGAGACTGCACGCCAAGAGGCCGCGGAAACGGTGCCGGCCGAGCTTCCCCGGGAGGAGGCGCTGGAGATGGAGCAGTCCGTGCCGGAGGTCGTTGAGCTCCTACCAGAACCGACCGCCGTCAGAGAGGTGCCGGACACCGAGGCGGTTACGGAGGAGCAGCAGGCGGCCGGGTGGTTCGGGCGGTTGCGACGTGGTCTGGCGCGGAGCCGGGAATCCTTCGTTGGTCAGCTCAACGCGGCCGTCGCGGAGTTCAAGGACGCCGAGGACGAGGAGTTCTGGGAGAGGGTGGAGGAAATTTTGGTTTCCTCGGACGTCGGGGTGCCGACGACCGCCAAGCTGGTGGCGGAGCTCGAGGAGGAGGCGTTGCGCAAAAATATCACTAGTGGCGCCGAGCTCAAGAGGCTCATGGTCGAGCACGCCACGAGGACGTTGGAAGGCCCGGTCGAGCTCGACGTGTCGCACAAGCCGACCGTGATCCTGATGGTCGGCGTCAACGGCACCGGGAAGACTACCACCATCGGCAAGCTCTCCCGCTTCCTGCCGGGCACGACGATGTTCGCGGCCGGGGACACTTTCAGGGCGGCCGCCATCGAGCAGCTCCAGCAATGGGGCGAGAGGACGGGGACGCCGGTCATAGCGCGGGAGCGCGGGGCCGACGCCGCGGCCGTAGCGCACGACTCGATCCAGGCGGCGAAGCGCGAGGGTGCCGACGTCTTGCTTATAGATACCGCGGGCAGGCTGCACACCAAGGTCAACCTTATGGCGGAGCTGGACAAGGTGCACCGCGTGATCGGGCGCCAGATGCCCGGCGCGCCCCACGAGGTATTGATGACCGTGGACGCCACGACGGGGCAAAACGGCCTGCGGCAGGCGAAGATGTTCCAGGAGGTCGCCGGGCTGACCGGTATCATCCTGACCAAGCTCGACGGAACGGCCAAGGGCGGCATCGCCCTCGCCATCGCCAATGAGGTCGGGGTGCCGATAAAGCTGGTGTCCGTCGGGGAGAAGGTGGAGGACCTGCACCCCTTCGACGCCAGGGAGTTCGCGGAAGCATTGTTTGGAGATCTCTAAATGTTCGATACCCTAAGCGAAAGGCTCAACAAGGCGCTGGATGGGGTCCGCGGCAGCGGCAACCTCACCGAGGACCAGGTAAAGAAGGTTACGCGCGAGATCCGGCTCGCACTGCTCGAGGCGGACGTGAACTACGGCGTCGTCAAGGAGTTCGTCTCCAACGTCCGGGAGCGGGCGACGGGGTCGGATGTTTCCAAGGCGCTCAGCCCGGGCCAGCAGGTCGTCAAGATCGTCAACGAGGAGCTGGCCAACCTCATGGGCGGCACCTCTCACAAGCTCTCCTTCGCCTCCCGGCCGCCGACGGTAGTTATGCTCGCGGGCCTCAACGGGCACGGCAAGACCACGACGGCCGGCAAGCTGGCGCTCTTCGTGCGGAAGCTCGGGAAAAACCCTTACCTCGTGGCCTGCGACACGTACCGGCCCGCGGCCATAGACCAGTTGCAGCAGATCGGGCGCGAGCTCTCCGTGCCGGTCTACACGGAAGGGACTGGGCCTAAGCCCGAGGAGATCGCCGAGCGTGGCATCAAGGAGGCGAGGGAAGGCGGCTACGACTTCGTAGTCGTGGACACGGCGGGCCGGCAGGTGGTGGACATGGAAATGATGGAGGAGATCAGGCGCGTCCGGAGCGCCTCTAGGCCGCACTCCGTCCTTCTGGTCCTCGATGTGGTCACTGGCCAGAACGCCGTTGAGGTCGCGCAGGCCTTTAAGGAGTACGCCGACTTCGACGGGATGGTCCTGACCAAGCTCGACGGCGACGCACGCGGGGGGGCCGCGCTCTCGGTGGTCTCCGTGACGGACCGGCCGATTAGGTTCGCCTCCGAGGGCGAGAAGATGGGAGAGTTCGACTACTTCTACCCGGATCGGATGGCCGGGCGCATCCTCGGGATGGGCGACGTGATGACGCTCATCGAAAAAGCCGAGCAGCAGATGGACCGGGAGGAGGCCCAGGCCGACGCGCAGCGCCTGATGAGCGGAAAATTCACCTTTGAGGACTTCCTCAAGCAGATGCAGATGATCAAGCGTATGGGCCCCATATCGGGCCTGCTGGGTATGATCCCTGGCCTCGGCAAGCAGCTCAAAGGTGTCGAGATAGACGACGGCCAGCTCGCGAGGGTCGAGGCCATGGTAACCTCCATGACCGTCAAGGAGCGCCGGAACCCCAAGCTGTTGCAGAATCCGAGCCGGGCGCGTAGGATCGCGCGTGGCTCCGGCGCGACCCAACAGGACGTGCAGAAGCTCGTCAAGCAGTTCGGCGAGATGCAGAAGATGATGCGCCAGATGGGCAAGGGCGGCGGGATGCCAAAGATACCCGGTGTGCCCGGACGCAGATAACACAATCCGAGAGGAGACACGTATGGCGGTAAAGATCAGGCTCGCAAGACACGGCTCTAAGGGGAACCCCTTCTACCGGATAGTGGTCGCCGATGCGCGCAGCCCGCGCGACGGGGCGTTCATAGACAGGATCGGCACCTACGACCCGCAGTCCGAGCCGTCGGACATAAAGGTGGACGCCGAGAAGGCGAAGGCCTGGATCGGCAAGGGCGCCCAGCCCACCGACCAAGTCCGCAACCTGCTGAAGATCTCCGGCGTCCTCTAGCCGGCCGTGGAACCACTGAAGAACCTTCTGCTCCTCCTGGTGCGCCCGATAGTGGACGAGCCGGAGCGGGTGGAGGTCGCCGCCACGGAGTCCGAGAACCGGGTCGACCTAGAGCTCACCGTGGCGCCGGACGACGTAGGCAAGGTCATTGGCCGCGGAGGGCGCACGATCCGGGCGATTCGGACGGTCGTCAAGGCCGCCTCGGTGAAGGTCGACAAGCGGGTGAACGTGGAGATTGCGGACTAGGCCCTGTGGACGAGCTCCCCGACCCGGTGACCATCGGGGTCGTAGTCGGACCCCATGGCGTGCGTGGCACCGTAAGGGTGCGGCCTTTTGGCCCGGGCAACCACCTGCGCAAAAGCGTCTCACCGTTGGTGGCCGGCGTCCGACGCACCATCCGCCATTCACGCCTCACCCCGAAAGGGTTCCTCCTGGACCTCGAAGGCGTCAGCGGCCGCCCAGCGGCGGCCGGGTTGAAAGGCGTGCCCCTCCTCCTCGACAGGTCCGAGCTCGGCAGCCCTGAGGAGGGCGAGGTTTACGTGGGCGACCTCGTCGGTTTGACGGCAACAGATGGGGCCGGGCATCGGGTGGGCGAGGTGAAGGAGACCTTCGAGACCGCGGCCCATGAGGTGCTCGTGATCCGGATCGACGGGGAGGACGTGCTCGTCCCCTTCACCATGCAACACGTCCCCGGCCTGGATCTCGAGGCCGGGCGGTTGGTAGTGCGCCTGCCGGGGTAGAGTCCTGAAGAGCATCGACGTTTTCTGCGTCTTCCCAGAGGCCGTCGACGCCGCCCTGCGCGTCGGCGTGGTTGGCCGCGCCATAGAGCGGGGCGTGGTCGGGTACCGCAGCTTCGACCTTAAGGACTTCTCCCTGAGCGGCAGGATCGACGACATGCCCTATGGCGGCGGTGCCGGCATGGTCGTGCGGGTGGACGTCGTCGCCCGCGCATTCGAGGAGGCCTACGGCGTCCCGGCCAGGGAGGTCCGCAACGGGCGGCGGGTGGTGCTCACGGAGCCCGCGGGGCGCCCGCTCGCGCAGGGGTACGTCGAGGAGGTGGCCGCCGGGTCGGACCTGACGGTCGTCTGCGGGCGGTACGGGGGCGTCGACGAGCGGGTCTGGACGCGGCTCTCTACGGAGGCCGTGTCCCTCGGGGATTTCGTCTTGTCCGGCGGGGAGATAGTGGCCGCCGCGCTCGCGGATGCCGTGGTCCGGCGTCTGGATGGGGTGCTTGGCAACGCCGAGAGTTTGATCGGGGAGTCGTTCTCTGGGGAGGGCGTGGTGGGGCCGCCGATGTACACGCGGCCGGCCACGTGGGATGGAGAGGAGGTACCCAGCGTGCTATTATCCGGCAATCATGCGGAGATCCGCGCTTGGCGCGAGCGGGAGTCGCTCGGCAGGGCGCGGGCGGGGGGGACCGGTCGCCGGTCCCCGTGACCATTCGCAGGGACACCCACGAGAGGAGAACACCGATGATAACGAACGAGAACTTGCAGCAACGGGACGTCGTCTTCAAGCCGGGCGACACGGTGAAGGTGCATTACCGCGTGGTGGAGGGCAGCCGCGAGAGGGTCCAGGTCTTCGAAGGCCTCTGTATCGCCCGCAAGGGCGGCGGCATCGACGAGACGTTCACGGTCCGGAAAAACTCTTTCGGGGTGCACGTCGAGAGGATCTTCCCCCTCTACTCCCCGAAGATCGCCCACATAGAGGTCTCCCGCCGGGGAGCCGTGCGCCGCGCGAAGCTCTACTACATCCGCGAAAAGGTGGGCAAGAAGGCACGCGTGAAGAAAGCCCGCTAGGGTCGGCCCCGCCGTGCCGCCCGCCCGAGGCGCGGTGCGCCGCCCCGACACGGCCTCCCTCTACGCCTTCGATGCGGCCTGGACGCTCGAACGCGGCGGCCCGCTCGCCGGCGCGGACGAGGCGGGTCGTGGCGCCCTGGCCGGTCCGCTCGTCGCCGCGGCAGTGGTGCTGGGCGAGATGCACCTCTCGGAGGTCAACGACTCCAAGGCGCTCGGCATGGCATGCCGGGAGAGGGTGTACGCCGAGGTCCTCCGCCGTGCCGAGGCCGTCTCGGTAGTGGCGTTCCCGGCGTGGTGGATCGACCGCCACGGCGTCGGCCGGGCCAACCGTGCGGCCCTGGTGCGGGCCGTCGAAGTCCTCAGGCCGCTCGCCGGTTGCGCCCTCGCCGACGGGAACCTGCGGCTTGGCCCGAACATCGAGTGCCTGCCCCGGGCCGACGCCAAAAGCGCCGCGGTCGCCGCGGCGAGCGTGGTCGCCAAGGTCCTGCGCGACGGCGCGATGCGCGAACTGGCCGGCACGCACGCCGCCTACGGTTTCGACAAGCATGCCGGCTACGGAACCCCCGCCCACCGGGACGCGCTCGCCCGCCTCGGACCGTGCCGGGTCCACCGCCTCAGCTACGCCGGGGTCGCAAGCTGAACATCCGCTCCAAAGGCGTGCGCGGGGAGGAGCGCGCGCCGCTTTCTGGAGGATCGCGGTTACACCGTCGTGGACCAGAACTACCGCACCCGCCATGGCGAGCTCGACTTCGTCGTCCGCAATGACGGAACCCTGGTGGTGGTCGAGGTCGAGCTCCGCCGCGGCACGGGCTTCGGCGACCCGCTTGAGGCCGTAAATTTACGCAAACAGCGGGGGTGTGTTGGTAGGCGGGGTGGTGGGCTGATGGTTCGGGATCGACGCGCCGCCGGTCGAGGTCGACGTGAGCGCGGGGTTGCCGGGTTTCGCGATCGTAGGCCTGCCAGACGCGTCGGTAGAGGGGGTCTGAGAGAGGGTCCGGGTCGCCATCTCCAACAGCGGCTACAAGTTCCCTACCAAGAAGGTGATCGTCACCCTCGCGCCGGCCAACCTCCGGAAGGTGGGGGCCCCCTTCGACCTGGCGATGGCGCTCGACATCCTAGCGGCGTCGGGTGGTCTGCCCTTCACGAGCTTGGAAGACGTCGAGGTAGTAGGGGAGCTCCCGCACGACGGTGGCTGCGCGGGGTTCGGGGCGCCCTCTGCATGACCGAGGCTGACAATCTGGGCGGGTTGGGGCGCCTGGTGTTGCCCGAGATGAACGCCCGTGAGGCGGCTGCCTCCAGCGAGATCGAGGCATACAGGGCAGGCGGGCTTCGTGAGGCGGTGGCGTTTCTCGCGTCCGGGGGAGGAGTGGAACCGGGCAGACCCCCGTCGGAGAACGGGCACGAGCCGGAGGTCGAGTTGGCTGTCGTCTAGCCGAAACGCGTCGTGCCGTGCTAGGGGAGCCGCGTGCAAAGTGCCTTCTTGGAACTTCGCCCTGAGGTTTTCTGACGTTCGGTGTATGTGAGGGCTCAGTCCCTCACGTGCTCGCCACGACGCGGCTCCTCTCAGGACGACGGCATCGGCGCCGTGCGAGCCTGCCTTCGGCGACCGAGATGGTACTCGAGTGCGAGGACTGGGCTCACCTGAGCCCCGCCACCGATCACTCGTCTACTACCTCCGCGAGCGCCGCCGTCTTTACCACGAGCCGACGGACCTCCACGAGCTCATTCAACCTCCGTTGCTGCTCCAGGGCCGTCTCCAGGTCGACCTCCAGCGCCCAGTCGAAAAGGAGCCACTTGGTGAGACCTTCTCGGCCTCCCTTGTAGGTTTTTTCCGAGCGCTCCGCCCGTCCGGCGGGTCTGCCTCGTGGCTAATGAGGAAGCGTCCCTCGCGCTCTAGGCGCCCGACCTCGAGGCCGTGTTTGTCCGGCTCGTCGCGCAGCTCGTCTTCCGGCTGGCGCTCGCGAGCGTAGAACTTCATCAGCAACCCGCCTCGCGCCTGGCCGACCCGGAAGAAGGCGCCCCCGACGGGCAAGGGCGCGGCATAACCCCGCGTTTCGATGAGGGTGCATGTTCTAGTTGTTGGTCAGCGTGGTCTTGGGCGTGGTACCGACCGTGCTGGCGAACCTGGTTTTGAATGCCTTCTGATTCGGTGTGGATCACACCGGGTATCGAGTGCGTCAACATCGAAAACCCGCTCCGGGATTCGTTTGGAGAATGGCGTGCGAAAGGAAGGAGCGAGCCGTGGAGCAGAACTTCTGCGGCGCGACCGGGCAGACTGGCAGCGGCGGCCAAGTCACGCGGCAGACCAAGCAGCAGAGGCAGCACCTGACGCCGTCTTAGGTTCCTTGCCCGGATTACCGGAGGGGTCTTCTATGAGCTGGCGCCGGCGTAGCGATCGCGCGTTCGCGCCCCGCTCACAGTACTGCCCGTCATACCTTTTGCTCGGAAGTTCGTCACCGAATTTCGACCGGGTAGTATGATGCCCCCATTGCGTGGGCAACAAGGGTGGAGGGGCCGACGCGTCGGCAGGATCGAACAAGGCCCTGGTCCTCCGCATCTTCGACCTCTTTGTCGGTGGGAGGACCTAAAGGCGGCCGAAGGTTGGTTCTCGTGGTTCGAGCGGTTCGCAACCGCCTGCTCGCTGGCCTCATCCGCCTCAAGAGCGGATGGCTGCCGATCCTCCAGACGGCGCTGGCCGCCTGCGTGGCGTGGTTCCTGGCCGTCCTGCTCCTCGGATAGATCGCCTCACGTTCGCCCCTATAGCGGCGGTGATCGCGCTTGGGCTGGCGGTGGGCGAGCGAGGCCGGCGGGCGGTCGAGCTGACGCTCGGGGTGGCCTTCGGGGTAGCCATCGCCGACCTGCCCATCGCCGACCTGCTAGTGTCCGTCGCGGGCGTGGGGGCGTTGCAGGCCGGGGTCTTCGTGGCGTTGGTGACGACGGTGGCCGTTCTCTTCTTGGGCGGGAGAGCCCTCGGGGTAAATGAGGCAGCCATCTCGGCGATGATCATAATGATCACCTTCCGGTCCGCGGATGCCGGCTTTCCGACCGAGCGCTTCCTTGAAGCATTGATCGGCGGTGGTACCGCCTTGCTCATGAACGCCCTGCTCCCTGTCAACCCCGAGCGCATGGTCGAAGAGGCCGCCTACCCGCTCTTCGTCGAGTCGTCCGCCGTGCTAGAAGAGGTGGCTTCAGCCCTTGAGGACGGGGACGCCGGGCGGGCTCAGAGAGCCTACGTGAAGGCCAGGGAGATCGACGCAAGGGTGGCCGGGCTGAAGGAGGCCGTGGCGCGGCCGGACGGGAGACCGCCCGCCTCGCCCCGCCTCGGCGGGGGAGCCTCGGGCACCTAGACCTCTACGCCGGCGCGGCCGACCAGATAGACCTGACGGTGCGCGACGTCCGGGCGCTGGCCCGCGCCGCGCTCTCCGTGGTCCAACCCGAAGCCGAAGATCCCGTGCCCGAACGCCTCCCCGCAGCGATTCGCGGCCTGGCCAGGGCGACGGAGGCCCTGGCCGGCTACCTGCAGACCTCCGGAGATCCCGCGGAGACGCGCCGGCTAGCCCTGGAAGCCGCTAGGATGGCCAGCACGCTGCTCGAGGAGCACGAGGACCTGGCGAGGAACCTGGGCGTCAACGCGCTCGTCGACCAGATCCACTCCTCTGCGGTCGACCTCATAGGGGGCACCGGCATGGACCGTCCATGGACCGTCCGGCGGCCCTGCAAGCCCTGGAAGAGGCCACCGGGCGCGCCTCGTGGTAGCGAGCACGCTTGGGCGAGCAGGCCGCTGGGAGCGCAACTCCGAGAGCTGGGACGGCCCGGTTATCGGGCACTTATTCGACCGAGTGCTTGCAAAGGCGTAGGTCGAAGAAGCTCGCACGCAGTACCCTGAGTAATCCTGCCGATATGGGTCGAAGCCCGCCCGATCACCGTACCCCGAAATACGGGCCGGTCGCAGCAAATTGTGGTGCAGCACAAAGGTTACGTACCCCCGAAAGTACAAACCGCCCCGAGGTACGGTTCCGGGCCCTGGCGGCGGACGGAATCCTAGAGGTGCGGTTGGCCTAGAGTCGAGGGAAAGGTCGGCTCCGCCGAGTTGGCGCGTTGGGGCGTTCTCCGAAGTCCGGGAGGTGCAAGGTCCTACAGTGGCGGTCCCACGAACTCGGAGTCGTACTTCCGGTTTATCTCTTCCGCGGTCCTGAGCCGGTCCGCATCCCCTCGCTGCTCGGCGCGCAACCGGGCGAACTCCTCGAAGGAGCGCTCCAACCCTCCCGGCACGTAGGCTATGAGCACCTTGCCGGCTCGGTTCCCACGACCTTGGCGGCGTGGTCCGTCCCCCGCGGGACGAAGACGAACGACCCCGGCGGCGCGTCGAACTGGCTCTCGCCGACCAGGAAGAGGAACTCCCCCTCCAGGACGTAGAACAGCTCGTCGTGACTGTGGTGAATGTGGCGGGGCGGCCCATACCCAGGGGAGCTTGTTGCTTCGAGGAAGCCGATCGAGCCTGCGGTCTGCTCGCCGGTCGCCTTGAGCGTCATGGCGTCCGTCCCCGGGATCGTGCGACCCTCGCCAGGCCCCAGGACGATGCCCCCCGAAGCGGCCCCTCGCT
>CADCUZ010000012.1 GCA_902806015.1 uncultured Rubrobacteraceae bacterium
CGCCGTCGGTGTTACGCAGGACCTTGAGAGCGGCAGTCAGCATAGCTTCTACGAGACCTTTCGTTCGAGTCGCTCGGCGATCCAGACCTTGATGATGGATTGGCGGGTGACCCCGAGACGTTTGGCCTCGCGGTCGAGAGCCTGAACCATCCACGCAGGAAAGTCGACGTTGACGCGCCGCTGTTCTTGCGCGGGCCTGCGGATTTTCGACAGGTCGAGATCGGCGGTGACATCCTCACCCTCGTCAAACTTGCGGTCGAAGTCGCTAGCTTTCATAGATTGCCACCTCCTCGACACGAGTCCGGCGAACGGAGATCAGCCGAACCTTCTCGCCCCGGTAGGTAATGACCGCGGACCAGTGCTTCTCCGAGATCATACCCACGACCACGAAACGCGGATCGTCTTCGGTGCGCGCCGGAATTTCCACGAGCATCTCATCGAGCCATAAAGTCTGCGCTTCGACGAAGTCGATACCGTGCTTGCTCTTGTTCGCCCGGCTCTTGGCCTCATCGAACTCAAACTCCACCAACATCTCCGAGAAGGGTTATTACGGTATATAAAGTATACCAAATGGGCGAATGTTCTCAGCTGCAAAGAGGTCGCTCAGTATATGGTCGACCAATGCTCCTCTCACTCACCTAAATTAGCGGCTTAACAAATCCTCGGCAGTGGATCGCCGACGAGCATGTCTATCATGCGGGTACCGCCGAACCCGGTGTGCATGAGGACCATCCGGGCAGGCTCCTCGCGCACCTCCCCGATGATCGAAGCGTCTTCGCCCCCTTCGACGCCCTGTAGCGTCTCCAGAGTGGCGTCGGCGGCTTCGGGGGCGACGACAGCGAGTAGCTTGCCTTCGTTGGCGACGTAGAGGGGGTCTATGCCCAGGATCTCGCATGCCCCGTTTACAATATCCCGCACCGGTAACTTCTCCTCCCAGAGCACGACGCCGAATCCCGAGTCGCGAGCGAGCTCGTTGAGGACGGTTCCGACGCCGCCACGTGTGGGATCCCGCATGAACCGCAACCGCGGCCCCGTGGCGCCCTTGAGAGCCTCGACCAGCGGCGTTAGCGCCCTGGTATCGGAGAGGACTTCGGCCTCCAACTCCAGGTCTCCACGCGCGATCAGGATGGCTGCCCCATGATCGCCTAGAGTTCCGGAGCAGAGGATCTTGTCTCCAGGGCGCACGGAAGCGGAAGAAAGGGAAAGCTCCGGGTCCGCGACCCCAACCCCGGTGGTGACTACGTAGAGCCCATCTCCCTTGCCCCGCTCCACCACCTTGGTATCTCCCGTAGTAATGGAGACCCCGGCCCATGCGGCAGCGTTTGCCATCGCTTGGACTTCGCGGGCCAACGCCTCCGTCTCCAGCCCCTCCTCGATGATGAGGGCTGCCGAGAGCCCGAGCGGAGTAGCTCCGGAGACCGCCAGGTCGTTCACCGTTCCGTTGACCGCCAACTCCCCGATGGAACCGCCGGGGAAGACCAGCGGACGCACCACGAAGGAGTCGGTGGTCAGGGCCAGGTTATTGTCGCCAAAGGGAATCAGCGCCGCGTCGGCGAGCGGCGCAAGCACCGGGTTGTCGAGCGCCGGCAGCAGCAGGCCCTCTATGAGCTTGTGGGTCGCCTTGCCCCCGGCCCCGTGGCTCATGTCTATCCGCGGGGCGGTGAACTTCGGCGGCCGGCGGCGGGCCTGTTCGAGCGCCTCGAGGACGTGTTGTTCTCTCTGTTCGCTCACTTGGAACCTATCTCGACCTTCTCGAACGATTTGCGCCCGAAGTTGTAGTAGGCGGCGCAGGCGCCCTCGGAGGAGACCATGAGCGCGCCTAAAGGACGCTCAGGCGTGCAGGCCGTGCCGAAGACCTTGCACTCCGGGGGCTTGAGCACGCCCTTCAAGACCTCCCCACACTGGCAGGCCTTCGGGTCTGCCACCCGAACACCCGGCGTGGAGTAGCGCAGCTCGGCGTCGAAGTCCGCGTAGGCTGGGGAGAGCTTGAGTGCCGACTGAGCGATGAAGCCCAACCCCCGCCACTCGAAGTATGGCCTGAGCTCGAAGACCTCAGCCATGCTCTTCAGGGCCTGCAGGTTTCCCTCCCAGGGGACGATCCGGCTGTACTGGTTCTCGACCTCGCAGCGCCCCTCCCTTAGCTGGTGCATGAGCATCAGGACGGACTGCAGGAGGTCCAGCGGCTCGAATCCAGCTACGACGCACGGCTTGTCGTAATCCTCGGACATGAACTCGTAGGGCCGGCAGCCGACCACCGTGGAGACGTGCCCCGGCCCGATAAACGCGTCGAGCCGCAGGTCCGGCGAGTCCAGGAGTGCCCGCACCGGCGGCACGATGGTCACGTGGTTGCAGAAGACCGAGAAGTTCTCCAGGCCCTCCTTTTTGGCTCGCTGCAGGGTGAGCGCCGTGGAGGGAGCCGTGGTCTCGAACCCTATGGCGTAGAAGACCACCTCCCTCTCCGGGTTCTCCCGCGCGATGCGCAAAGCGTCCAGGGGTGAGTAAACCATCCGGATGTCGGCTCCTTCGGCCTTTACCTCCAGCAGGTTCCCCTTCGAGCCCGGTACTCGCATCATGTCCCCGAAGCAGGTGAAGATGACTTCGGGGCGTTCGGCGATCTCTATTCCCTCGTCGACCCGACCCATCGGGAGCACGCAGACCGGGCATCCTGGTCCATGCACCAGCTCTACCTGATCCGGCAACAGGTCTTTGATGCCGTGCCGGTAGATGGTGTGGGTGTGTCCCCCGCAGACCTCCATGATCTTGTAGTCCCGGTCGGGGTCGGTGATCGAGGCGATCCCCGCCGCCACTGCCCGTGCGATCTCACCATTCCTGAACTCGTCTACGTACTTCACTAAGAATCCTCCTCCCGCGCGGCCACCCTACCGATGGCGACGCCCCCGTGCGTCAGCAGAACCTCTCCCGTTTGAACCGGGGCCACCAGCTCCACCGCTATCTCGGCCCGGTTTCCGGCGGCGTCCTCGCAGAGGGCGTCGTAACTCTCCACGGAGACCACCCGCACCGGGATGCCGGCGTCGGAGCAGGTGACGCACCCGTCGTGGTCCAACGTACAGTAACCCGGCAGCATCGGCTCTTCTTCACGCACGGCTACTCTATCTGGGACGCCTTGAGCTCTTCCAACTCCTGCTCGTATTCCTCGCCGATCTGCTCCAGGGCCCGCAGGGCGGAGTGCGCCTCGGCTTCATCGAGCTTGGACATGGCGAAGCCCACGTGAATGAGCACCCAGTCCCCGACCTCTATCCTTTGCTCATCGTAGTGAACCAGGCCAATGTTTATGTTCCTGCGAACACCCCCCACGCTCGCCTTTGCCAGGTAGATCTCCTCATCCAGGATCTCGACTATCTGGCCCGGTATTCCCAAACACATTTTTATGTCCCCTTTCCCCTTAAAACCCTATCCGCCAGCACCACCTGGCCCAAAGCAAGCCCACCATCGTTGGTCGGCGCCCGCCGGTGCCGGTAGACCGCAAAACCTTTTCCCGTCAGTAACTCTACCACCTGCTCTAAGAGTAGCAAGTTCTGAAAAGTCCCGCCGGAGAGCGCGACCACGCTCACCCCGCCGGCCTCCCGTATCCGCTCGCAACCGGCGACCACTACTTCTGCCATCGTCCGGTGGAACCTGGAAGATATCTCTCCCGCCTCGCGCCCGGCCAGCAGGTCCTCGACGACCCCAGCCAGGATCTCCCGGGTCTCCACCACCCATCCCTCATCCTCGGGCCACAGACGAAACGGATAACCTCGGGCTGCCGGACCATTCGCCGCCAGCTCCAGCTCCGCCGCTGCCTGCCCCTCGTAGGTGACGCACTGGGAGCCAGGTACTCCGACCAGTGCCGCGGCTGCGTCGAAGAGACGGCCGGCGCTGGAAGTCGGCGGGGTGTTCAGGCCGTGCTCCACGAGCCGGGAGATTAGTCCTACGTTCCGTTCCCCTGCCTCCCGCACCACCAGGAGCGGAAGCTTCGAGACCTCCTCCTCTCCGTAGAGGCCTATGAGCCAAGCAATCGCCCCTCGCCACGGCTGCCGGATGGCCGCCGACCCGCCAGGCAAGGGAGCGTACTCCAGGTGTGCTCGCCGCACGAACCCGTCCCGAATGCTCCCTTCGAAGAACTCCCCACCCCATACGGCCCCATCGGTCCCGTAGCCGGTCCCGTCCAGCGCCACCCCTATGACACGCTCCTCGTCCGGCCGCTCGTTGTCCGCCAGACAGCTCGCGACGTGCGCGTGGTGGTGTTGCACGCCCACCACCGGGAGCCCGGCCTCTTCTAGCTCGCGGGCGTACTTGGTGGAGAGGTATTCGGGGTGCAGGTCGTAGGCCACCAACTCCGGTTGCACGTCGAAGAGCCGGCAGTAATGCTCTACCCCTTCCCGAAAAGACCGCAGGGTCTCGTAGTTCTCCAGGTCCCCGATATGGTGGCTCAGGAAGACGCGGCGCTCTTTTGCCACGCAGAAGGTGTTCTTTAGCTCGCCACCGCAGGCCAGGGTGTGCCGCCCGAAGCTCTCGGCCACCGAGAGCGGCCTCGGAGCGTAACCCCGAGAACGCCGAATAGGGTACGTCTCTCTTTCGGCTACTCGCATCACGCTGTCGTCGGTGCGCATATGGATGGGCCGGTCGTGGATGAGGAAGTAGTCGGCTATTTCTCCCAACTGCTCGAAGGCTTCCTCGTCGCGGTAGGCTATGGGTTCGTCGGACCTGTTGCCGCTGGTCATCACGAGCGGTATCCCTGCGTCGTGTAATAGCAGGTGGTGCAGCGGGGTGTAGGCCAGCATGACTCCGAGAGTTTTCTGGCGCGGGGCCACCTCTTCGACCACCCCGTCGTCATCCCGGCGTTCCAGGAGCACTATGGGCCGCGCCGGGGAAGAGAGGAGCGCTTCTTCCTCCGGTCCCACCCGGCAGAACTCCCGGACCTGCGTGAGGTCCCGGGCCATGAGCCCGAACGGCTTGTCTTGGCGCGCCTTACGGCCTCGTAGAGCCCTCACCGCTCCAGCATCGAAAGGGTCGCAGGCCAGATGGTAGCCCCCCATACCCTTGACGGCCACGATAGCGCGTCCGCGCAGCAGCCACGCCGTGCGCAGGATGGGATCGCCTGGCTCGACGTGTAGCTCGTGGCCGGAGCGATCCAGGAGCCGTACCCGAGGACCGCAGACCGGGCAGGCGTTGGGCTGGGCGTGGAAGCGGCGGTCGGAGGGGTTATCGTACTCCCTCTGGCACTCCGGACACATCTCGAAGTGGGTCATCGTGGTCATGGCCCGGTCGTAGGGCACCGAGCGGGTTATGGTGAACCGAGGTCCGCAGTTGGTGCAGTTGGTGAACGGGTAGCGGTAGCGCCGGTCTGCGGGATCGAAGAGCTCAGCGAGGCAATCCTCGCAGGTGGCGACGTCCGGGGAGATCAGGGCCTGCCGCCGCACCCCCTTCCGGCTCTCTTCGATGCGGAACTCCCTCTCCCTCCGCACCGCGAGCGGCCGCCAGTCCACCGCCTCGACCACGGCCAGCGGCGGGGCCTCCTCCTTTACCTCCCGCAGAAAGAGATCCAGCTCCTCCGGAGAGCCCTCCGCCTCGATGTGAACTCCCGCGGCGTCGTTGCGCACTAGCCCCGCCAGCCCGTGCCGCCGCGCCAAAGCGTAAATGAAGGGCCGAAACCCTACGCCCTGCACGATGCCCCGCACCGAGATCTCCCGACGCTCTTGGGTAGGCGTTCTCATGGCGCGACCAAGCCTTTCGCCAATCTAGCAGCCTGCCTTTGCGGGCGTGCGAGAGACCTTGCGACTTCTCTTTGCGTCGATTTACTCGAGCTTCTTCGCAGCTTGTGCTCCTTGGCCGGCGCGCACGACGGTACGTCCACCTACGGCTTTGGTCCTACATCGCCCTGATCTTCATGTACCTCTGAATGCTCGGCCACTCCGCAACCGTTGCGGCCACGGCCACCGCGACCAACACGAGGGATCCCAGGCCTAGCAGTGTTTTCACCTTAACCTTCATAAGACTCACCTCCTTCCCGCCTAAAAGCGTGGCTTTCGGGCCGGACCTCGTCGCCCTCTTCGCCGATCTCCTCCACCAGCGACACCACCATCTTCACGGCCTCTTCCACCGCCGCGCGCACCGGCTCGCTCAGCTCCATCAGCATCTCGTCGTAGTCTTCCCCGCTCAAGACCACCTGCGGCTCGCAGCCCACCACGAGGGTTCGGGCTGGCTCGGCGCCGAGCGCACGGGCGAATTTGATCACCTTGACGGGATCCATCCCGTGGGTGTCCAGCATTGCCTCCCCGTCTTCCTCGATCTTGGGCTCGAGAAGGTACACCGTACCCGGCTCCTCGCCCCGCGGGGTGGCGTCGACGAAGACGACTACCTCGTAATCCTCCTGCAGCGCGTAGGCCAGATCCAGCCCCCTAATACCGAAGTCCTTCACCTCGACGCCCTTCGGTAACTCGCACCCGGCGAGCCGCTTCACCACCTCTACCCCGAACCCGTCGTCGCCCAGGAATATGTTGCCGATGCCGGCGACCAAGACGCGCTTACGACCCATGAGGGATCTCCGGCTCCAGCGGTATAACCTCCTCGGGGGAGAAGAAGAACCGGTGCCCGAGGATGCGGTCGGCCCCCAGGTCCCTTCCCGGGTCGTCCTCCAGCGTGACCGCCAGGTGGATCCGGTCCTCGTAATCCTGGTCTATGCCCTCGATGAACGCGACCTTCCCGGCGAGCGCGAGGTCCATGATATCCCCCCCCGGGCGGGGTCGGAGCAGAACCCGGCTCCCCTTCTTGAGCTCGACGCCCTCCACGACCACGCTCTGAAGCGCAGGCCTCCCCTCAAACTCCCGGAAAAACTCCTCCACGCTAATCCCTCAGCATCCGGATATCCCGGAAGGTCCCGTTAAGCTTCATAAGCTCCTCCGTCGAAAGAGACTCGCACCTCTCCAGGATCTCCCGCCCCCGCGGGTCGGAGGCGCGCATCTCTTCTTTCTCCTCGTCCGTGAGCCTGAGGACGTTCATAATGAGCATCTGGTCGATCTCGGTCCCGTCGAACAGGTCCCCAGGGCTCTCCGGGGCGATCTGGGGGTAATCGTAGAGGATGATCGGGGAAGAGAGCAGCATGTTCTTTTCTCCTTCCTCCCCCACGAGCACCGGCCACGTCTTCAGGTTCTCGCACCCTTCCGCGGCCTCCCGCAACTCCTCCGGCGGATCCATCAGCGAGACGAACTCCCCCCCTTCCACCTCTAGCGTCGTATGGGTCGAGACGAAGGTCTGCTTGAGAGTGCTCTCCCGGTCCTCGCCTCCCCACGGGGTGGTGTTGGTTATCCTGACCGTTACCCTGTAAGCCCCCTCTCGCAGCGGCTCGGCCCCCACCTCTACCGCTCCGTGTAGAGGGCGCCAGCTACGAACCAGGGCCCCCACGACCTCTCCGGTGGGTTCCGCCAGCGGTTCCTCACTGCTCCCCCCGGGGATGTCTATCTCTGCCTGCCCGGATGACCCGAGTAGTTCGGGGAGCTTGAAGCGTCCAACCGCTATTTCTCGCTCGGCAGCCTCATCCCACGGCAGGTGAAGCTCTCCCCCGACCCGCAACTCGTCCACGAATTCCAGGGCTTCGCCACTCTTTACGCCGACCTTCCGCTCGACGACGTGCAGGAAACGAACTTGCACCTCGATGGTGGGTTCTTCGTCCCCCAGCACAAGACACTGGGTCTGCATGACCCAGGGGTCGTCCTCGCCCCTGGCCTCGCTATAAGCCCGCGGATGCACCCCTCCGAACGTCCAGCGCTGCTGGTTTTTTCTCGCCGACCGGCGGTAGGGCCACAGTAAGTATCCTTCGTAGAGCACCGCCTCGGCGATCTTCTTCGCCACGTCCAATTACCGCTCCACCTCCTGCTCGCTCGCGCGCAACAGCGCCTCAACGGCCGCTTCCCAGGTCGGGAGTCCCATGCGAACTTTGTAGTTATAGAGCCCATCGAAAGCATCTCTGCGCAGCCGGATCCAGGCGCTGTTGGGGAAGTAATGCTCCATCGTCTCCTTCCACAACCGAACCGGCAACCGGAACTGCGCCTCTTTCTCCCAGGAGATCCGGGCGATCTGTAACCCTCCGCCCTCCCCCGCATAAAAGACCGTGCCGCTGAACAAGAACTCCAGCGGCACCTCGCCGCTTTCGAGGGCGTGGAAGTACTTGGCCGAGACTACCTCGAAGTCGTAGGTACACGTAACAGGCATGTCGACGACCGTGCTCCCCGAGAACGGGGGAACCTGTAGGATAGTATGGGTCCACAACAAGCTGCGCAACGTACTCCCCCACCTGTGCGGCTCGCCGAACACCTCAAGAAGCCCTTCCTGCTCCGCCGCATCGTAGTGCCGCTGCGTCGCCGCGATCCGAACCTGGGTGCTAAGCGCGACGGAACGGATGGGTTCTTCTCCCAGGTTCTCGATGCGCAGCTTGAAGAGGAGGCTCGGAACGGCGGCAAACTCGAGAACTTCGGCACCCTCTATCCCGAAATCCAGGTCAGGCACGGAGTGCTCCTCTGAACGGGAGTCCACTCTTGGCTTTCGCGCTTGGGATGTCAATCCTCCTCGTTCCCTTATTTCGCCGCAAGGAACGTAGAAGGCCAAGCAGCCCAACTCTCGTGCCTCTTGGCCTTCTACGCCCTAGTTCCGGCCCCACAACGGTGCCCGGTTCGTGACCGCGCCGCCGGCCAGGTCCTTACGGCGCCGGCAGGACCGGGCTGTTCGGGTCTATCGGGTTCCTCTGCTCGGGGTTGATGCCCGTGGCTAGCCGCATCGTAGCCTTGGCTTGAGGACGCCCCGCCTGGTTCTCGCCGGTGTAGTAGATGCCGGGGTCCCCCTCGATACCACCAGGCTCGTTGCCCGCGTTTACCCCCGGCGTGTGCGAAGGTGCATCCATCTTCACGTCCGGCTTTCCTACCTTCAGGTTATCCTTCCACATCCGTCTCTCCTTTCCTCGTACTCTGTTGTACCCCTTGATCGGTGGACAGGCCTCAACCTTTCCTCCCAACCTTTTTGGAGCGCCTCCTCAACGCCTCGAAGAACCGATCTATCTCCTCCCAGACCTCCTGTCCGCCGCTCAGGCCCCTCCAGTGGATCCGGATGAGGCCCACCAGGCTATAGCACTCGTCTATGGGGACCAGAAAGTACTCCCTCGTTCCCCGCACCCGGTTTATCAGGAGTGCCTCCGCGTCCCGCTCCATCTCCTTCAGCACCGGGTTGCCTTCCTCCAGCTCTTCCCAGGCGCTCAGCTCCAGGAGCGACTCCGTCGGTCCCATCGGGCTTGGATAGAACGCTGCAACCCTCTCGACGGGCGTGCTGTGAAAGAAGAACGCCATGTCCACCGGTATGCGCAGGCTCGCCCACTGCACGTCGCTCATCTCGAAGTCCTCGATGGACAGGCAGCGGTCAGGTACGAGCCTCAGTTTGCCTTCGCTCGCCGCTTCTTTGTCGAAGAGGATGGAGCACGGTCGGCAGGCGCACATGATCTCCCGCGTGGAGACGTTCAGGAGATGCCGATGCTCGGGAGGTATTGGCTCGCTGCACAGCTCACAACTCTCCGGGACGGCCTGCTTCTGGGCCACCGCCTCCACCGCCTTCTCAGACTGCTCCTGAGCGAACCTACGCAGCGAGGAGAAAGCGGAGAAGGTCTTCCCGTTGCCCTGCCCGACCATTACCTCAGCCCACCGCGCTCGGCAAGGCGATCTTTACTATGCCTTCCTCGCTCACTAACAGGGGGATGGGATCCAGGTATAGCTGCGGAGCATCCAGGCACCTCCCGGCCCGGCGCACGTCGTAGCGCAGCCCACATCCCGAGCAGCTCAACTCGGCTCCCTTCAGGCTACCTTCTTCCAGCGATTCTCCGCAGCCGGGGCAGAGGTCACGGTAGGCGTAGAAGTCATCCTCCAGCTTCACGAAGAGCACCGGCTCGCCGGAGATCTTCTTTACCAGCATCCCGCCGCCCACCAGCATCCCGCCGCCGCGGAGTTGGGGTAGCCCACCGACGACCGTCCAGGAAGTTCCATTCTCTTCCGCCTGCTTTTTCTCCTTCTTACGCAACGTGGGCCCTGCTACGAGGGTCGGCGCCGGCTTGGGCTCGGCCACGCCCTCGGCCTCGATCCCCTCCAGGTCCGGGGCAGCCTTCTGTACGGCTTCCTCTATCGCCAGCTTGAGCGTCATGGAGGAGGATGGACAGCCGTCGCAACTCCCCTGCAGTCGCAAGCGTGCCACGCCCCCTTCCACCCCCAACAGCTCCACGTTCCCCCCGTGGGAGTGCAGGTAGGGGCGTACCTCTTCGAGGGCCTTCATTACCCGCGTCTCCACGTCCAGCGGGTGCAACCCGTGCAGGAGCAACAGGTGCGAGACCAGCTCGTCCCCGGCGAGGGCCTCGAAGGTCCTCTCGCGCTCCTCGCCCCCAGCAACCACCTCCATCATGCGCGCCAGACCCTCGCCATAGAGATCCAGAAGAACCTGTACCACCTCCGCTGCCTTGGTCCTGGCGTTCGGATCTTTGAGGGATTCGATCTCCTCTAGCAGCGTCTCCATCCTGGCGACCCGCTCTTGTAGTCCCTGGTCGTCTAAAAGCACCCCAAAACCCTTCTAGGAGGCGGGCCCCATAGCGTGGGACCCGCCTGGTTGCATGTTCGCCTGGCTTACAGCTCTACTCCACACCTATTCCCAGCGTCGGGGAGTGCCGCCTCTCGAGTATCTTGCCCTTGCCCGAGTACATGTGCACCCCGCAAGGCAGGCACGGATCGTAGCTGCGCACGGTGCGCATGATGTCGATACCCTTGAAGTCGTCGGGGCCGTTCTCCTCGAAGATCGGAAGTCCCTGCACCGCATCCTCGTAAGGACCGGGGGTGCCGTACCAGTCCCTGGGGCTCGCGTTCCACGGCGTGGGCGGGTAGGGGTGGTAGTTGGCGATCTTGCCGTCCCGGATCACCATGTGGTGCGAGAGGACCCCGCGCACCGCCTCGTGGAACCCGCAGCCGATCGCGTCGTCGGGCACCTCGAACTCCTGGAAGGTCTGGACATCTCCCGCACGCACGTGATCGAGCGCCTTCTCCACAAAGTAGGCCGCGCACGCCGCCGAGTAGGCCAGGAAGTAGACCCGCGCCCTGGTCCGCTCGAGGGTGTTGTTGTACTGAGGCACCTTCCACTCGAGCCGTGTCTCGGGCCCGCCGACCGACCTGGGCAGGTAGATCTCGACGCTGTTGCCGGTGGCGGCCCTGACGTAGCCGATGTCCACCAGCTTGGCGAGCGCCGTCGCCCACAGCCGGGCTATCGGCCCGCCACCGGTATCGAGCGCCAGGTAGTCCCCGGTCCGCTCGTCGTACCAGCGCGGACTCTGGACCCAGCTATAGTTACCCCCGTTCAGGTCCCGCTTCTGGGGCTTGGGGATCGTGGTCTGGTTCCACGGGTGCCGCTTGTCCACCGGGTTGCCCAGAGGGTCGTGGGTTACGAACGTCTCCTCGTCCTGCCAATCATCATAGTAGGAGGAACCGAGCAGGATGCGGATGCCCAGGTTTATGTCCACCAGGTTGGTAGTCACCAACTCACCGTCCACGACGATGCCGGGCGTGACGAACATGGCGTCGCCCCATTGCTGCATGTTCTCGTACGTGTAGTCCACTACGTCCGGATCCTGGAACGACCCCCAGCAGCCGAGCAAGACGCGCCGATTACCGACCTCTTCGTAGCCCGGCAGCGCTTCGTAGAAGAAATCCATGAGGTCGTCGAACATGGGGACGGCCTTCTTCACGAAGTCCATGTACTCCATCAGCCGGGTGAGATAGTCCGTGAAGATTTGGGACGTTCCCATAGTTCCCGTGCCACCCGGATACAGCGTCGAGGGATGCACGTGCCGCCCCTCCATCAGGCAGAACATGTGCCGGGTCACGCGGCTCATCTTCAGCGCCTCTTTGTACGTATCCCCGGTGAACGGGTTCAACGACCGCATGATGTCGCCGATGGTACGAAGGCCGTGGATGCTGGCGTTCGGGGCGTCCGTCCGCTCCGCCTGCTGCCACACGCTCGGGTTGGTCTCCTTGACCATGTTCTCGCAGAAATCCACGCCCACCAGGTTGTCCTGGAAGATGGTGTGGTCGAACATGTACTCGGCGGCCTCGCCCAGGTTGTAGATCCACTCGGCCAGCGGCGGCATCTTTATCCCGTAGGCCATGTTCTGGGCGTAGACCGAGCAGACGGCGTGGTTGTCACCGCAGATGCCGCAGATGCGGCTGGTGATGAAATGCGAGTCGCGCGGGTCCTTACCCTTCATGAAGACGCTGTAGCCGCGGAAGACGGAGGAGGTGGTCTTGCACTCGACCACTTCCCGATTGTCGAAGTCTATCTTGGTGTAGATCCCGAGGTTCCCGATGATCCTGGTGATCGGGTCCCACGACATCTCCGTAAGGTTCCTGGATTCGGCGCCGACTTCCTCTCGGATAGCCACTCTGTCTTCCCCTTCCTACGAGTCAGCCCGTGAGGTCCACCGCGGGTTGTAGCCGCTGGTGAGCTCGGGGCCGTTGTGGTGCCACTTCGGTTCCTTGTTGGCCGTCCGGTTGGTTATGGCGCGCAGCCTCCGGATCATGGTGCCGTAGGTTTTGGTGAGGGCCGAAGAGAACGCCCCGCCGGGCGGCTCGTCCATGAACGGCATGAACTTGTCCGGGAAGCCCGGCATCGTGCACGCGATGCAGATGCCGCCCACGTTCGGGCAGCCGCCAATCCCGTCGATCCAACCCCTCTTGGGCACGTTGCAGTTGACGACCGGCCCCCAGCAGCCGATCTTCACCTGGCACTTGGGGGAGTTGTAGTCAAGGGCGAAGTCGCCCTGCTCGTAGTAGCCGGCCCGATCACAGTTCTCGTGGACGGTCTTCCCGAAGAGCCACGTGGGCCTGAGCATGTCGTCCAGCGGGATCATCGGGGAGAGACCGGCCGCCTGATAGAGCAACCACAGGAGCGTCTCCATCATGTTGTCCGGCTGCACGGGACACCCGGGCACGTTCACGATCGGTACCCCGGCCCAGGAGCGGTAGTCCCATCCCAGGTAGTCCGCGAGCCCCATGCAACCGGTCGGGTTGCCCGCCATCGCGTGGATGCCGCCGTAGGTCGCGCAGGTCCCGGTCGCGACCACCGCGAAGGCCTTCGGAGCCAGACGGTCGAGCCACCAGTTGAGGGTGAGGGGCTCGCCGGTCGCCGGATCGTTCCCCATCGACGTCCAGTACCCGTCCCCGTTGATGTTCTCGTTCGGGATCGAGCCCTCTACCACCAGGACGAACGGGGCGTCGAGCTCGTCGTTTATCGCCTGGCGGAAGGGTTGCAGGAAATCCTCCCCGCCGAGCGAGGGGTGCAGCACTTTGTTGTGCAGATGCACCTTGGGTATCCCCGGGATGGCGCCCAGCACGATGTCCTCGATGCTGGGGTTCATCCCGGCGGTCGTGGAGACAGTGTCGCCGTCGCAGCTCATGCCTTCGGAGGTCCACAGGACGTAAACCTCTTCCACCCCTCCCGCTTGCCTCCGCTTTACCTCCGGGTGTGTATCCGGCTGCTGCAGCTCCGAATGTCGGGTCTCAGTCACGAACCACTCCTCCTTCCCACCTCGCGTCCCCACGCACACTTGCACCTTCGGAAAAAAAGGCTCCTACGCCCAATACTCACTTAGTACGCCTGGATAGACTTCTGCTCTTGCAACCGTAAAGGCTGCAGCGTAACGCCAAGAGCGACACCTACCTTTCCCCTGCCCGGGTCGTGACCCGCTACCCGCAGCGCCTTCGGCGAGTCCCCACTCGCATTGCGAATTGATTGCGCATCATACGCTATTATGATTTCCCGTACAAGACCTGGCGGCGCGAACGGGGAGGCAACGTGGCAGATCGACCACCGGAGGCCCAGCTCTACGCATCGGCGGGTTGCCCCTACAGCGAGGCCGCCCGCGAGGACCTGGAATGGCGCGGCGTCGAGTTCGTCGAGTACGACGTGGAGAGAGACCCGGAGGCGCGGGGGCGGATGCTGGAGCTTACCGGCGGCAACAGGACCGTGCCCGTCGTGGTCGAGGAGGGCAAGCCCGTCCGGATCGGCTGGATGGGCCAGGGTTGCGCGGTGTAGGGGCAGGTCTGAGATCCGCCCCTACACCGGCCCCTACCGCGCCGTCAAAAAGCGGCGGTCCTCAGGACAACCAGCGGGCCACGTCAGGGGCGAAGTACGTGACGATGACGCCGGCCCCGGCACGCTTGACGCCGGTCAAAGCCTCCAGGACCGCCGTCTTCTCGTCCAGCCAGCCGTTCTGGGCGGCGGCCTTGATCATGGCGTACTCACCGCTAACGCTGTAGGCGGCCACGGGCAGGTCGGTCGTCTCCCGCACGCGTCGCAGGACGTCGAGGTACGGCAGGGCGGGCTTGACCATGACGATGTCCGCCCCCTCCCCCACGTCGAGCTCGACCTCCATGAGGGCCTCGCGGGCGTTGGCTGGATCCATCTGGTAGGAGCGCCGGTCCCCGAACCGGGGGGCGCTGTCGGCGGCCTCGCGGAAGGGGCCGTAAAAGGCGGAGGCGTACTTGGCGGCGTAGGCCATGATCGGGGTGTTCTCGAAGCCCTCGTGATCCAGCTCGGCCCGGACGGCCGCCACCCGGCCGTCCATCATGTCCGACGGGGCGACGATGTCCGCGCCCGCCTCGGCATGGCTAGCCGCCGTGCGGGCGATGAGCTCCAGGCTCACGTCGTTGAGAACCTGCCCGGTGTCCTTCTCCACGACCCCGCAGTGGCCGTGGCTCGTGTACTCGCACAGGCACACGTCCGTCACGACCAGCATGTCGGGCACGGCCTCCTTTATGGCCCGGGTGGCGAGCTGGACGATGCCCTCGGGGTCGTAGGCCCCGCTCGCGGCCTCGTCCTTCTCTTCCGGGAGGCCGAAGAGCAGGACGCCGGGGATGCCCAGCTCGTGGGCGCGCTTGGCCTCCTCGACGGCGTGGTTGATGGAGAGTTGGGAGACGCCGGGCATCGAGCCTACGGGGCTCCTCACGTCCTCGCCGACCGTCACGAACATCGGGTAGATAAAGTCCTGCGGCGAGAGCCGCGTCTCGCGCACCAGGCCGCGAATGGCGGCCGTGCGACGCGTCCTTCGGAGCCTTTGCGTGGGAAATGCCATAAGAACGGGCCTCCTTGTTACGGAAACGTACTACAGGATCGGGTTTATCATCTTATAAGGATACCGCTCGCGCGCTACGGGGCTTCGGCCCCCGAGGAGGTCGAGACAGGGAGTAAATCGAAGTCGGTCGACGCGGCCATCAGGCCCGCCCGCCACGCGCCTCCGCCGGGGAGTACCCTCCGCCAGGATGCGTGCGTAGATGAGGCCGATCATCGTGCTAAGGAGCGCCCGCGCCAGCATCCATCGCGCGGCGGCGATCCAGAAGCAGCCCCACACCCAGTATCAGATCCGCAACACCGAGGAGGCGCGAAAGGCCTTCGCGGTCTGCCCACCCCAAAAAAGCCGCGCTCCTGCGGGGGTCCAGCGTCAAGACGCCCCGATGCTGAGGCTCACCCACCGCGCCATCGCCTTCACCGCCGCGCGGGATCCTTGGCGAAGAGGTCCACGACGGCCTCGACCAGCCCAGGTATGGTGTACTCCCTAGCCTCGGCGTCCACCCTCAGGCCGAAGCCGCGGGCCGTGTCGGCCGTGATCGGACCGATGCAGACCACCCGCGCCCCGGCGAGCAGCCGCGCCGACTCCTTCGCGCCGAAGGCCCCGGCAAAGTTTTCCACTGTGGAGCTCGCGGTAAAGGTTACGCAGTCTATCTCGTCCGCCGCGAGGTCCCTGGCGATGGCCTCCTTGCCCTCCGAAGACGGGACGGTCTCGTAGGCGGGGGGGACGACCACCTCTGCGCCGGCCTCCCGGAGCCTCTCGGGGAGGACCTCGCGGGCCACCTTCGCGCGCGGGATCAGGACGCGCTTGCCGGCGAGCGAACCGTCCCCTATGGCCTCTATCAGGGACTCGGCGCGGTACTCTGCGGGTACCACGTCCACCCGCAGCCCGACCGCTTGGAGCGCACCCGCCGTCGCGGGTCCGATGGCCGCGACCTTCGCCCGGCGCGGGACGGCCCGGAGGTCGAGATCGTGGTGGCGCAGGCGGTCCACGAAGGCACCCACGCCGTTCACGCTCGTAAAAACCAGCCAGTCGAAGTAGTCGAGGCTCAGAATCGCCCCGTCGAGCGGGGTAAAGTCCTCCGGCGGCTTCACTTCGATGGTCGGGAACTCGCGCACCTCCGCGCCCAGCCCCTCCAGCTCCGCGGAGAGCTCCCCGGCCTGCGCCCGCGCCCTCGTGACCAGGACGCGCCGTCCGAAGAGCGGGCGCCTCTCGTACCAACCCAGGCCGGCCTCCCGCAGATCTACCACGCCGCCGACGACCGTGATGGCGGGCGGTTTGAGCTTCGCCTCGGCGACCCGCTCGGCGATGTCTTCCAGCGTGCCGGTGACGGTTTTTTGCTCCGGGAGGGTGCCCCACCGCACGACCGCCACCGGCGTCTCGGGGTCCCTGCCGGCGGCGAGCAGCTCGGAGGAGATCTCCCGCAACCGGCCCACGCCCATGTAGAGGACGAGCGTGTCCGCGCCGTTCGCGATGCCCTTCCAGTCCACGTCCGGGCGGCCTTTGGAGGGGTCCTCGTGCCCGGTGATGAACGCGACGCTCGTCGAGACGTTCCGGTGCGTCACCGGGATGCCGGCGTAGGCAGGGGCCGCCACGCCGCTCGTCACGCCGGGGACCACCTCGAAGGGGATGCCGGCCCCTGTAAGCTCCAGGGCCTCCTCGCCGCCGCGTCCGAAGATGTAGGGGTCGCCGCCCTTCAGGCGGACCACCGTCTTACCGGCGCGGCCGAGCTCGACGAGGACCCTGTTGATCTGTTCCTGCTTCATCGCCTGGTCGTCGCCGGGTCTCTTGCCGACGTAGATCCGCTCAGCGCCGGGTTTCGCGTGGGAGAGCAGCGCCTCGGGGGCGAGGCGGTCGTAGACGACCGCGTCCGCCCGCTCCATGCACCGCACGCCCTTGACGGTAAACAGACCGGGGTCGCCCGGGCCGGACCCCACGAGGTAGATCAATGGCTCCTCACCTCCCGGATCTCGCCCCTCGGGTCTCCCCGAGCACGATCCCCGCCCCCTGGTCCAGGAGATCCCGCGCCAGACGTCTCCCGACGTCCTCGGGCTCCCGCCCAGCCGCCTCGCCCTCGTACATCAAGGCCCCGTCGGGCGAGGCGACGAGACCCCTGAGACGGACCTCGCCTTCCCGGACGAAGGCCAGGGCGCCGACGGGCACCCGGCACCCGCCCTCCAGGGCGCGCAGCATCGCGCGCTCGGCGAGGGCCGCCCTCTCGCCATCGCCGTCGTTGAGGGTCCCACGGAGGAGCTCCCGGAGGGGATGGTCGCAGAGGGTCGCGACGCCCAGGAAACCCTGGCCGACGGCCGGGAGCATCGCGTTCGGCGAGAGGGCGGCGTGCGGGACCCGCGAGGTCAGGCCGAGGCGTTCGAGGCCGGCGCGGGCGAGGACTACCGCGTCGGCGTCGCCCTCGCGCATCTTGCGCACCCTGGTCTCGACGTTGCCCCGGATCTCGACGATGTTCAAATCCGGGCGGCGGTGCAAGAGCTGCGCCCGGCGCCTGAGGCTGCCCGTCGCCACGGTCGCGCCGCCCGGCAGGCCATCCACGTCCCAGCCCGCTTTTGAGACGAGGACGTCGGAGGGGTCGTGGCGCTCGGAGATCGCCGCGAGGACTATGCCTCCGGGCAACTCCGTCGGCACGTCCTTGAGGGAGTGGACGGCGAGGTCTATCTCCCCCGCGAGCAGGGCCTCGTCGATCTGGCGGGTAAAGACGTCGCGCCGGTCTATGACCGAAAGTGGCGTCTCCGGGCGGTACTCGCTGGTGGTACGGACGACGCGGATCTCGACTTGCAGGCCTCGCGCGCGCAGCCTCTCGGCGCAGGTCTCGGACTGGGTGAGGGCGAGCCTGGAGCCGCGGGTACCCAGTAGTAGGATGCCGGCGGGTCTCATGGGGCGGTCTTGGGACCGGAGCGGTGGAGCTCCACCTCCAACCCTTCCAAGGCCAGGAGCCTGCGCCGGACCTCGGCGCTTCCGAGGGGGTGCCCCGCCTCGGCGAGGGCCTTTATCTCGGAGATCGGGCCGTGCAGAAGCTTGTTCACCAGGGAGTGGCTCATCCGCTCGACGGCCTCAGCCTCCCCGGGCAAGAGGTCCATCCGTCTCAGGGCCCGCGAGAGCTCGTGGCGCCGGATCCTCTCGGCTTCGTCCCTGAGTTCTTTGATGAGCGGGACGGCGTGGAGGGAGCTGATCCAGCCCATGAACTCCTCGACGGCGGGCGGGATCATGGCCTCACCCGCCTCGGCCGCCTCCCGGCGCCCGTCGGCGTTGCGCTCCACCACGGCCTGCAAGTCGTCGATGTCGTAGACGAAGGTCCGCTCCAGCACCTGGACCGTGGGGTCCACGTCCCTCGGCACGGCGATGTCCACGAAAAAGAGCGGGTCCGGCCTGCCGGCCAGGGCCTCGGCGACCATCTCCCGGCCGATCACCCACTCCCCGGAACCCGTCGAGCTCACCACCACGTCGGCCCGCGACAACTCCGCGGGCAGCTCTTCGATGCCCACCGCCACGCCCCCGACACGCCCGGCGAGCAGCCTCGCCCGCTCCGGCGTGCGGTTGGCGATCCTGAGGTCAGACACCCCCCGGCTCCTTAGCTGCTTGACGACGAGCTCGCTCATCTCGCCCGCCCCCACTACTAGGGCACGCCGGCCTCGCAATTCCCCGAAGACCCCTTCCGCGAGCTTGACGGCCACGTGGGGAACGGAGAGCGAGCTGTCCCCGACCCCGGTCTGCGCGCGGACGTTTTTGCCTACCCGCAAGGAGGTGTGGAAAAGCCGGTTGAGCACGGGCCCGGTGCAGCGCTCCTCGGTGGCCGAGCGGTACGCCTCGCGAACCTGGCCCAGGATCTGGGCCTCCCCCACGACCATCGAGTCCAGCGACGAAGCCACCCGGTAGAGGTGCCGCGCCGCCTCGTCGTCGGTAAACCAGTACGTGCCCTCCTCGAGCGAGGTCCGCCCCACGCCGCGGTCATCGGCCAAGAGGTCCAGGATCCCGGCCCTCGCCCCCTCGTCCTCCGCGAGGACGTACACCTCGGTCCGGTTGCACGTCGAGAGCAGGACGGCCTCCGAGGCGACCCCCTCTTCGAGGATCCTCCTGAGGAACGGCCTCCCGGCGCACGGCGGGAACGCGACCCGCTCGCGGACCTCGACGGGGGCCGAACGGTGGCTCATCCCCGCAACCGCGACAAGCACCGGACCACCTCCTCTTCGACCTCCGCGCCCGGCGCCGCCCCGGCCAGACGGGCCGCGCCGTACCTCTCGACGATCCCGGCCCACTCCGGCGCGAAGGACGCCTCCAGGCCGGCCCGCACCCTGCGCGCCAGCGTCGGCGAGGCGCCGCCGGTCGAGACCGCCACCTGCAGCCCGCCCCGACGCAGCACAGAGGGCAGCGCGAAGTCCCCCTCCGCGGGCCTGTCCGCCACGTTGACCGGCACGCCGCTCTCCCGCGCCTCGCGCGCCACCGCGGCGTTCACCTCGCGCGAGTCGGTCGCCGCAAACGCGAGGAAGGCCCCCGACAGGTCCGCCGGAGCGTAGGGCCGGACGTGGACCTCCACGTCCAACTCCAGGATCTCGGGTCTGACCTCCGGCGAGATCACGACGACCCTCGCCCCCGAGCCCAGCAGCCCGCGGGCCTTTCTTGCCGCGACACCGCCGCCGCCGACGACCACGCAGCGCCTGCCGGAGACGTCCATAAAAAGCGGGTAAAGGACCGCGTTTTCGACCCCGATTCTTGTCTCCTGACCTAACTAGTCGGGCGGTGGATCAGGCCGGAAGTCTAGCATAGCCGACCCGGCACTATCGTCGTGGCTCAGAGTGTGTCATACGCCGTTTTGGGGGGCCGTGTAAACCTTCACGACGGGGCCTGCTCCTTCGTCTTCTCGATAAGCCTGATCCCTTCGATGGTCATGCTCTTGTCGACCGCTTTGCACATGTCGTAGACCGTGAGGGCGGCGACGCCGACGGCGGTGAGCGCCTCCATCTCCACGCCCGTTCGGTCGCTGGCGCGGGCCGTGGCCGTGATCCCGACCCGGTCCTCTCCCACCTCGAACTCCACGTCCACCGAGGTCAGGTCCAAACCGTGACAAAGCGGGATCAACTCGGGGGTCTTCTTTGCGGCCATGACCCCCGCGATCCTGGCCGTGTTCAACGCGTCCCCCTTCGGCAAGGCCTTTTCCCTCAACAACCCGACCGTCTCGGGGGCCATCCCGACGAACCCCGCCGCCACGGCCGTCCGCCGCACGGCGGCCTTCTCGCCGACGTCCACCATCCGCGCCGCCCCTTCTTCGTCGATGTGGGAAAAGGTCATAGACGAAGCCTCCAATCGCGGAATGCGGGGGAATCGAACCGCCACGGCCGCTCCGCGACCGCAAACCGGTTTTGAAGACCGGCCGGGCCACCAGGCCCACGCATTCCAGGTCCGTTTTAAGGAACGATTCTATTCCATCGGCGCCCCCGGGGCGGAAGGCGTCTTATCCGTTTCCAACCAGGAGTACCGTGCGGAAGCTTTTGCGAAACCCGTTTTCAGCGATGACGGCGGGTGAGGACCCGGACGTCGCCGGTGCGGCTGGTGACGCCGGAGGCATCGGAAAACTCCAGCCAGGCCTGGGCGTACTTGCGGCTCGTGCCGAGGCGGTCGCGCAGTCCGGAGAGCGAGATCGCGCCCTCCTCCCGGCACACGGTCTTTACCTCCTCAAGGATGCGCTCCGCGGCCTTGCGGGAAGCGAAGAGTCCGCCCCCGAGCTCGACGGCTCGGTCCCTCTTGAGCAGCAGCCGGAGCGCGGGAGAGGACTCGGTCGCCGGCGGCTGCGCGTCAGCCGCTTCGAGCCCCGCCAGCAGCCCGCGCGCCTCTTCTTCTAGGGCCGCCGGGACTTGCCCGGCGGCCGGCAGGCCCACTCCGGCCCCCGTCACCCGGACCTCCGCGCCCGCCAGCTCGTCGAGCAGGGCGTCGGCGAGGGATGTCCGTAGCCCCGTCGCCAGGCGGGCCTCGGCGACGCTGAGTTCCGGCGCCTCGGGGCGCTCGTCCGCCCGCGAACGTAGGACCTCGAGCAGCCGCCCTTTCGCCGCGCGGACGGCCTCCATGGGGGCGTAAAGATCGCCAAGTTTCGCGACCTCCGGCACGCGTTCGGCGATCTCTCGCGCCTGTTGTGGGGTGGCGGCGACGGCCAGCGCGAGCTGCTCGGCGGTCATGCCCTCGTCGGGGCGCCGGGCGAGGACCTGGGGGATCGTCCGGGAGGGGTCGCCGCCCTCCAACGCCTCCAACCAGCCCGGGTCCGGACGGGGCCCGGCGGGCGCCGGGTCGAGGATCGTGCCGCCGCCTATGGTCACCTGCGGGGTCATCGAGCGCACGACGAAGCGGTCGCCGGGGAGCACGACCAGCGGTTCTTCGGATCTGAGCCGCGCGAAGGCGCTCTGCCCGGGCCGCAACTCCTCCGTGCCGGAGAGGCGGACCCTGGCGCTCGTCGCCCGGGTGCCGTGGTGCAGTCGCACCCGGACGCCGTGGCCGAGCGCTCGCGCCCCTTTGAGAAGCCGGAGGCGGGCGTCGAAGGCCCGGCTCTCGGCGACCGGCCGGGAGAGCAAAACGTCCCCCACCCCTATCTGCGAGGCGTCGATACCCGTCAGGTCCAGGGCCGTCCGCGCACCGGCGTGGGCGACCTGCGCCGGGTGGCCGTGATTCTGGACGCCGCGCACGCGGGGGCGGTGTCCCCTGGAGGTGTAGAGGGTGTCCCCGACCCGGATCTCCCCGCTCCACAGCGTCCCCGTCGCGACCACCCCGATCCCCTTCAGCACGAAAGCCCGGTCCACCGGCAGCCGCGCGAGTCGGACCCCCGCCCGCTCTTCGGGGGCCTGCGCGGCGAGGCCATCCAGGGCCCGCAGCAACTCGTCCACCCCCTCGCCGGTCTTGCCGCTGACTGGGATGATGGGGGCCGAGATGCCGGACGATTCCAGAAGCTCTTCGGCGTCCAGCGTGGCGAGCTCGGCGGTCTCCGCGTCCACGGCGTCGGTCTTGGTGAGCGCCACGACCCCCCGCCCGACGCCGAGCACCCCCAGCACGTCGAGGTGCTCCCGGGTCTGGGGCATGACCCCGTCGTCGGCGGCGACCACGAGCAAGAAGGCGTCCACCCCACTCGCCCCGGAGACCATGTTCTTGACGAAGCGCTCGTGGCCGGGCACGTCAACCAGGCTCGCCCGACGTCCGCCCGGCAGCAAGAGTTCGGCGTAGCCAGGGACGATAGATATGCCGCGGCGGTGCTCCTCCTCCAGGCGGTCCGTGTCCGTGCCCGTCATGCGCCGGACCAGCGTCGTCTTGCCGTGGTCCACGTGCCCGGCCGTCCCGATGGTGAGCGCTATCCGCCCGTCCGGCGGCTCAACCATGGGCGCCCCTCACCGCCGCGACTACGGCCTCCTCGTCCCCGGGCAGCAGGGTGCGCGCGTCGAGCCAGACCCTGCCCTCGTGAACGCGTCCCACCACTGGCGGATCGGAACCTCTCAGCTTCTCGGCCAGCGTCTCGGCCTCGACGCCGCCGAGGCGGACGGCGGAGGAGGGGATCTCGTACAGCGGCAACGTCCCGCCCCCGCTGCGGGCGACGGACGGCGCCACATCCACCTCCAGGCGCGGGGCTTCCCGCGACAGGGCCCGCGCGAGGTCTTCGGCCCTGCGCCGCACCCCTTCCTCGGGAGCGCGGAGCATCCGCAGCGTCGGAAGCTCTTCGGAAGCGTCGCCTTCCAGGTAAGAAGCCAGGGTCGCCTCAAGGGCGGCGAGGCACAGCTTGTCGGCGCGGAGGGCGCGGGCGAGGGGGTGGCGACGCATCGCTGAGACGTGGGAAGCGGAGCCGACGGCGATGCCGGCCTGCGGCCCGCCGAGCAGCTTGTCCCCGGAGAACACCGTCAGCGCGGCGCCGTCCCGAACCGCGGCCCCCACCAGCGGCTCGTCGCCGAAGGGCAGCAGGGCGCCGCTGCCGACGTCTGCAATGACGGGGAGGCCGAGGGAAGAGAGGTCCGCCACGCCCACGGACTCGGTGAAGCCCCGGATCTCGAAGTTGCTCGGGTGGACCCAGAGGATCGCGCGGGTGTCCTCTCCTATGGCCTCCTCGTAGTCTGAGAGGCGGGTGCGGTTCGTGGTGCCGACCTCGCGGAGTCTCGCACCAGAGAGCGCTAGCACCTCCGGGATGCGGAAGCCACCCCCGATCTCGATGAGCTGCCCGCGGGAGACGATCACCTCAGGCTTCCCGCCCCCCGCCAAGGCGGCCAACGCCAGCAGCGTCGCCCCTGCGCAGTTGTTCACCACGAGCGCGTCCTCGGTCCCGGCAAGCTCCCTGAGCAGCGGCGCCGCCCTATCGTAGCGTGAACCCCGCCTGCCCACCGCCACGTCGTACTCCAGGTTCGAGTAGCGGGTCGCCGCCTCCACAACGGCGGCCACGGCCCGGTCGGAGAGAACCGACCGGCCGAGGTTCGTGTGCAGGACGACGCCGGTGGCGTTGACTATCCGGCGCAGGCCCCCGCCGGAGAGGAGTCGGTGGGCAAGCGTGACGACGGCGCGCTCGGAGACCTCAGGGGTCTCGCCGGCGGAGATCCTGCGCCGCAGCCCCTCCAGCGCCCCACGGATGGCCGAGGTCGCCGCCGCGCGACCGTGGAGGCCCGCGAGCCCGGCACCATCCGGGTCCCGCAGCACCGCGTCCACCGCCGGCAGGCTCCTGAGCCTCTCCCGCTTGCCCGTCTCCAGCATACGGCGCAGAGTATACCCCCGCCGGTAAACACTAGGATTGCGGGCAAAGCGCTGTGCTAAACTGGCGCCGCGTAATCCGGGAGGGTCTTTTTGGGCGAGGGGACGACAAGGTTTTTTCTCGGTACGGCCGTCGGCGCGGCCTGCGGCTTCGCCGTCGGCGCCTTCGCCGCAACCCCCACCGCCCGCTCCGCCGGACAGTCCGCCGTCGGCGGCGTGGGCTCCTCGTTTCGGTTTTTAGGCCGCGGCGCCGTCCGCACCTTGAAAGGCCTCGGCCCCATCCTCGAATCCGGCTACACCCGCCTACGGGGTAGGGAAAAGTACCTAGAACACGAAATAGAACAGCTGAGGGATCAGATCACCCGCCTCGAACAAAAAATCGATTAGCCTGGCGCTTCGCGCCTTCCGGCGGTCAACTTCGGCCCAACATCCGCACCTCCCCGCCCGGCGGACGGGGTCAGGTCCCGACTGACTAGATTCCGAACAGGCGTCGAACCCACCCCGGTAGCGCTCCGCCTTCCTGCGTGGCTTTCTTGTAGTCCGCCAAATCGTCGGGGTGGACGGGAGAGCCGGACTCACCGAGGAGGGCCCGGGCGTCTTGGAGGCTGGCTTCGGGGGTGCGTTGCGGGAAGGCGGCCTCGACTATGAAGTCGTTGTTCCACCGCACGCGGTAGATGCGCAGGCCCGCGAGCTCGGCGTCGTCGAAGCGCCGGTCCAGGTCCGCGGCGGCGGCGCGGGCGTCCTCCTCGCGGGCAAACTGGTAGCCCAGGAAGACGGGTTCCCCGCCGCGCCCCTCCACTAGACGGAGTCCATCCTTGACATCCAGAGGCCCGGGTCCTTGACCTCGGCCAGGGTGGGGAGGTTCTCGGGGGTCTCCCAGACCCGGTTGAGGCCCCCCATCCCCTGCCGGCGGGCGACGGCCTCCGCGAACCGCTCGCCGAGGCGATACTGCTCCAGCTTTACGTCGAGGCCGGTGATGCGAAAGACTGCGGTCTCGAAGGGCGGGCGGTGGGCCCGGCTCTTCGACATCCGGGCCTTCAGGTGCTCGTAGTGCGGTACGAGACCCTTACCGACGTTGTGCATCACGAAGTCCGAGTAGCCCTCTATGACCGACATGGCGGCCTGCATCCTGTCGAACGAGACCCGCTGCTCCGGGCTCATCACCAGCTCCATCGACCGGGCGCCGGTCTTGAGGTTCGCGGAGAGTCGGCGAACGGTCTCGCGGACGCCGAGCCTCTCTGCCAGCGGGCCGACCAGGTCCTCCAGGAGGTCGCCCAGGTGGCCCCGCAGCCAGGGGTATCCCTCAAACTGCAGGGCGTGGGTCATCTCGTGGAGCACGATCCAGAGCCGCAAACCGTCCAGCGGGACCCCGAGCCTCCCCGCCGCCGCGGCGATGTTTCCGTCCAGAAAGAAGACCTTGCCCGGCCCGTTCGCCGCCTCTTTGGAGAGCAGCGGCCCCGTGTCGTACTGGCCGAGAACCCTGGACGAGAGGAACCCCAGCAGCAGGCCCATCTGCGCCGTGAGCGTGGCGCCGCCGAGCGCCCACGTGACGTTCCCCGCGCCCTCGGTCGCCCGTTTGAGGACGGGCTCCATGAGCGCCCCGAAGCCCTCGATGTTGAAGTCTATCCACTCAGCCCGGTCGGTCACCAGGAGCTGGCGGCCCGCGTCCGGCCCGCGCGGCAACTCTATGCCCGTAAAACTTGAGAGGGGCGCAAGGGTCTTGCCCACGGCGCCGGGGTAGTCGAAATCGGCGGCTGGCGCCCGCTCTGAGCGGGAGGCGAGCGTCACCGCGATCGTGCGGGCCGCGCCCCAGGAGATCATCGATAGATCCTTGCTTTAGGTAACATGGAGTGAGTATATACGCTGCCCCGGCGACACCCACTCCGATTGTCCTGGCGGTCCCCGCGGGTTATATTTAGGCCATGCTAGGAGTCGGAGGCAGCGAGATAGTCTTTATCGCCTTGATCTTTTTGATCATCTTCGGCCCCGGCTCCCTCCCGAAGATGGCCCGGGACGTGGGGCGTTTCGTCACGGAGGCCCGCCGCGCCGTGGACGACTTCAAGGAAGAGATCACCTCCGCCGCCGAAGACGAGGACGACGAGGACGGCGACGACCGCCGCAAACGGTGATTTCGGCCGTCAGGCCGCGTGCTGGGAGGTGCCGCCCGCCTAGCCGGCAAACTACTCCGGGACGTAGAGGGCGCGTCTGAGGGGGTTCTCGTGGTGGCTCCACCCGCCGGGGCTGACGTTCTGGGTGGACTCCAGGTACATCGCCGCCCGGGCGTCGAGGTTGTCTATGAGGTGGACGAGCAGGGCTTCCAGGGTCTTTGGGCGTTCGGGGGAGCCGTATTCGGTCTCGCCCTGGTGCGAGATCAGGACGTGCGAGAGCCCCAGTCGCAGCTCTTCGGGAAAACCGGGCAGCATCTTTATGTAGGAGGACACGAGGCGTTCACCGAGGACCACGTGGCCCAGGAGGCGGCCCTCGGTCGTGTAGGCGAAGCCCCCGCTGTCCCAGGATAGCTCGCGAACCTTGCCGACGTCGTGGAAGATCGCGCCGAAAAACAAAAGGTCGCGGTCCGCCGGGTAGATCTCCGCGAGCGAGCGGGCGATCCGCAGGCAGCCGACCGAGTGCTCCAGCAGGCCGCCGATCCTGGCGTGGTGCATCCCCTTGGCCGCCGGCGCCTCGCAGAACGCCTCCCAGAACCCTTCGTCCGAGACCATCAGCTCGAAGAGCTGGCGGAGGTCTTCGTTCTCGAGAGTCCGTCCGGCCTCTTCGAGCTCCGCGGCCAAAGCGTGGCGGTCCTGCTCCGTGGCGGGCAGGTAGTCCTCTTCCGCGACCTCGTCCCCGCGCATCACCCGCAGGCGGTCAAGCTTCACCTGCAGCGTGCCGCGGTACTCTTGGGCGTGGCCTTCCACGTCCACGTAGGCCGGGCCGGGGATCTCCCGCACCAGGTCCTCCGGTAGGCGGCCCCACATGCGCGCGTCCACGGAGCCGGTCCGGTCCACCAGCTTGAGGGACAGGTAGGGGGAGCCGCGGCTGTCCTTGCGAACCGCGGCGTCCACCGCCAGGAAGCTGGAGTGCAGCCTTCGCCCGGGCTCGATGTCCCGGGCCCAGAGCTTCTCCCTCTGACGGTCGGTTTCCAGGCTAACCCTTAACGGCCCCGGCGGTCAGCCCGGAGACTATCCGGCGCTGGAAGATCAGGACCATTATCACGAGTGGCACCGTTACGACAACCGCGGCGGCGGCCTGCGCCCCGTAGTCCGTGGTGTACTGGCTGGCGAAGTTGGGGATCACAACCGTCACCGGCTGGGTCTCGGGGGTGAGCAGGAAGGTCGTCGCGAACAGGAACTCGTTCCAGGCGAAGATGAACGTGAGGATCGCCGTCGTGAAGACGCCGGGCGCCGCGAGCGGGACTATCACCTTGCGGAACGCCTGGATGGTCGTCGCCCCGTCCACCTTGGCGGCCTCTTCCAAATCCCTCGGAAGCTCGCGGAAGAACGCGACGAGGAGCCAGACCGTCAGCGGCAGGGCGAAGACGACGTCCGTGATTATGACGGAGGCGAGGGTGTCTATGATGCCGAAGGCGCTGAACTGGATGAACAGCGGGGCGATGATCGCCACGCCGGGGAAGAAGCTGATCGCCAGGATCAGCGTCATGATGATGCCCTTGAAGCCGAACCTCAGGCGGGCTATCGCGTAGGCCGCTATCGCCCCGAAAAAGAGGCAGATGACGGTAGTGACCCCGGAGATGATAACGCTGTTTATGAGCGCCTGCTGGAAGGCCGGGTCGCCGAAGATCTGGCCGTACTCGGACGCCGTCGGGTTGGCCGGCAGCAGCGTCGGGGGCGATTGGAAGAGCTCGCTGCGGGTGATGATGCTCATCTTGAAGATCCAGAGCAGCGGGAAGATGCTCACCAGCACGAACAGGGTAAGGAAGACGTAGAAGAGGACCGCGTTCAGGGTGCCCTTGCCCTCGCCGCCTTTGGATGCGGTTGCGCTAGCCATCTCTACTCCTCCGCGGAGGTCTGCATTCCCAGACCGTAGATAAAGAACAACGCCAATAGGAACGACGTCACGAAGATAAAGACCGACGCCGCGTTGCCCTGGGCGAACAGTAGCTGGCTGACCCTCACCGACTTGTAGACGAAAGTGCTCAGGGACTCGAGCTCGCGGTTGCTCATAGCCCAGAACAGGTCGAAGATCCTGTACGAGTCGAGCGTGCGGAAGAGGACCGCCACGAGGATGGTGCCCTTAAGGAGCGGGAGCGTGATGCGGAAAAATCGCTGCAGTACGTTCGCCCCGTCGACCCTGGCGGCCTCGTAGACGTCGGCGGAGATCGTCTGAAGCCCGGCGAGCAGGAGCAGCGCCATGAACGGCGTCGTCTTCCACACGTCGACGCCGATGGCCGCTATTAGGAGCAGCGTCCTGTCGGAGAGGATCGGTTGGCTGATGATACCCAAAGTGTTGACGACGTAGTTGATGACGCCGACCTGATCCTGGAACATCAGCCGCCACATCACCGCCGAGATGACCGTCGGGAAGGCCCACGGCACGAGTATGGCCGCGCGCACCAGCCCGCGGCCCCTGAACGCCTGGTTGATGGCGAGCGCGATGCCGAGCCCGATAAGGAACTCCAGCGTAACGCTCACCACCGTGAAGACCGCGGTGTTGGTGAGGCCTTCGCGGAAGTCCTCGTTGGCGAGCATCTCGCCGTAGTTCTCGAGCCCGACGAACGAGCCCGCCTGGGCGACGGTGGCGTCCGTGAAGCTCAGGTAGGTCGCGTACGCTATCGGGAAGAAGGCCACGATCAGTATGATCAAGAGCGCCGGCAGCACCATGTAGTAGGCAGTGCGCCGCTCGGGGTCCCCGAACTCCCTCCTGAAGAAGCCGCTCCTGCGCTTCTTCTGCGGGTTCACGGTCACAACGTTTCACCTCTCTCTGTTGTCGGTACTGCGGCGGGCGCGGGGCCCGCCCTCAGAGGTCCCCGCGCCTAGCTCGGCGCCTGCTCGGTAATCTTCTGAAGCTCCGTCTGGAGCGTGCTTATGGCCTGCTGCGGCTCGGTATCGCCGCTCAGAGAGGCGTTGAACTGCTCGGCCATCTCGAGCGACATGTCCGAATAGACCGGCGAGACCGGGCGCGGGACGGTGTTCTTGAGGGCCTCCCCCGCCAGCCTGACCGTAGGCACGCTCTCCTTGATGTCCGGGTCGTCGTAGAGGGCCGTCAGGGTCGGCAGGTACGAACCGCCGAGGGAGTAGAACTTCTGCTGCTCGGGGGCGGTTATGAACTTGACGAACTCCCAGGCGGCGTCCTGCGCCTCCTGGTCTGCGAAGGCGTTAATGAAGAAGTTCCACCCGCCCAGGCCGCTGACGCTCTGGCCGCCCTCGCCGGCCGGCAGCGGCGCGATGTCTATCACGTCAGGCTTTATGAAGTCCCCCGTGCCGGCCAGGCTATACATGTACGGCCAGTTGCGGGCGAAGACCGCGGTCCCGCCGAGGAAGGGGGCCTCGGTCTCGGGCTCCTGGTAGGTGCTCACGGCCTGCGGCGACACGCCGTCGGCGACCATGCTCTTCTCCGACTCCAGGCCCGCGACCGACTCCGGGCTGTCGATGATCACCTTGCTCGCGTCGTTGGGGTCGAGCACCTGCCCGCCGTAGCTGTTGATGTACTCTAGACCGTTGACCGTGCCGCCCTCGTACTCGGCCCCCTGAAACACGAACCCGTACTTTGTGCCCTCGTCCTGCATGACCTTCTGGGCCTGCTGCCTGAGCTCCTCCCAGGTCTTGGGCGGCCCGGAGAAACCTGCCTTCTCCAGCAGGTCCTTGCGGTAGTAGAGCAGGCCGGCGTCCGTGAACCACGGCACGCCGTAGACCTTGCCCTCGTAGGTGTTCGACGCCACGGGCCCCTCCAAGAACTTGCCCCGCATGCTCTCGGTGAAGCGGTCGGAGAGGTCGAGGATGTAGCCGTTGGCGGCAAACTGGGCCGGCCAGATCACGTCCCCCGCGATGAGGGTGAGGCTGTCGTCTTGGGCCTGGAACTGGGTGCGGAGCTGGTCGAAGTACTGTCCCGTGTCCGACGGCATGACCCGCCACTTGGCCGTGATGTCCTTGCTCTGCTTGTTGAACTTGTCGATCAGCTTCTCGAGGGTCCCCGACGGCTCGCGGCCGAAGCCGACCGTGATCTGGCCGTTGAAGCTGCCGCCTCCGCCTCCTCCGCAGCCGGCGGTCCCGAGCAGCGCGGCCCCGGCCAGACCGGCACCGCCCATCTTCAGGAAGTCGCGCCTGTTGAACAGGCGCCCCCCGGGCGTGCCTGTCCTCCCGTCGAACGCTTGGGTCATGCTGTGCCGTCCCTTTCCAATGTTTGTGTTGCCCGGTAGATGCCCGCGTAACGGACGCCTCACGCGGCCCGACGGCGTGGCGCCGCGGGCCGCGTCAGGCAAAGCTCCGCGGGACCTACAAGATCGCCTGTTCGGTCTCCGGGTCGAAGATCCGTATCTTGCTCGAGTCGACCACCAAGCGTATCTTCTGGCCCTCACGCGCCGTGCTCTCCGGCGCGACGCGAGCGACCATCAGGTTGCCGCCTACGTCCTCGGCCGACCCTCCCATGGTGTCCTCCTCGCGGCCGCCCTCGTCGTCGTCGGTCAACTCGGCGATGCTCGACAGGCGAACGGCCTGCTCCCTAGGCGGCTCGAAGTAGATGTACTTCTCGGATCCCATGCTCTCTATAACTTGCGTCTCGACCTCCACGCAACTCGTGCCCTCTGGTCCGCCAAGGACCTCGGCCGCCTCGGTCTCGGCGTCCTCCAGGTGCTCGGGACGAACGCCTAGCACGATCTCGCCGACGTGCTCCCCGAGGTCTTTGCCCCTCCTCTCCTTGACCTCCCCCACTACCTCGCGGCTCAGGGGTATTCGGGTGCTGCCGAAGGTGACCTCGTAGCCGCCGTTTTCCCTCTCCAGGCGCGCCCGGAGGAAGTTCATCGCCGGGGAGCCTATAAAGCCCGCCACGAAGACGTTGTTCGGATGGTCGTACATCTGCTGCGGCGAGTCTACCTGCTGGATGAGGCCGTCTTTGAGGACCACGATCCTGTCGGCCATCGTCATGGCCTCGGTCTGGTCGTGGGTGACGTAGATGGTCGTCGTGCCGATCCTGTTGTGCAGTTTGGCGATCTCCGTTCTCATCTGCACCCTGAGCTTGGCATCCAGGTTAGACAGAGGCTCGTCCATGAGGAACGCCTTGGGCTCGCGGACTATCGCCCGCCCGAGGGCGACCCGCTGCCTCTGACCGCCGGAGAGCGCCTTGGGCTTCCTATCGAGGAAATGCTCGATGGAGAGGATCCTGGCCGCCTCCTCGACCCTGCGCGAAATCTCGCCCTTGTCCAACTTTCTGAGCTTGAGCGCGAAGCCCATGTTCTCCCGAACGTTCATGTGCGGGTAGAGCGCGTAGTTCTGGAAGACCATCGCGATGTCGCGCTGGCGGGGCGGCAGGTCGTTTACCACCTGGTCCCCTATGAATACTTTGCCCCCGCTTATGTCTTCGAGGCCCGCGATCATGCGCAGGGCGGTCGACTTGCCGCACCCCGAGGGCCCGACGAACACCACGAACTCCCCGTCGGGTATGTCGAGGTTCATCTTGTTTACGGCGGTTACGTCACCGCCGTAGATTTTGGTGACCTCTTCCATGGTCACTTCGGCCATACCATTTCCTCCTTCCGTCCCAAAGAACGGTTTCTTGCCCGGAGCCCCTGGCGCTCTTGGGCACTTCACCCCTGTCTGTGGCCGCATTCTACCTAATGCACTTGCGCGACGCGAAACCGTACCTTTCCTTTACATCCAGCAGGCGCCGAACGGATTTCCGTAGCCTCCCTTCCGGTATCTCCCCCGACTCGACGGCCGCCACCACCGCGTCGTAGGCGTCGGCCTGCTGCTGGGGTGGGCTCGACACTATAAGGAGGTCCGCCCCGGCCTTCACGGCCTCGACCGCCGCCCGCTCCGGCGATCCTCCTCCCGAAGCCGCCGCCATCGCCAAATCGTCCGTCACGACCACCCCATCGAACCCGAGCTCTTCGCGCAACACGGCCATCCACCGCCGCGAGAGGCTCGCCGGCCTCTGCGGGTCCACGGCCGGGTAGAGCAGGTGCCCAACCATCACCATCGGCGCCCCGGCCTCGATGGCGGCCCTGAAGGGGCCCAGATCGTACGACTCGATGGTGCGCTCGTCGTGGTTCACCACCGGAAGCCCCTTATGCGAGTCCACGACGGCCGGCCCGTGGTTCGGGAAATGCTTGGCCGAGGAGGCGATCCCCGCCTCCTCGAAGCCCTCCACCGAGGCCGCGCCCATCCTCGAGACCAACGCCGGGTCCTCGCCGTAGGAACGGCTGCCGATGGCGGCCCCGAACCCCGTGTCCACCACGGGGGCGAAGTTGGTGTTCACCCCGGCCCACAAGAGCTCCGTCCCGATCCGCTTAGCGACCGCCCGGGCCTCCGCGGGATCCCCCCTGCGCCCGACCTCCGCCGCCGCCGGCTGCGGCGCGACCCACGGCGCCGAGGCTATCTGCCCGCCTTCCTGATCCACCGCTACCAAGAGCGGAACCGCGGGCTCGGTGCGCAAGGACAGCTCCTGGAGCGAGCCCGTGAGGGCTTCGACCTGCCCCTCGCTTTCCATGTTGTGACCAAAGAGGATCACGCCGCCCACGTTCCTCTCCCGGACCACCTTCTCGACGTAGTAGTCCGGCTCCGTCCCGCCCACGCTGACCACGAACATCTGCCCCACCATCTCGCGAACGCTCATCTCCTCCACCACCACGGATGCACCCTCCTTCTCTTCGCCGGTTGCCGGCCCGTCGTCGGACCGGAGGCTTCCCGAGTTTCCCCCCGGAGACGCCGCGCAGGCGGGTAGGGAGGCGAACGCGAGCGCGGCGAGGCAAAGCGTGGGTAGGATCTTGCGGGTTCTCTTCCGGAGGTTCACCTAGGCGTTTCACCCTTTCGGAATGGCTACTGGGCCAGTCTACCGGTGAGAGGGCACGAGTTCTCGGGTATGCTTCGCCCGACGTGATCGAGCTGTTCTACGAGTCGGGCACCCTCGTCGCGACCGGCGCCTCCTCCGGCCTCCCCGGGCCATTCGTCTGGGACGGCCGCACCCGCCAGTGGCGGGCCCCCGCGGGCGCCTACCGCGAGGTCGTCCTGCGGTTGCGCGAAACCGGAACGCCGCACGCGGACCACGCCGCCGCCTTCGAGAAGGTCTCGCTGGAGTCGCGCGTCGCGCTGGAGCCGCGCCCGTACCAGAGGGAAGCCTTGGCGGCGTGGCGGCGCGGGGGGCTGCGCGGGGTCGTCGTGCTGCCGACCGGGGCGGGCAAGACGGCGGTGGCGGTGAGCGCTATGGAGCGCGTCGGGCGAAGCGTTCTCGTGGTGGTTCCCACGCTGGCGTTGCTCAAGCAGTGGTACTCCGTGCTCTCTGACGCCTTCGGCGGTTCGGTGACGGTGGGCCTGCTGGGCGGCGGCTACCACGAGATCACGCCCGTCACCGTCACGACCTACGACTCGGCGTACATCCACGCCGAGCGCTACGGCGACCGCTTCGCCCTCGCGGTCTACGACGAGGTTCACCACCTCCCCGCCCCGAAGAACGCCATCATCCCGAAGATGCTCCTCGCCCCGTACGCCTTGGGCCTCACGGCGACCCCCGAGCGCCCCGACGGCGGCCACGGGCTGCTGCCGGAGCTGGCCGGGCCCGTCGTCTACCGGCGCTCCCCCGAAGATTTGGCCGGAACCTACCTGGCCCCCTTCGAGCTGGTCCGGATGCCGATAGAGCTCACGGCCCAGGAGCGCTTCGACTACGCCCAGGCGGAGGCGGTCTACCGGGATTTTCTGGAGAAACACCGGCTGCCGATGCGCTCGCCGGAGGACTGGCAGCGGTTCATCATGGTCGCCTCCACGAGCCACTCCGGGGGCAGGGAGGCTCTGCTCGCGGCGCGGCGGAGACGCGAGATCCGGGAGGGCGCGATGCGAAAGGGCGTCACCCTGGAGGCCCTGCTGCGCCAGCACTGGGAGGACCGGTGCATCGTGTTCACGAAGAGCGTCGAGGAGGTCTACGCGCTCTCCGAACGGTTCCTGATCCCGGGCATAACCTACGAGACGCCAGCCAGGGAACGCAAGGAGATCCTGGACCGCTTCAGGGAGGGCCGCTACCGGGCCATCATCGCCTCGGACGTGCTAAACGAGGGCGTGGACGTCCCGGACGCGAACGTCGCCATCATCCTCGCCGGGAGCGCCTCGCAGCGGGAGTACGTCCAGCGCTTGGGGCGCATCCTGCGCCCCAAGGACGACAAGAGGGCCCTCCTTTACGAGCTCGTCACCGCCGCCACCGGCGAGGAGGCGGCCTCCCGGCGCCGCAGGGAGTCGTTCCGCGGCGCCCCGGCCTAGTGCTGCGCGGCGAGCACGTCATGGCCCGTCTCGCCCGCGGCCGGCTCGTCCCCCACCGCCTCTCGGTGGAGGAGGGCCGGGTAATCGAGGCGGCGGGGGAGTTGTGCGACGTGTACGCCGCGCACCGCCGGGCGCCGCGAGCCGGCCTGCAGGCGCGGCTCGCCGCGCTGGAAGAGGAGCTCGGGCCGCGGCTCGACGCCCGGCGGGGGTTCAAGATCGTGCGGGCTCTCGCCAAGCTGCTGGAGGAGCGCGCGGCCTGGGAGGCGCCGACGCAAGCAGACCCTTACACCATCAGGACCCGCATCTTCGAGCTCGCCGCCGCCCTACCGGAGCCGCCGGCAGACGAGCCGGGCCTCCTCGCAGTCCCTACCCGCGACGACGTACTAGACAGGGTTACGGCCGAGATCGGCCTCGAAGACGTCCGCGGCCTGATGTACGCCGACCGGCAGGGGGCGCAGCTTCTGGCCGGGTTCGACGCGCCTTCGCCCCAGGCGTTGATCGAACGCTACAACGTCGCCCAGGTGCAGGGCGTGCTCTACGCCGCGAAGGAGCTTGTGGTGGATCTCGACAGGGACGCGGACGCCCGTCTCGTCTTCCACTACGTGAAGAAGATGGCCCTGATTTACCGCTTGGAGCCCACCCCCCGCGGCTACCGCCTCCTCCTCGACGGCCCGCTCTCCATCTTCGGCGGCACCCGAAAGTACGGCCTCCGCCTGGCGAAGTTCCTCCCCGGCCTGCTCCTGACCTCCCCCTGGCGTCTCTCGGCCACCGTCGAATGGAAGGGCCGCGACGCCCTCCTGGAGCTCGACTCCGAAAAGAACGATCTAAAGGGCCACTACCTGGGCCCGAAGGAGGCCCACGAGGGCGACGACGTGCGGGCCGCGTTCGTCCGGGCCTGGGGGCGGGCGAAGGATACCGGCGGCTGGAAGCTGGGGGCCGGGGGCGGCATCCTGCCCCTCCCGGAGCTAAAGACGGCCCTCGTGCCGGACTTCACCGTGGAAAGGGCCGGTGAGAAGGTACACCTGGAAATCTTGGGCTTCTGGTCCGAGCGCAACCTCGTGGAGAGGGCCGCCCTGCTCCGGGAGGCCAAGGCGCGGGGGCACCGCGTGCTCGTGGCCGCCTCGGACAGGCTCGGCGCCTCGCAGGGGGCGCTATCGCAGGCGGTCGCCGGGGGTGTGATCCCCTTCAAAGAGCGCCTCGCCGTCAAGGACGTGCTGGCGGCGCTCGGGTAGCCCGTCTCGCGGTGGGCTGGTGCCAATATAATGCGGCACATGAGCAAGGGCGCGAGATCCCTGGTCTATCTCACCCTCGCCTGCGCCTTCGCCGCGACGCTCTACGGCTTCGGGGCGAGCGTCTTCTCCTGGCAGAGCGCCTACGACGGCTCCGGGCGCGAACCGCTGATACAGGCAACCCGCGTCTTCGTCTACGTGGCGCTCGGCGTCATGCTGGCCTTCCGGGGCGGGTGGCCCGGGGTCGCGGCCGCGGTGGTCATGGCGCTGGCGGCCGCGTCCGCCGAGTGGGCGCTGTTCCCGCTCTCCTACGGGTGGGCGGCCCTGGGACAGGAGGCGGGGTACGCGAAGGAGTTCGGGAACGTCACCCGCCCCGCTTACGCGCCCTGGATCGCCTACGACATCTTTGCCGTCGCCATCTCAGCAGCCCTGGCCCAATGCCTGCGCATGATGGTCCACGTCAATCCCAGGGATATCGGGGGCGGATGACCCTTATCTCCTCGTCCTCGTCGAAGTCCAGAAGAAAGACCTCACCCAGGGCGTTGAAGTCGTAGCGCGAGGCCGGCAGGACGCCCGTTACGGAGTCCTCCATCTCGACGGCGGTCACGAGCTTGCCGTGGCCCTTGCAGCGCTTGCACTGCGTGGGGCGCCAGGGGGCGCCGTCGTCGCCCCTGCCCCCGCAGTTCGGGCAGCTACGAAAGCCGGTGTAGCGGATCTCTAGCGTCCTCACGGCAGAGATACTAGCAGCGGGGCGCGGGTGTGTTATCTTGTCCGGCTTTATCCGAGAAGGCGACGAGGAGGTCTGTATGAACGCGGGGACGATCCTGGCCGCGCTGGCGGGGGTGGCGATAGCGGCGCAGGTGGTCGTGAACACGCTCGGCATCAGGTCCCTCGGCGTGGGTGCCCTGATCGGGGTCTCCGGCCTCGCCACCGCCGCGGCGGGCTTCGCCGTGGCCCTCTTGTCCCGCCCCGAATTCACCGTACGGTCCGTCCTCTACGGTTTCTCCTCCGGCGTCATCGGGGCTTTCATACTGGCCGCGATCGTCCTCGCCGCCGGCCGGGCCGGGCTCGCCCAGACGCTCTCGCTCGTCGTCGCCTCCCAGCTCATCGCCGGCCTCCTTATCGACCGAACGGGCGTGTTCGGATCGGCTGCCGCAGACTTCGGACCTCTCCAGGTGCTAGGCGTGGCACTGGTCCTGGTCGGCGGCCTAATGGTGGTTCGCGGCTAGCCTTTCCCGGACCGGCCCATCGGACCAAACCGCAATATATCCGTAATCGGCTACGGCGTCTGCCCCGCCCCAAGAGCCGACAATTCGCGGCTGAAAGGTCTTACCTCCAGCTCTGCTGGTAGCGGATCTGCTCCTCGGTCAGCGTCTCGGGCTCGACGCCGAGGCTCGCGAGCTTGTGGCGGGCGACGAGCTCATCGATGTCAGCCGGGATGGCCTGGATGCCGGGGCCGAAGTTCGCCGCGTGGTTGGCGAGGTGGTGCGCGGCGAGCGCCTGCACGGCGAAGGTGAGGTCCATGATCTCGACCGGGTGCCCGTCGGCCGCCGCGATGTTGACGAGCCTCCCCCGGGCGAGCACATGCAGCCTGCGACCGTCTGCCAACTCGTACTCCACCACGTTGCGCCGGGCGTCTCTGGAGCCGACGGCCATCTCCTGCAGCCCGGCCAGGTCGAACTCGTGGTCGTAGTGGCCCGCGTTGGCGAGCAGGGCGCCGTCCTTCATGCGCTCGAAGTGTTTCGTGCCGAGCACCTTTATATTGCCCGTGCCCGTGACGAACACGTCTCCGACCTCGGCTGCCTGCACCGAGTTCATTACCTGGTAGCCCTCGGAGTAGGCTTCGAGCAGCTTCACCGGGTCGGGCTCGCAGACGATCACGCGCGCGCCCATCCCATCGGCGTACTTGGCGAGGCCGCGGCTGACCCAGCCGAACCCCATCACCACGACCGCCTTGCCCGAGAGAAAGAGGTTCGTGGTCGTGAGTATGGCGGCGATGGAGGAGATGCCCGTGCCGTAGCGGTTGTCGAAGAGGTGCTTCATCTTCGCGTCGTTGGCGGCCAGGACCGGGAACGGCAGGACGCCCTCGTTCGTCATGGCCTTGAGCTTCATGACGCCGGTTGTCGTCTCTTCGGAGGCCCCGATGACGTTGCCTGCGAGGTCCGGGTGGGAGTCCACCAGGCGCCCGACCAGCTCGGCGCCGTCGTCCACGATCAGGTCGGGCCCCGTCTCTATGGTCTGGTGGAGGTAGCGCTCGAAGTCCTCGTCTGAGGGGTCGTGGGTGGCGTAGACTCGCACCCCGCGCTCGGCGAGGGCCGCGCAGACGTCGTCCTGGGTCGAGAGCGGGTTGCTCCCGGAGACCGTCACGTCGGCCCCGGCGTCGGAGAGCAGGGTTGCGAGGTAGGCGGTCTTGGCCTCCAAGTGGATGGTCATCGCGATCTTCTTGCCCCGCAACGAACCGTCCGCCAACTGCTCCTTGGCGATGGCGTTCAGGACCGGCGCGTGCTGGGCCACCCAGTCGATCTTGCGGTGCCCCTCGGGGGCGAGTGCGGGGTCCTTGATGAGGGATTCTTTTATCATGATCCTCCGTGTAAAATCGGTGCGTCCGCTGCGTCTTTTGCGCGCGTAGTGTACAGCGGACGGGAAGCGGACGCCGTCACCCGGCCCATTCGGTTAGACTCTAAGACCATCGAGCCCAGGCACAGATACCGGATAAAGGCGGCCTGGGTATCCTACGCGACCATTCAGGTCATCTGGGTTCTCTGCATCTTCCTGACCCCCGTCGCCGTAAATCTCCACCCGTCCAAGCTGTGGGCGGTGCCTTTCTGCTGCGTCACGGTCGCCAACGGGATGCACATGATCTTTTTCCGCTACGAGTACAACGCGGTGCTTCGCCGGGCCGTCCGGCTCGTCCCCTACGCGCGGTTCATCACCCCCTCCCAGAACGACCCGAAGTACTTCTTGCCCTTCGGCATGGCTTACGCCATGCTCGGCGTGGTCTCCGCTATCCTGGTCGTGGCCGCGTGATACCGGCCTACCCGGCGCCCCCGCGCTCTTCGAGCACCCCCGCCAGCGCCGCCGGGCGATCCGTTATGACGGCGTCGACCCCGAGGCCCAGCAACCCCCGCATCTGGCCGGTGTCGTTGATGGTCCAGGCGTCCACCCGCACCCCCCGAGAGTGCGCCGCCCGGATGAAGCGCGGCGTGATCAGGCGCAACGGCCCGAAGTCCACGGGCACCTGCAGCGCCGCGTAGGCGGGCCGCGTGAGCCATTCGAGCCGCAGTAAGCTCAACGCGTAGAACACCCCGACCTCCAGCCGCGACGCCCCCGTGTCGCACTCCCCACCCCCCATCCTCCGGAACCTCCGCAGGACGCCGTAGCTCGCGGACGCGACAAGCACGCGTCCGGTCGCCCCCGCCTCCCGCAACACGCCGAGCACCGCCTCCTCCACCCCGGGCAGGTGCGTGTCTTTGATGTCTATGTTGACGTAAGCCTCAGGGAACGCATCCAGCACCTCCCTCAGGGCCGGGACGCGCTCGTCGGTTCTGCCGGCCCCCCCGGCGTCGAGGCGGCGCACCTGGGCGAGCGTCATGCCGGCCACGGCCCCGAAGCCGTCCGTGGTCCGGTCCACCGCCGCGTCGTGCATGACGACCGGGTGGCCGTCGCGTGTCAGGCGGACGTCCAACTCCAGCCCCCGGGCCCCCGCTTCGACGGCGGCCCGGAAGGCCGCCAGGGTGTTCTCCGGGTACCGGAAGGAGGTGCCGCGGTGCCCCATGTTGACCGGCCAGCCCGGGGGGACCGGCCGGGTCCCCCCGGCGCGGAGGGCTAGCGCCGCAACCGCCAGGGGTATGGCGATCAGGGAGATTTTGCGCTTGCCGAACATCCGGACAACGTAGCACACCGCCGGGCGGGCGCGGAGATGCCACGTTGAACCCCCAGTACGCTTCTCGTATACTCTTCCGGCTGCCCGTCGGAGTGGCGGAATTGGTAGACGCGCTAGGTTGAGGGCCTAGTCCCCGGTAAGGGGGTGGGGGTTCGAGTCCCCCCTCCGACACTTACTTCCATAGCGCCCGGCCAAATAAAGCGGCGCGCGGCTGTAGCCGTTTCCACGCCCAAGCATACTCTTGGGTGTATAATTGTTCCCGGACTCGCCTGTTCTCCCCATCCTCCCCGGGCGAGTCCTTTTCCTTGCCCGGCCCTCCGCGGAGGCGTAGGGGACGACGCCTTCCACCCTGGCCCCCCGGTCACCGGTTTGGGGTTTAGCGCTTACTTTCGTATTTTGCGGGTTGAGGCCACGACGACGTTTACACAAACCCAACCTCGCCAATCCGGTGGCCCTGTGCTGTGAACGCTACCCCAAAAAGAACAAAACGGTGCCGGTCAGCGTGAAGAGGCCGACCACGATCAGGGTGAGCCGCGTCAGGTTTTTCTCCATGATGGTCGTGCCTGAGAAGGTGCCGCCCAGGCCGCCCCCGAACGTGGAGGAGAGCCCGCCGCCCTTCCCGGAGTGGAGCAAGATCATGCCGACCAGGGCGGCGCAGAAGACTATGTGGAAAAACGCAACAAGATAAAAAAGCATAACGCCGCTACTTTATCACACCCCCGCCGACGGGCCTAACCCGCGTCGGGCACGGACTGCTGGGCGGCCTCGATGAGCTGCACGAAGGACTCCACCTCTAGGCTCGCGCCGCCGACGAGGGCGCCGTCGATGTCGTTCCGGCCCATGATCTCGGCGACGTTCGCCGGCTTGACGGACCCGCCGTAAAGGATGCGGACGCCGTCGGCAAAGTCCCCTCCCCTCTCCTCTCTCAAGAGCTCCCGTATCCGGCCGATGGCGTCCTGGGCGTCGTCGGGCGTGGCGGTGTCGCCGGTGCCGATGGCCCAGATGGGCTCGTAGGCGAAGACGACGCCCCCACCGCCGACGTCGTCCAGTTCCTCCAGCACCCGCCGGACCTGCCCGGAGACCTTATCCCACATTCCGCCGGCGTCCCGCTCCTCCTTGGTCTCGCCGACGCAGACGACGGGCAGAAGGTCCGCGTCCACGGCGCGCTTCGTCTTGCGGGCTACCAGCGCGTCGGTCTCGCCGAAGATCTCACGCCGCTCGGAGTGTCCGACCAGCACCGCCCTCGCCAGCGCGTCCTTTAGCATGGGCGCGGAGACCTCGCCGGTAAAGGCGCCGGAGTCCTCGTAGTAGAAGTTCTGGGCGCCCACGATCACCGCCGAGTCCTCGGCCAACCTTCCGACCTCGGGCAGGCTGGTAAACGGGACGAAGACCGCCACGTCCACCCCTTCGGCGCTCGCGGCCCGCGGCAGCAGGACCGCCGTGTAGTTCTGGGCCTCCACCACGGTCTTGTTCATCTTCCAGTTCGCGGCCATCATCGGGCGTCGCGCCATTGATTACGCTCTCCTCTCGTGGGTTTTATTTGTCCGGCAGGACCGCGACGCCGGGCAATTCCTTGCCCTCGACGTACTCCAGGGAGGCCCCGCCGCCGGTCGAGATGTGGCTCATCTGGTCGTCGAGGCCGAGCTTGTTGACGGCCGCGACCGAGTCGCCGCCCCCGATCACGCTGGTGGCGCCCCTGCCGCCCGTCTCCGCCACGGCCCTGGCCACCTCCTCGGTCCCTTTGGCGAACGCGTCCACCTCGAAGACGCCCATCGGGCCGTTCCAGAAGATGGTCCTAGCCCCCGAGATCCGGCCTCTGAAAAGCTCCACGCTCTCTGGCCCGATATCAAGCCCCATCTTGCCGGCCGGGATGCCGTCCGCCGGGACGGTCTGCGTTTGGGCGTCCTCCTCTATCGCGTCCGCGACGACCACGTCAATAGGCAAGACCAGCCTCTCTCCAGCCTCGTCCCTGAGGCGCTTGGCCTCCGCCACGTAGTCGTCCTCGATGAGGGAGTTGCCGATCTCGTATCCTTCGGCCTTGAAGAACGTGAAGCACATCGCGCCGCCGATGAGCAGCGAGTCGGCCACGCCGAGCAGGCTCTCTATGACGCCGAGCTTGTCCGAGACCTTGGCCCCGCCCAGGATGGCGACGAACGGCCGCCCGGGGTCTTTCAGGACGCCGTCGAGGTAGTCGATCTCCGCCTCCATCAGCAGCCCGGCCGCCGCGGGTAGCCTCTCGGCCACCCCGACGGTCGTCGCGTGGGCCCTGTGGGCGGCGCCGAAAGCGTCGTCGACGTACAAGTCGAAGGGCGCGGCGAGCTCCTCGGAGAACCCGGCGTCGTTCTTCGTCTCCCCGGGGTAGAAGCGGGAGTTCTCCAGAAGCACCACGCCCCCATCGAGCCCGTCCAGCGCTTCGCCCACCTCCGGGCCGGCCGCGGTGTCCAGCTTCTTTACTGGCTCGCCCAGGAGCCGTTCCAGCCTCCTCGCTACCGGGTCCATCGCGTACTTCGTGTCCGGCTCGCCCTTGGGGCGTCCGAGATGCGAGATCAGGGCAGGACGGGCCCCCTCCGATAACAGGTGCCGAATCGTCGGCAGGGCCCGCTCGATGCGCGTGTCGTCCGTAACTTGTCCGTCTTTCACCGGCACGTTGAAATCCACCCGGACGAGCACGCGTTTTCCGCGCACGTCCATGTCCCTAACGCTCCGTTTGTCGATGGCTTCTCCCTTCAGTCGTCGCGGCTTCGCCCCCGCTTTCGGTCCGGTGCTTCGCGCCCCTAAGCGCCGCCTTTCGGCGGCATTCGGCCCGTTGGAGCGCCAGCGACGCCCGGCCACGGCCTCGTTCCGACTAGTTGAAAGCGAAGGCCGCAGCGTGCTCTAAAGCTTCTCTCCCATGAACTGCACCAAGTCCACGGTGCGGTTGGAGTAGCCCCACTCGTTGTCGTACCAGCCGAGCACCTTGACGGTGCGGCCGTTGGACATCGTGAGCGGGGAGTCGAAGACGCAGGAGGCCGGGTTGCCGACGATGTCGCTGGAGACCAGCGGGGCCGCGGAGTACTCGAGGACGCCGGAGAGCTCGCCCTCGGCGGACTTCTTGAAAGCGGCGTTCACGTCGTCGGCGCTCGCCTCGTTAGAGATCTGGGCTACAAAGTCAGTAATGGAGCCGTCGGGGACGGGGACGCGCATCGCCATACCGTCCACCTTGCCTTGGAGCTCGGGGTAGATCACGCCCGCGGTCCGCGCCGCGCCTGTGGAGGTCGGCACGATGTTGCTGGGCGCCGACCGCGCGCGCCTCGGGTCCTTGTGCGCCGCGTCGAGCAGGCTCTGATCGTTGGTGTAGGCGTGGACGGTGGTCATGTATCCGGATTCGATGCCGAAGTTGTCCTGCAGCACTTTAACGAGCGGGATGATGCAGTTGGTCGTGCACGAGGCGTTGGAGACCACCTGGTGGTTCTCCGGGTCGTAGTCTTCGTGGTTGACCTTGAAGACGAAGGTGGCGTCGACGCCCTTGGCGGGGGCGGAGATCACCACCTTCTTGGCGCCGCCGTCGAGGTGCTTGGCCGCGCCGTCGCGGCTAGTGAAGACGCCGGTCGACTCGACCACGATGTCCGCGCCCACGTCGCCCCAGGGAATCTGGGCGGGGTCACGCTCGGCGAAGGTCTTAATCTCGCGGTCGCCCACGCGCAGGATGCTGCCGTCCAGGCTAACGTCCTCGGGCCAGATGCCGTGCACGGTGTCGCGCTTGAAGAGTAGCGCGAGGCTCTCCATGGGCATGAGGTCGTTGATCGCCACGATCTCGATGTCGTCGTCGCTACGCTCTATGGCCGCCTTGGCGGTCAGCATCCCGATCCGGCCGAAGCCATTGATACCCACTCGAACTGCCAAAACCCTCTCCTCTCGTCGTTTTTTGGGTCATCCTACGGGCTCACCCTATTGTTACCGAAAGTAGGCGCGAGTAAAAGCCGCCCAAGGGCTTCGCGATGCGGGCTCGCCCGGGCGCCCGCGGGGCGCGGAATCGGCCAAGGGAGCAGGCGCCGGTCGTGGCCGGTCAAGTAGAAGGCGGTCATGGCATCAGGAGACCTGTCTGCTCGCGTCCGAGCTCGACCAGACGCCGCAGCCGGTGGTTGGCGGCGCTCTTAGAGATCCCGCCCATCTGGGCCAGCTCCGCCAACGAAGCGTCGGGGTGCTCAAGACGGAGTTCAAGCATGTCGCGCAACGCCGGGGGAAGCTTCGCCGGATCGAGGTCTTGCAACGCCCTCTGCTGGCGGGCGGCGGCGGTCGCGGTGCGACCGGCGTTGGCCGCGTCGAAGTTGGTGACGCGGTTGGCGTTAGCCTTTGCTTCGCCCAAGACGGCCCGAGCCTCGTACTCTAGGACTGCATCGTTCAGGCCCATCTGGGCCAGCACGGAGGTGACCCCGTCGGCGCTCTTGGTGTAGGCGACCCACCTTGCCCGCCGCCGCGCGACCTTAAGCGGCACGCGGGAGAAGGCGGCCACACGACGCGCGAAGTCCCCGTCGCGGTGCACCACTTCCAAGTGGTACCCGCCGCGGCCTCCGGGCCTGGTTACCGATCCGGCCCCCTGAAACGCGCCCCGTAGGTAGGCGGCGCGGTCGGCCGCGGACCGCGAGCCCCGGGCGAAGCGCAGCTCGTCCGCGGCCTGTATCGCCCCGTTCCCTTCCGTGCGGACGGCGTACCTCGTCCTGCCGAAGCGGTCTGGCTCTGTTGGCGAGAGCCGGGGTTCGAGGCCGAACTCGGAGCGCCACAGCCGCACGGCCGAGCGGGCGACGGCGGCGCTGGAGGTGCGCAGCGTCACGCCGGTTGCGTCCCACTCGCCGGCCGCGTCCACGAGGCCGGCGAGCTCCGCGCGGGCCGCGCGGTCGAGCCGACCGGCGAAGCCGGCCGCCAGCTGCCGGCGCACCTCAGAGGCGAACGAGGGCAGCCTCGCACACCTCCCTTGCCAGACGGCCGGGGTCGTGACGCAGCCCAGCCCGGTCTTCGCCCGAGAGCAGGTCCGCCGCCCGCACCGCGAGGCCCATCTCGCGCAGAACCCCCAGGTCCACCTCGACCCGGGCTGCCTCTTCGGCCTCGTAGCGCGCCAGAACGCCGGACGACAAAGCCCCCGAGTGGACGAGCACATCGGTCACGACGGTCCCGAGGTGCCCCGAGATCGCCTTGACGTGGTCCGAGACGGCGAACCCGTCCGTCTCCCCCGGCTGCGTCATGACGTTCGCCACGTAGACCACGGGGCCGCCGAACCGGGCCAGCGCCCCGCGGACCCCGCCGCCGAGGAGCGCCGGGATGGTGCTCGTAAAGAGGCTGCCCGGGCCGAGCACCAGCACGTCGGCCCCCTCTATGGCCTCGATGACCCCGGGCGGGGCGGGCACCCCTTCGGGCTCCACACAGACGCGCGAGATCCTCTTGCCTACCCCGTGCACCACCGACTCGCCGCGGGTCACCGTGCCGTCTGCGTAGCGGACCACGAGGGTCAGGCTCTCCTCCGCCGCCGGATAGACGCGGCCCTTGATGCGCAGGAATCGGGCTGCCTGCTCGACGCCCTCGCAGAAGCCTCCCGCCATGTCCGAGAGCGCGGCGATGATGATGTTGCCGACGCTGTGGTCGTTGAGGTCCCCCGGCGCCTCGAAGCGGTAGTTGAAGACCTCGGCGAGCCTCTTGCGGCCGGCGAGGGCCACCAGGCAATTCCTCACGTCCCCCGGGGGCGCCACCCCGAGCTCCTGGCGGAGCCTGCCGCTCGACCCGCCGTCGTCCGCGACCGTCACGACCGCCGTCAGGTCCCGGACCCGATCGCGCAACCCACCTAAAAGCACCGGCAACCCGGTACCCCCGCCGAACGCGACCACCCGAAGATCCTCCACCCTGTCCATCGGCGGCCAGTATACCCGCTGCCCCGGGGCCCCCGCCCCTAGCCCGAGATCCTCTCCCGGCCGTGCGGCTCGGAGAAGTCTAAGACCGGGCCCTTGGGCACTATGCGCGTCGGGTTGACGGACCCGTGGCTGCGGTAGTAGTGCCTCTTTATGTGCCCCATGTCGACGGTCCCGGCGACGCCCGGCTGCCCGTAGAGATCCCTCAGGTACCCCCAGAGGTTCGGGTAGTCTACGATGCGCCGGAGGTTGCACTTGAAGTGGCCGTGGTAGACCGCGTCGAAGCGCACCAGCGTCGGGAATAGGCACCAGTCGGCCTCCGTTATGTGGTCACCGCACAGGTAGCGGCGCGTGCCGAGGAGCCCCTCCCAGTGGTCGAGGGCACCGAAAAGCTCCGTCACGGCCTCCTCGTAGGCCTCCTGGGTGGTGGCGAACCCGGAGCGGTAGACGCCGTTGTTTATCGGCTCGTAGATGGCGTCGATGGTCGCGTCGATCTCTCCGCGCCCGTCCTCGGGGAAAAAGTCCGCGCCGGCGGCGATGCCGCCGAACTCCACGTCGAGCATGCGGACGATCTCCCGAGACTCGTTGTTGACAATGGTCCTTTGTTCCTTGTCCCAGAGAACGGGCGTGGTGACCCGTCCGGTGTACCTAGGGTCGGCCTTGGCGTAGACCTCCCGCAAAAAAAGGGCGCCGTTGACCGTATCCGGGATGACGCCAGGCTCGTCGTAGAAGGCCCAGCCGTCCTCACCCATAAACGAGCCGACCGCCGAGAGGCCTATGGCGTCCTCGAGGCCCTTGAGTTTGCGCAGGATCGCGGTCCGGTGCGCCCACGGGCAGGCCCACGCGACGTAGAGGTGGTACCGGCCCGCCTCCGCGGGGAATTCCGTGCCGACCGAGGAGATCCAACCGCGAAAGCTCGTCGTAGATCGCCTGAAACGGCCGTGCTCCCTCGGTATGTCAGCCTCGGTCTTCCAAACTCCATCTACCAGCATGCCGGACATGAAACCTCCCTCGGGTTGCGCAGCGTCATCTTACTCTACAGCGTCCCATCCCCGGGTGGCTCGCGATAACCCGCCGGGCCATCCGCCTTTTCGGAAGGCGGTAGAGGCGACTTCCCGCCGACTTCCTTGCCGTCACTGACAAGCCTCAACAGCGCGGCGGCGAGAACGACGGCGAGGGCTACCAAGATCCGCTCAGGAAGAAAGCGGCTTGGCAGCCCCCGTTGAGGGCGGCCACGGGTCCTCTCCCCGCGTCTGCCGGTTCCTCGGTCCGGGAGGCCGCGACGCTTGCGAGCACCGCCAGGGGCGGGGCGCCCCGCCAAGCTACTTAGCGTTGTTGACGAGCCCGCAGCCAGGCCGGCATCGCGCTCGGCCAACGCCCCTCACGGAACCAGGATAAAGTGAGAAAGGCGAACGAGGCGCCAAAACCCAGCAGGAGTATCCCGGGCAGGACATTCCACGGAGAAGCTTCCTCCTATCGGAGCCCGCGCGAAGAGCAGCAACGAACGGACGAGCAGGGCCATACCGCCTACCAGCATCCGCTTCTCCAGCGCGGTTTTGGGCGGGCGATGGGGCGTCCGGAGCCTTAAAAACGTAGGCCTTTCGGTCGACGTTGTCGAGGACCTCTCCCTCACGGCTCGGACGAAACAAACTCGAGTCAAACATCTGAACCACGCGCGTCTGGGCGCCGACCCGGGAGTCGTGGTCCAGGTTGAAGCCCATCTTCCCGGCGTAGAAGTCCTTCGCGCGATCCACGTCTGTGATGGGAACCGATACCACTTCGAGCTTCCATTCCACGGCGCATCTTCCTCCCCTGCGGCGGCCGGGCATCGGCTGGCCAGAGCATACGGCAATAGTCCTAAAAAATAACCATAAAATTATTAAAAATGACAAAAAAGTTCGAGATACTACCTGAGTGGTAGAATGTCGGTCATGACGACCGGGGGTGCATCCAAGAGGCGCACGTACGGTGAGGCGTGCGCCGCCGCCCACGCCCTGGATCTGGTCGGCGAGCGCTGGGCGCTCCTGGTCGTGCGCGAGTTGTTGCTGGGACCTAAGCGCTTCGCCGACCTCAGGGCGGGCCTGCCGGGCGTGAGCCCCAACGTCCTCGCCGAGCGCCTGCGCGGTCTGGAGGGGGTCGGGGTGGTGCGCCGGAGAAAGCTCCCGCCGCCCGCGGCCTCCAGGGTCTACGAGCTTACGGAGTGGGGCGAGGAGCTGGAGCCGGTGATCTTCTCGCTCGGGCGCTGGGGCGCCCGCTCCGTCCTGAGGGCTCAGGACGGCGGGATGAGCGTCGACGCCCTAGTCCTCTCCTTCCGGACGATGTTCGACCCGCGCGCCGCCGATGGCCTGAGCGCTACCTATGAACTTCGGCTCGCCGAGCAGACCTTCCGCGCCGTCGTTGCCGATGGCCGGTTCGACATCGCCCGCGGCGTCGCCGAGAGGCCCGACGCGGTCGTCGATACCAACCCGGCCACGCTGGCCGCGCTGGTCTACGGGGGCCGCCCCCTCGAGGAGGCGCTAGACTCGGGGGACGTCAGGATCGAGGGAGACGGGCCGGCGGTCGAGCGCTTCCTCGGCCTCTTCCCCCTCCCAGATCCCGCCACGCCCGCGACCCGGACGTAGCGCCGCCCAGGACGCGTTCCGGTCCGCTGGGAAGCCGACCTCTTTGCCCCTCGGGGCGGTTGTGGAGAGGATGGCGACGCCCTTTTCCGTAAAGGACTTACTTAGGCTAAAGGCTACTTCTCCACGTCCCTGTGACGGACGAAGATGCCCACTCCGGCACCCTCCTCGCGCAGGCGTTTGGCCAGCTCCTCGACGACGGCGACCGATCGGTGGCGTCCCCCGGTGCAGCCGACGCCGAGCGTGAAGTAGGTCTTGCCCTCCGCGTCGTAGCGGGGGATCAAGAACGAGAGCAGGTCGCCGACCTTGGCCAGAAACGCCTGGCAGTCTTCGAGGCCGAGCACCGCCTGGCGCACGGGCTCGTCATGACCCGTGAGGGAGCGGAGGTCGGGGTCGTAGTGCGGGTTCGGGAGGAAGCGGACGTCGAGTAGGGTGTCCACATCCATGGGGATGCCGTGCTTAAAGCCGAACGAGGTCAGGCTGACCGTCAGCCGGCTGGAGAACGATTCGGCGAGCTTTTTGAAGCGCAGGCGGGCGTCGAGCGTCGAGTAGCCGGAGGTGTCCACCACAAGGTCGGCCATCTCGCGCACCGTCGAGAGGTCTCGCCGCTCCCAACGGATGGCCTCAAGCACGTCTCCGTCGCGCGCGGCCGGGTGCGGCCGGCGGCTCTCCTTGTAGCGCCGGACGAGGCTGGGGTCGTCGGACTCGATGAACAGGATGCGGTGGTCCCAGCCGTCCTCCCCCTCCGCGGCCTCCAGGCTCCGCTCGAGCTCCTCGCCGAAGTACCGCCGCCCCCGCATGTCCATCACCGCGACCACGCCGTCCGGCCTGCCGACGCCCTCGCCCGTGGCCTCCATCACGGCCGGCACCATGCGCGGCGGCAGGTTGTCCACGCAGAAGTACCCCGCGTCCTCGAAGGCCTGCAGGGCGTTGGACTTGCCCGCACCGGAAAGACCGGTGATGATGACGATGCGGCGCCTGCCCGCGGCCGGAGCCCCGGCGACGTCCGGCGCCTCCTCGCTCAACCCGCCTCGACCCGCCCCTCCTGCAAAGCACAAAACATCTCGGTAAATCAGACTAGCACCACCGTGGCGGGCTTACAACGAAACACCGTATATTTAACCGAAAGGTCACTCGGAGGCTTCAGGGGCCACGAAACGCAGTCCCCAGGGGGACACCCCCTGAGACCGCAGCAAGTTCCCGCCGCCGCGGCCCCCCTGTACGCCGAAACTGGATAATCTTATGGCTTGGGCCCCTAACCTACCTGTGCACCCTCGCGTGGACCTCGCGGGCGACGCGGCCGGGGAGGCCCGGGACGGCTTCGAGGTCTTCCAGGGAGGCGTTGAGGAAGGCGTCGGGGGTGCCGAAGTGGTCGAGGATCTGCTTTTTGCGGGCGGGGCCTATGCCGGGGAGGTCGTCGAGGACAGACTGCGTCATGGCCCTGCCCCGAACCTTGCGATGGTAGGAGTTGGCGAAGCGGTGGGCCTCGTCGCGGATCCGCTGGAGCAGGTGCAGCTCCGGGGAGTTGCGCTTGAGGAGTACGGGCTCGGGGCGGCCGGGCTGGAAGACCTCCTCGTCCCTCTTGGCCAGGGAGCGAAGCGGGATGTCCGGGAGCTCGCCGGCGACGCCCATCTCGGCGAGAATTGGAACTACGGCGGAGAGCTGTCCCTTGCCCCCGTCAAGCAGGATCAGGTCCGGCGCAGGCAGGAACTTCTCGTTCTCCTCCTTGAGGCGTTCGAGGCGGCGCCTTATGACCTCGGACATGCTGGCAAAGTCGTCGGCGCCCTCGACGGTCCGGATCTTGAAGCGCCGGTACTGGTCCTTGGCCGGACGGCCACCCTGAAAGACGACCATCGAGGCCACGGAGTTTGTGCCCATGGTATTCGAGATGTCGTAGCACTCGATGCGCATCGGCAGCTTCGGGAGGGCGAGCTCCTCGCGCAGCGTATCGAGCGTCGTGGCGACCTGGTTACGCCTGGCCTCGTCGAGCATCTTCTCGTGGGCGAGGCCGAGCTCGGCGTTGCGGACGGCGTTCTCCAGCACGCGGCGCTTGTCTCCCCGCCGCGGCCGGCGCACGTCCACTGCCGTCCCGCGGACCTGCGAGAGGTGCTCGCGCAGCGGACGGAGGTCGTCTTCGGGGGCCTCCGACTGGACCAGGACCTCGCGGGGCACGGCGGCATTGTCGTAGTACTGGGGGACGAACTTGAGCGCGAGGCTCTCGGCGCCCTCCTCCCCGTAGTTGTCCAGGAGAAACGAGTCGCGGTTGACCACCTGTCCGCCACGCACGGCGAAGACCTGGACGCAGGCCGACCCGTTCTCTGCGTAGGCGCCCACGGCGTCGAAAGAGTCCTCCGAGGTGATCGTGGCCTGCTGGCGGTCGCGGACGTGGTTCAGGGCGGCGAGCTCGTCGCGCAGCTTCGCGGCCCGCTCGAAATCCATCTCGTGGGCGGCGTTCTTCATGGCCTCCTGGCGCGTTCGGATCAGGCCGTCCACCCGCCCTTCGAGGAAGAGGATCACGTCGGCGACGATCCGGTCGTACGCCTCCTTGGTAACTGCGCCGATGCAAGGCGCCGCCGACCGCCCGATGTGGTAGTTGAGGCAAGGCACCCCGCTCCTGCGGCCCGGCTCGGGCCCCCGGCACTTGCGGAACGGGAACGTCTTGTTCAACACGTCCAGCGTCGAGTGTACCGACCCCGCGCTCGGGAACGGCCCGAAGTAGCGGTGCCGCGAATCGTGCAAGGACCGCGTGGCAAAGACCCTCGGGTACTCGTCGCCCGCGGTTACCACGATGTACGGGTAGCTCTTGTCGTCTTTCAGGGAGGCGTTGAACCGCGGCCTGTGGCGCTTTATGAGGTTCGCTTCGAGGACGAGCGCCTCGGTCTCGCTGCGGGTCGCGATGAAATCTATCCGCGCGACCCGCTCGCGCATCTCCGCTATCTTGGGCCGACCGTCCCCGCCCTTGGTGAAGTAGTTCGCCACCCGGCTGCGGATGTTCTTCGCCTTTCCGACGTAGACTACCCTGTCCCCGTCGTCCTTGAAGATGTAGACGCCGGGCGAGGTGGGGAGGTGGGACCTGTCGGGGTAACCGTTACGGGACATCGCGCGTATTATACCGTGCCCCGGTAGCCCCCGGTCCCCTGGGCTACCGGGGCTTGAGACGGGGCTCGCGGCGACGGATCGTGGCCCCCGGTGGGATCATGTCGTCCCCCCCTGCCCGCGCGTATCCACCCACGCCGCCGACCCAGCCGGCCACCGCCGCCGAGACGGTCGAGATGAGGACCCCGGCGAGGCCCACGAGGTCGAAATCGGAGAAGAGAAGGCCGAGCCCGGCGAGCCCGGCGAGGCCTGCCCCGATCAGGCCGAGACGTCTCCTCCAGGCCATGTCCGCCCCCTTCGAGTAGAGCGCGAGGACGAGGAGGACCATGGCCGCGACGGTCAGGGGTGGGAAGAGATAGAAGGCCAAGCCGCCGATGTCGGCGAAGGTCTGGGTCCTGAAGGCTTGATCCCTCCGGGCGAACCCGAGCGCGGCGGCGATCCAGGCCAGGGAGAAGAAGCCGGACCAGCCGATCAGGGCTCCCAACCCGGTCCCGACCCTCCCCGCCACCCGGCTCGGCGCGCGGTAGGTGCGGGCGCCGAGAACGGCGGCGAAGACCATGCCGGGCACCAGGAGAACGGTGCCGAGGTAGGCGAGGCGCGGCGGGACGTAGTTGTAGATCTCGCCCTCCCCCACGTACCGGAACGGCAGCGACAGGAGGAAGTTGACGGCGAGAAAGGTCAGCATGCCCATATAAACCCACGTCACGCACCCGAACGCCCGCCGGTAGCGGGGCTGAAGCCCGCCCTGCTCCTCGCCCGTCCGCCCGTTCTGCCTAGAAGACATGTTCCTCCGCGGGCCTGCCGGCCCCGAAATGGCCCAGCAGCATCGGGGCCACGTCCGTGATCCTGCGCGGCGCGGGCTCGCCCCTCTCGAACCCGCCCGCCAGTACGAAGACGTTGGAGTCCTCCGCGTGCAGCGAGCCGTGGTCGCTGGCCTTGTGGTACCCCCCGGAGACCTCGCCGAAGGTGTAGCCGGGCGTCGCGGAGAGGACCACGTCGCCGCACCGGGGCGTGTGCAGGCACCCCCATAAGCGCTCCAGCGCGTCGGGGTAGTCGCCGTAACCCAGGTCTGCGCCCGAGACGTCGAGGTCCAGCGCGCCCGGGTCGCCCTCCAGCTCCCAAGAGCGCCCGAAGGAGTCCCGCGGGCCGTCGCCGGGGCGGAACCGCAACCCGTATTCGCTGGAGAGCACCTTCGCCCAGCCGGCTTCGGACCAGGCGGCCACGTCCACGCCCCGCCGGCCGACGAGGCTCTTCGCGACACGTTCTTGCCGGACACCGTCGCTCAGGTAGAGGAGCGCGGAGCGCCCGTTGGGCACCACGACTGCGTCGGCGTTCTTGCCGAAGCGGGCCTTGATGCCGGAGGAAACCTTGAGGTCGGGGATGCGGCGCAGGTCCACGTGGCGGCGGCCCGGCAGCAGCGGGGCGTGGCCGTGGTCGGAGAGGGCGAGGACTGCGTAGTCCTCCAGGAGCCGCTCCACACCGCCGGCGGCGGCGAAGATCCTGCCCACGTGCCCGTCCGCCGTCTGCAGCCACTGCCGCTGCGCCTCAAGGCCGTGGTGGTGGGCGATCGAGTCGCCCTTGAAGAAGTACACGAGGTTGAACGGCGCGGACCGTTCCCCGACGAGCATGGCCCCGATCCGGGCGGCGTACTCGTCGTTGATGCCCGCTGACCGGAGGATGCCACCGCTCGCCTTGCGCCCGTTAAAGCCGGTCTCCCGACTGTAGAATAGGTCGCCCATGAAGTAGTCTTTCGGGCCTTCGACGGAGGGGCCGAGGTACCGACCGTTTTTCCGGTAGTTCTCGACGGTCTTCATCCGGATCGGGTGCGTGTGCGGCCCGCGGCGGACGGGGAAGTTTACGCAAGCGCCGTCGAAGCCCCGGTCGTGCAGGGTCTCGAAGAGCGTCGCCGCCCGCAGGTCGTCACGGTTCATCCGCCAAACGTTGTTGTGGAAGACCTTTATGGGGCCCGTCGCCATCACGGTCTCGGTCATGGCGCCGTAGACGACGACTCGCCGCTCGCGCTCGTCGTACCAGGCGTGCCCGACGATTCCGCTCCTGGCCGGGGCCTCCCCGGTCGCTATCGCCGCCGTCGCGGCGGGCGTGATGCTCGGGAAGACGGAAACCGCATCCCACACCGCCTCCCCCCAGTGTGCCAGCGCCCCCAGGTTCGGGGTCTCGCCCTCCTCTATGGCGGAACGCAGCACGTCCGGCCGGATACCGTCGAGCACCAGCAGGAGGACGGGTTTCGGCGGGGGGCTGTGTTCTGGGATCGTCAAGACCCGCCTATTCTAACGCGAAGGGCAGACCGGCCCGTGATCCCGTTCTCGGGGCGGGGTTCGGGTCCCCTCCGTGGACCCGCCGGCGGCCTCGCTGTGGTCCAGCCGGCTGGGGCTGCGGCCGTAGGCGGAATAGATGACGATGCTGAGGACCATCCGGCCCAGGAAGCGGATGCAGGCTTCTATCGTCAGGAAGCCCATTGCGAAGAGTCACAGGGAGGCCGCCGATGGGGACTACCGGAATCCCGAGCGTCCTGAACGCCCGAGGGAGACCAGCACCAAGGTGGCGAGCGTCCCGATGTTGACCAGCTCCCCGAGCGTGGTGAGAGGTAGCGATAAGGCCAAGATCGAGGCGACGATGCCGGTGATGATCAGTGACCCTGTAAGGGGTGCGGAAGCTCGCGTGCACCCGCGCCAGACGCGGCGGGAGCAGGTTGCCCCGGCTCACGGCGAAGGCCAACCGGCTCTGGCCGAGGATCCTCACCACCCCCGTCAGCCCGACGAGGATCGC
>CADCUZ010000013.1:0-10802 GCA_902806015.1 uncultured Rubrobacteraceae bacterium
GGGGTGACCGACGGGGCTCGAACCCGCGACCTTCGGAGCCACAATCCGATGTCATGTGATGCTGGCGGTAGCTGTAGGTTGCAAACTCGGCTTATCTAAGCCGATTCCATTGCTGGTGGTTGCCTGACGTTTCTGCGTGTCGCGCCCTGGGTGGTGTCAACGGTGGTGTCAGCTCCCTCATCAACCCGCGGTTACGTGCGCGCTCTTCGGGACCGAGAAGCGGGAGGCGTCCGCCCCAACTATCGCTCCTACGACTACAGGCACTCGTGCGCCACTCCCCCTTTCTGAGAGGCCCGTCCGCGTCGCCCCCGGCGTACCTTCGGACCCTTGTCCGGCCGAAAAGGGGCTCGAACACGCACCGTAGCACCGTACTATTCGGAAACTCACGTCGCTCTTCTGAAGCAGCGTCCTTTGGCGGGCATGCTCGAGACAGTGCACCTACGCGTTTTTCGTCGCGGCTTGGTCCGTGTACAGGCGGTCGGCGAGGATGGAGATCAAGATACCGGCGAAGACCACGATGCCCAGGGCCACCCGCAGGTTCAGGAGATCGGCCGCGGCCCCGACGAGCACCGGTCCCAGGAGGAACCCGGCGTAGCCCACGGCCGTCACCACCGAGCTGGCCCTGCCGGCCAGCTCGGGGAACATTGCGCCCGCCACCGAGAGGGCCACGGGCACCACCGCCGAGAGGCAGAGCCCGACCACGAGGAACCCCAAGACCACAAGCGTGGGCTGCGTGGTCGCCAGCGCCAACGCCATACCACCGGCCGCGAGGAGCCCCGCGGCCCGCAGCGTGGCGCCGTTGCCGACACGGCTTGTGATGCCGGCGGAGATCAGGCGTCCCGTGGCCATCGCGGCGTGGTAGACGGCGACCCCCGAGGCGCCCACGAGCGCCGGAAGCGCGAGCGCGCTGCGGAGATAGACGCCGGACCAATGCTCCATCGCCGCCTCCGAAAGAAACGCCAGGGCGGCCACGAGGGCGACGAGGAGCAGGGGCACGTTCTTGCCGAGCCCGGCGTTGGCGCGCTCCAGTGAGCCCTCGAGCGGGGGGAAGCGCGTCCTCGCCGTCCCAAGGACCACCGCCCCGAGCGGGACGAGGGCGGCGAGGTAGACGAGCCGAAAACCCAGACCCGAAGAGAGGAGAGCGCCGGCAGACAGCGCTCCGACCGCCCCGCCGGCGGAGAAGGCGGCGTGGATGGAAGCCATCCGCTTTAGGCCGGTGATCCTCTCGTAGTCCATGGCCACGGCGTTAGCCCCGACGTCGTACGCCCCAGAGGCGGCGGAGAGGACCAGCAAGGCCGTGAAGAGCGACGCGAAGCCATCCACGGAGGACAGCCAGGCGAAGCCGGTTGCCAGCATGGTCGCGGAGATTAAGAGGAGCGGGCGGCGTCCCGCGCGGTCCGAGATCCGGCCCGCCAGGGCCATGGCCGGCAAGGAGGCGACCATACCCCCGGAGAGGGCGAGCCCCAAAGGGCCGGGCGAGAGGCCCAGGGAGCGGCTCAGGTCCGCCAAGAGGATCGCGAAGGAGCCCCACACGAAGCCCAGGGAGCCCAACGCACCGCATGCCAGCGCCAGGAGCCCCCGGTACCGCACCCGAGCGTCAAAGGTTTGCTCTACAGCCGCTCTTCGCCCCATGGTTTCCCGTGCCAGGAGATTGCCGGCCTCTTGAATAGCGCGTTGGCGCCGAAGAACATGACGGCCCTTCGGGGTCCCGAGCCGGCCCTGGTGCACGGGATCCCGCCCAGGAAGAGGCCGGTATCTACCTCACCCAATGTCCGCCCGTGCCACCAATGAGTCGTTGGCCTCGTGAATCGGCGCGGTCGGCATCCTGACCCGCAGAGCGCTCGTTCGAGGGGAAGGGTGCCGGACTTGCTTGTGTCGTTCACGTATCAATTCTCCCCTCGTTCGGCCTTGCGTGGGGTTGACGAACCTGGCAGCGTCGACGTTTCCTGCGCTCGCCCCGTTTCCGAGAAGACGACCTCATACCTCTCCACGCCGGTTACGTCCCCGCCGACGGCTTCGGCGCCAAAGGCGCGGAACCACCCCGAGGCCTCCTCGCCAGCGCGCATCGCTTCCCGGCTCTCCCAAAGGGTCAATACCAGTATCTTGCCGTTCCGGCGCTTGGTAAGGACCAACAACCCTCCGAAACCGTCCAAACGCCGGAGCGCCGGCAGCACCTTTTTCTCCCCAATACCGGCGAACTCGTCCAGCTGCTCGCGGCGGCCCTCGATGGTGAACATCCGGACGAACATGCCGCCCCCTCCCTCTCTATCCTCCCCAAGAGAATCTCTACCTCTCGCGACCGGGAACTCGGGCGTATTCATTCAAGGGTCTCCTCCTGTCTGTTGTACAAACGACCGAGTACGGCATCGAGATGCCGTACTCGGCCACGATCCTGGCGCTCAAGACGCTGCGCCTTGCCCAGAGGACCGATCGTGCTCGGCGACCTGCTTCTCGACTTGCGGCCGCCCAACCTCCTCCTCGGGAACCTCCTTGACCGAGGTCCACCAGACCATCCCGGCGTAGAGGAGCTGCATCGGCGCTCGGACCCACAGAGGGGTAGGCGCGTTCCCACCGAGCGCGATCCCGTTGATTATGGCGTTCACGTTGGCCGGAAACAGCGCGACCAACAGGAGCACCAGGCAGATGCCCGCGAGCCTCCGGGTCCGGGGGATCAGAAGGCCGAGCGCGCCCGCTATCTCGCACATCCCGGTCATGTAGATGACCCACAGGCCGTCGGGCAGGGGATCGGGGATCATCGCCGCGAAGTCGCGCTTGAGGCCGGAGAAGTGGCTGAAGCCGGTGAACAGGAACATGATCGCCAGGGCTCCGCGACCGGCTTCCCTCCAAGAAGCGAGCCGCTTGACGCCGAGCGCGCCCAATCCCCGCAGGAGGATCAACGAACCTAGCAGAACGAACAGGGAAATCACGTGTCTCCTTTCCGCGGGGGTAGGGTATCTACCCTCCGCATATGCCGCGGCCCGTCACTTTCGGACAAGCCTTACCTCATGCGATAACGTCTCGCTGGCCGATGCCGCCAGGGTTGAGGTCCCGACCGACGACATGAGCGTCGCGGCGCCGTTGCTCGGGTTCCTTCTGTTCCATCAACCATCCCCTTTCGTACCGGTTCGCGTTTGTCTGCCCTACTGTGCCGCCCCCCACAGCGGACCACCACGCACACACCCCGCACGAATGGATTTGTGTGGGTATCGTGCGAGGACAAAGAAGACTCGGAGACCACGGCAGCAGAGCTGGCGGGCGCCAGGCGAGGCGCCGGACGAGGCCCATTGGTATCCTTGGTGCGGTGGGAAAGCGCAACACGAGAGGCGAACCCATGAACACCGGAGAAGCATTGTCATTCGGTGCCCGACTGCGAACCCTTAGGCAGGCCGCGGGCCTCACACAGGAGGAATTGGCCTCCCGGGCGAGCCTTTCTCCCAACGCCGTGAGTGCGCTGGAGCGAGGCGTGAGGAGGCGGCCTCACCCCCACACCGTCAGGTCCCTCGCCGACGCCCTGGGGTTGCCCGAAGAGGAGAGGGCGGACCTTGTGGCGTCGGTTCCCAAGCGCAGCGAGCCTGCTTCGTCCGCCGAACGGGAGGAGGTCGTCAGGGCGACCTCCTCGACGTCCGGGTTGCCCCACCCCGCCACCCCGCTCGTCGGCCGCGGGCGGGAGCTCGAGGAGGTGAGGGGTCTAATCAACCGTCCCGACGTGCGGCTGCTCACGCTCACCGGGATAGGCGGCGTGGGCAAGACGCGCCTGGCCCTGGAAGCCGCCCGCGGGGTCCGAGCGGACTTCCCGGACGGGGCGGCGTTCGTGGAGCTCGCCCCCCTCACCGATTCCACACTCGTCGTGCCCACGATCGTCCGTACGCTCGGCCTTAGGGAGGGAGAGGGCCGGAGCCAGGACGAGGCGTTGCGCGCCTACCTCGGCGAGAGGGACTTCCTGCTCGTGCTCGACAACCTCGAGCACCTCCTCGGGGTGGCGGCGGAGGTGGCCGACCTGATCGAGGCCTGCCCGGGCGTGGTCGTGCTGGCCACCAGCCGCGCGCCCCTGCGCGTACGTGGCGAGCGCGAGTACCCGGTGCCGCCCCTGACGCTCCCCCCCTCGACCCGCTCACCGGCGGTGGAAGAAGTCGCGCGCTCCCCTTCCGGTCGGCTCTTCCTGGATCGCGCCAGGGCCGTCTACCCCGACTTCGGGGTTACCGAAGGGAACGCCGCGGCGGTGGCGGCGATCTGCCGGCGGCTGGCGGGGCTACCGCTGGCGCTAGAGCTCGCCGCTGCGAAAGCGAGGTTCATGGAACCGGCGATGCTCCTGCGGCGGCTGGACGAAGCGCTCTCGACCGGCTGGACGCGGGACCTGCCCGAGAGGCAGCGTACGATGAAGGCGACCCTCGACTGGAGCCACAACCTTCTCCGCGAGCCCGAAAGAAGGTTGTTCCAGCGCCTCTCGGTTTTCCATGATGGCTTTACGCTGGGAGCAGTAGAAGCAGTGGGCTCGGCAGACGATTCGGAAACCGAGGATGTGCTCGACCTCCTAGGAGAGCTGGTAGCTCAGTCGCTGGTGACTATGCAGAGGAGCGCCGAAATCGGCGAGGTGCGCTACGGGATGCTAGAGCCGGTCAGGCAGTACGCCCACGAGAAGCTGGAGGAAAGCGGCGAAGCCACGACGATCGGCCGAAGCCATGCCTCGTTCTTCCTCGCGCTGGCCGAGCGAGCGTATCCCGAGCTTATGGGAGCTCGTCAGGTCGAGTGGCTGGACCAACTCGAGCAGGAACACCGCAACCTCGTGGCCGCCGTGTCGTGGGCCCTGGATGTGGGTGATGCCGAGACCGGCGCAAGCTTGGGTTGGGCGCTGTGGCTGTTTTGGATGATACGCGGCTATCAGCGCGAGGGACGCCGATGGATGGAGGCGATGCTGGCGTTAGATCTATCGCCGGCTCTGCGGGCGAAGGTGCTAGTGTCCGTCGCCTCCTTGGCTTACGGTCACGGCGACTACGAGTGGTGCGAAAGGTACTCGGAAGAAAGCCTCCAGTTGTCCCGGCAGCTAGGGGACACGCCGCGGGTAGCCTGGGCCGAGTTCGGCTTGGGCGTGACGGCGATGAGCAGGGCCGATCATGAGGCGGCCACGCCCCACCTTCAAGAGTCACTACGCTCCTTCCGCGAGATCGGCGATGACTTCGGCGTGGCCAGGGCTACCATCTGTTTGGGGATGGTGGCGCTTATGCGCGGCGACGTGAACCGGGCAACTGGGACGTTCGAGGAGAGTCTGGCGGTGGCCCGCCGGATAGAGGACAGGACCGGCGCCTGCATAACGCTCTACAACCTGGCGCAGTTGGCCCTCTCCCGCGGCGACCACGGCCATGCCACAACCCTTTTCGAGGAAGGGATCACGCTCTCCGAGCAGGTGACAGATCGCGCAAACGTCGCCTACTGCCTGGAGGGGCTGGCCGTGGTTGCGGGGGCGCAGGATAACCCGGAGCGCTCGGCGCGCCTTTTCGGCGCGGCGGAGGGTTTGCTGGAGGTCCTCGGATCCCCCGTCTATACCTACTACAAACCGGATCCTTCCCTGTACGAACGCACTGTCTCCGCCACACGTTCGCGGTTGGGCGACGCAGCCTTCGAGGAGGCTCGTGAGCGCGGGCGAAAGATGGGTTTCGAGCAGGCCGTCGAGTACGCACTTGCGCACGAAGAAGAGAATGCCTCACCCGCCTAAGCAGCGAACGAGCTCTTCCCGTTTCTGCGAGCACCCCTTCATGGTGCGCAGCAGGCTGGCGCTCTTGTCCCTGCTCGAAGTGGCCGCGGTGCGCCCGGTGGAGCATGTCGGCGCACTCCCCACCTCCGGCATTCGCGCATGACTTCCCCACCAGAAAGGTACGAACCTCAACCACGGTGTCACACCAGTCCTCAGATCCCAAGCGCCTCCCCAAACCTCCCTGACATAACCTGAGTGGTGTCAAAAGGGTTCGGTGCTTGCACCGAACCTCTTTCCTTTTCCGAGTGTTCGGCATATCTATGCGGGATCCACAGGGTGACCGACGGGGCTCGAACCCGCCCTCCGGAGCCACAATCCGCCGACATCGGTTGCAGCGCGTTGCTGTAGGTTGCAGTTTCGGCTTATCTAGGCGGCTTTTTTTGCTCACGGTTTCCCGCCGTCCCTGCGTGTTGCGCCCTGGGTGGTGTCAGCGGTGGTGTCAAACGGTATCGTCAACCACCGCCCTGGTCCACCTCGCCGCACCAGTACCTCGTCGGGCGTGGCGACCTTGTTCGGGACCTAGCCCTCGCAGTCGAGATCACCCCCGCGTCGCAACGAGAGAAAAGGATCCTACTCCACCTCACCACAGGCGGTCCACACATGACAATCAACGATCATAATCGAAACGCGCAGTCGGGGGTGCGTTGCACTTCGATCGGCCAGGAGCCGAAGGTCGAATTCGCCCTGGTCTAGCGGTACAGTCCTCGGTGCTGCTCGAGGGGTTGCATGCGAACCGCGCTCCCTGAGTTGCCCCAACACTGCATCTCGTAACGGTTGCCGTAACGGTCGGGGAACGGTGGTGCTGTAAAGTACTGGTTGTGGCGCACGGGACGAGCTACAGAGTTCGAGGGGACGCCGGAGGACACCTGGTGCGCAACACGTTTCAACCGGCGTACGGCTCGTTGTGGCTCGGGCAACCGGAACGCACGGCCAGAGACGCGGGGGCTGGTCCATGAAAGTCTTCCGCATAGCATGGGTTGTGCTGGCGGTGGTGGTTCTCGGGATGGACGCCGCGGGCATCCCCTACGCCTACGAGCGGTACGAGATCGTGTGTACCCGGAGCGCCGAGGTCTGCGCGGAGGACGGTCTGCTCACCCCGGAGGACGCGAGGCGACTCGGAGAGCTAGGCATCTCCCGAGGCTTCTACGCGGCCTACCAGGGCGTCGGGGTCGAGACCGCCATGACCCTGATCTGCTTCGCGGTTGCCGCGGTGATTTTCTTCCGCCGCTCGGACGACGTGATGGCGCTGTTCACCTCCTTCGTGCTCCTGCTCTTCGGCGGCGCGGGTGCTGCGGGCACGATGCGGGCGCTGGCCGAAGCCCATTCCGCGTTCTGGTTCCCGGTCCACCTGCTGGATTACGTCTCGCAGGTCTGCGTCGGGGTCTTCTTCTACCTCTTCCCGACCGGCGAGTTCGTTCCGCGCTGGACGCGATGGGCCACCGTCGCTTCGGCGGCCTTCTTCGTTCCCGACATCTTCTTCCCGGCCTCGGCGGTGGCTACCATTAGCGACCCCCTGTTCTTCGTCTTCCTGGGCAGCCTGGTGATCGCCCAGGTCTACCGCTACCTGCGGGTGTCCACGGTCGAGCAGCGCCAGCAGACCAAGTGGGTGGTCTTCGGATTCGCGGCCGCGCTCGTGGGGTTTATGGCGGTGATCGCTCTGACCTTCGTCCCGGCGATCCGGGACGTCGGACCGTTGGGCCTTATGGTCTTCAGCACCCTCGTGTACGGCTTTCTTGCCCTGATACCCCTCAGCATCGGAGTGGCGATACTGCGCTCACGCCTCTACGACATAGACGTGGTCATAAACCGCGCCCTCGTCTATGGTCCCTTAACGGCCACGCTGGTCGCGCTCTACTTCGGGGGCATCGTGGTGTTGCAGAGGGGGTTCGTCGCCCTCACCGGACAGCAGTCGACACTCGCGGTCGTGGCATCCACCCTGGCCATAGCGACGCTCTTCAACCCGCTGCGCCGTCGGGTGCAGGCGCTGGTGGATCGCCGCTTTTACAGGAGGAAGTACGACGCCGCCAAGACGCTCGCCGCCTTCAACTCCAAGTTGCGCGAGGAGACCGACCTCGACTCGCTGAGAGACGATGTGCTCGGAGTCGTTCGGGAGACGATGCAGCCCGAGCACGCCTCGTTGTGGTTGAGGTCCCACACGGCGGACGTGAAGGAGAACGTGCCCGGCTGACCCGTGATCATGTGAACACGGTACTCCACTGCTCGAGTGGCCGGCTGCGCTAACCTCACCATATGCGTTCAAAATGCAACGCGTATCCGGCTTCGTCTCGCTGCAACGCTGGGCAAGGAGCCGGAGCTTGCACTTGTCCTAGCCTAGCGGTTGCAGGCTCTTGCTCCGATCACGGAACTGCGTACCCGCAGAGTCCTCGGAAGTTTGCCGAAAGAGTTCTCTGGTAACGCTTTTCGTAACGATCACGAGACGCCCTTCCTATAGAGTGGGTTTCGATCGTTGTCGGCGACCCGAGAGGAGATCGAGCATGCAAGGGAGGATCTGGCCCCGGCTGGGAGCACTAAGCGGGGTGCTCTACGTGGTATTGCTCATGGGTTCGACTTCGACCGGCAGCGACGCCCAGATCGTCATCGCTCTGGAACTGATCGCGATACTGCTCTTCCTGCCCTTCCTCGGCTTCCTCTACGGCGTCTTGCGCCGGGCCGAGGGAGAAGGCGCTTGGCTCGCACCGACCGCCTTCGGCGCCGGCCTCGTCGACCTCACCATCAAGCTCGGCAGCATCGCTCCGGGCTTCGCCGCTCGCACAGAAGGACTCGATCCCCAGCTCCACCAGGCCCTGGATAAGATGAACAGCGTCGCTTTCATCGCGACCATGCTCCCCCTGGGCGTGATGATGGCCGCCGTCGCCACGGTGGCACTGAAGACACGCGTCCTGCCCCTCTGGCTCGGGCTAATGGCGGCGATCACCGCGCCCGCCTGCCTGATCAACGGCATGTTCCTCGATGCGGAGTTCGGGCCGGCGTTCCTGCTCTTCTTGCTCTGGGTGACCATAACCAGCATAGTGCTGACCTTGCGTGCGAGCAAAGCAACCGCGGAGGCTCCGGCCGGCCCCATAGCCGCGCGGCCAGAGCCCCTGCGCTGACACCCTAGAGACGAACCGTCCTGTAGAGTGGGCTCGTGTCAGTAGAGGCAAGAGAACGGGGTCGAGGAATCGCTAGGCCGAGCGCCCGCGCGACCTCCTGGCTCGCCTGGGCGCTGTGGACGCTCACGCTGATGAGCCTCGTGGTGATGGGGGCGTTCAGGTTCCTGAACTCCTCTACCCCAACGGCAGCCCCCCGGAACGCACTGGTCTTGGACTTCGGTTTTTGGCTGCTTTTCGTGTCCTTCGCGACCGTCGGTGCCTTGGTGGCCTCTCGGCGGCCCAAGAACGCGATCGGCTGGATCTTCTGCTGGCTGGGGCTCTCCTTCTCGCTGGGAAGCGCAAGCGAAGAGTACGCCCTCTACGCGCTCGTGACCGAGGTTGGTTCGCTGCCCGGGGCGGAGGGGATGCTCTGGCTCACCTCGTGGTTAGGCGGGCCCATAGTCTTTGCGTTGTTTGCCCTCGTCTTCTTGCTTTTCCCCGACGGGCGTCTGCCATCGCGCCGCTGGAGACCGGCAATCTGGCTCGAGCTGGTGGCCGTTGTTTGTCTCGTTGCTTTTGCTTTCGAGCCGGGCCCACTCGGCAACCTCGGGCTCGTGCGCGTGTCCAACCCCTTCGGCGTCCGGGGCGCCGCCGCGCTGCTTGACACGCTGGGATGGATCGGCCTCTTCGTGACGCTCGCGGTCGCCGTGGCGGGGGGCATCTCCTTGGTGGTGCGCTTCCGCAGAGCGCGGGGGGTGGAGCGTCAGCAGATCAAGTGGTTCGCCCTCTCCGGCGTGGTGTTCTGCGCCGTCTTCGCCGCTGGCCCGTTCTTGTGGGCCCTCCCCCAGGTGCCGGCAACCGCGTGGATCTGGCCGGTGCTCTTCCTGGCAGGAGCGAGCACCATCCCGGTTACGATCGGGAGCGCCATCTTGAGGCACCGCCTCTACGACATAGACCTCATCGTCAACCGCGCCCTGGTCTACGGCTCACTGACGGCCACGCTGGTCTTGGTCTACGCCGGTAGTGTCGTCGGTCTGCAGTCAGCCTTTCGCGGCCTCAGCGGCCAAGAGTCCACCCTGGCCGTCGTCGCTTCTACCTTGGCGATAGCTGCCCTGTTCGGCCCGCTGCGCCGAAGGGTGCAAGCGTTGGTGGACCGCCGCTTCTACAGAAGCAAGTACGACGCTGGTAAGACTCTCGAGGAGTTCGGCGCCAGGTTGCGCGAGGAAACCGACCTGGACTCCTTGAGAGACGATGTGATCGGAGTGGTAAGGGAGACGATGCAGCCCGCCCACGTCTCGCTGTGGCTACGCCCCCACGGGGCGGACGAGTAGGATGACGCGCCGACTAATGTGGCGAAACCTTGCCGGAGGTGCTCTCGTACAAGCGAGGCAGGCGGCTCCTACCTCACGACGTTGTGCAACCCGGCAGCGGCTACCTCCAGGGCGCACTTGGCGTAACCCTGCCCCGCCATGTCGGCGAAGTCTCGCCCTCTCCAGCGAGCCCTCGCCAGAGTCGATGGCTACCGAGAGGCCGAGCTTGCCTTCGTAGGACTCCCTGGCACATTCCGTGTCCGATACCGAAAGCCCCGCGACCACCTGTACCCACTCAAGCTCATCAGATGACCCCCTCCCACTCGTTGTCCCGACCAACATTGTCAGTGCCCTGAGTATCCTCGCAACGCACCCTTCTGCCGATCGTTGCTTCTGTAAACGGGCCAATCGCCGCTTCGAGCTTCGATCCCGTCCTTCGCTCCGCCTCTCTAAAACGTTGCCGGCCTCATGCCATCCGATACAGGATGGGCATTGCCGCGACTCGGTTCGCCACGAAGTTGGCGAGCACGTAGGTGCGGAATGACCTCTTGAAGATCAGGGACGGCATCACGTCTCGCAGGCGGTCCCACCTGCAGTGGTTCATGATGTTGTATTCCGACCGCTCGCCGTTGCGGGGGAGCAGCACGGTCGAGT
>CADCUZ010000013.1:10812-11326 GCA_902806015.1 uncultured Rubrobacteraceae bacterium
AAAAGTAGTTGAACAGGAACACGCCGCCTTGGCTGTGATCCACCGGGCCGATCTTTTTGGCGTTGGTGGCCGTGACGACGTGGATAAAGGACGCCGCACCTCGGATCGCACGCTCCATCTCCGCGTACGGGGGTGACGCCCTGAGAGCATCCGCGGCCTCCGGGCTCGCGGTTTCGACCAGGACCGCGAGGTCGAAGCGGGCGATGTGGGCCTCGCCCGGTCGTTTCTCTATAAATTCTCCCTTGCCAGGGGCGATCACCAGGGCGTCGAACACCACGGCGCTGACCACGCTCGGGTCGGCTTCGAGCTGGCGGCACCACCGCTTGCACTTCGCGATCAGCTCCCGTTTTTTCCGGCTGTTCGGCAAGAACGGTGGCCGTCTGTCCACCTCTGCAGCGAGGTGGAGGTACCCCGAAGACGTGGGCTCTACCAGCTTCACTCGCGGAAACCGGGCGTCATTGTTCACTACGGTCAACGATTCCGTCGTCAAGATCGATTCCTTTCGTCGAGATTT
>CADCUZ010000013.1:11354-16883 GCA_902806015.1 uncultured Rubrobacteraceae bacterium
CTCCTCTTTAGCGTTCGCGGCTGACAACAAAACCCGCTACGGAGACCAGGTTACCGGGATCGTGCCTATCATTGGACAGCCGACCCAGTACGGACGAACGCTGTGGAAGCTGCCGCGTCGGCTGTTCTTGTCGGCGGGTTCGCGGAACCGGTCATCTCGCGGACCGCAGTAGCGATCCGAAGTCGGCGACCGGCCCGAGGTGCGTCAGCTTGTCGGGATTGATGATCGAGCTGATGCTTGTAATCCGACCTCCGGCGATACCGAGCCCCAACACGCCGATCAGCCGCTGCTGTGCGTCGAGAAAGAGGGCTCCCGCGCCGCCGTTGACCTCGACGGGTCGCAACGACGTGCCCGGAACGCGGGCGCCCAGGCGGATCCAGTTGATCAGCGTGCGCGCGACGCGGTTGCGCCCGCGCAGCGACCGCGCGAGCGCCGGAACCTTGCCGCCGCCGTCGCCGGTTAGCTCCACGTCGTGGGCGAGCAGCGCCTCGAGCCCGGCGAGGTCGCCCTGCTCTACGGCCGCGAAGAACCGTCGCGCCAACTCGTCGCGCTGCTCGCGCGTCGTCTGGAAGCGGGGCCGGCGCTGCTTGACATGGCGTCTGGCGCGGGTGGCGAGCTGGCGCGCGTTGTCCTCGCTCTTGCCGACGATCGCAGCGATCTCCGGGTACCCGTAACCGAACACGTCGCGAAGCAGCAGCGCGGCCCGCTGCTCTGGCGAGAGGCCCTCCAGCAGCACCAGCATCGCAAGCGACAGCGAGTCGGCTGCCTCAGCGTGCCAGGCCGGATCGTCGCGGCCGTCGGTGACGATCGGTTCCGGCAGCCACTCGCCGACGTAGCGTTCGCGGCGGACGCGCGCGGAGCGCAGCTCGTCGATCGCCAGCCGGGTGGTCACGGTGGCGACGAACGCGCGCGGCGATGCGATCCGCTCGCCGGCGTCGAGCGCCCGGTGCACCCGCAGCAGCGCTTCCTGCACCACGTCCTCGGCCTCGGAGACGCTGCCGAGCATCCGATAGGCGATCGCGAAGGAGGCCGGCCGCAGTTCGTCGAGCAGCCGCTCGCGGGCGGTCATGCCGCCGCGAAACCCTGCCGCCAGCTCGGGTGCGCCGGGCGCCACCCGAGCTCGCGCTTTGCCTTGGCGTTGGAGGCACCGCGAAGCTCGGTCATCATCACCACGCCGGCCTCCCCGGCGAACAGCCGCCCGACGAAACGGGGCACGCGCATCGGCTTCTTGGCGCCTAGGTCCTGGGCCAGTACCGGCAGCCACTCGGCGACCGGGGCGGGGTCGTCGTCGACAATGTTGTAGACACCGCGGCTGCCGCGCTCGACCGCCGCCACCGTCGCCTCCGCCGCGTCGGCGATGTGGATGAAGGACCACACGCCGCCACCGTCGCCGACCAGCGGGAACTTGCGCTTGCGGACCAGCTCGAACTGCTCTCCGCCGGGCGCCCCCGACGTGCCCGGCCCGTAGAACGCGCCGTAGCGCAGCACGATCCCTTCCGTCCACCGCGCGCCGAGGACCGCCTCCTCGAGATGACGGATCGCGGCCAGGGTCTCGCGCATCTCGCGCGCGGGCGTCGGGTCGAGCGGGTCCTCCTCGCTCTTCACCGGCCCGCCGGTGCGCATGTACGGCCACGCGCCATAGCTCTGCGCGACGAACCGCCGCACCCCCACCGCCTGCCCGGCCGAGAGCAGGTAGTCCGTCCCCTCGGTCCGCAGGCGGTTGGTCGGCGCGAAATCGCGATCGAAGTGACGCAGGTCCAACGTGGCTGGAATCGCGGTCAGCTGATGGACGATCACATCCGGCCTCGCCCTGCCCACGGCCTCCGCGACCTGATCGGGGTCGAGCGCGTCCGCGACCACCGGCACGGCGCCGAGCTCGTGGAGCATCGCCTGCTTCGACTCGCTACGCGTCATGCCATGAACCTCATGGCCCGCCTCGACCAGACGTGGCACCAGCTGCCTTCCAATCGCCCCCGTCGCGCCTGCGACAAACACTCTCATCACCAACTCCTTCATCGAGGGTTACCTGCACCCCATAAGACGAGATGGCAGCCCCGGCTGTGACACCTCCGAGCACCTCGGCACGGGGCTATCTTTTCTAGCCCGGATGAGCCAGATGTGGAAGTCGGGTGGCGCAGGCAAGGAGCATTCTTAGAAGAATGCTCCTTCCACGCACTCAGGTCAATAGGCTTCGTATCGGGGCTCTACACCAAGCGGTGGACTAAGTTCGTGCTTCCAGCTTGCCCTTGAGCCGTGTCAAGTCGGTCTGCATTTGGCGCCTGCCCACCCGCTCGAGCAGGGGGCCAACCAACCCGAAGAAGCCGCCCGGCTCTCCTTGGGCAACCTCCGTGACCCGCGTACCGCCTCCTGCCGCCGGCTCAAATAGGCGTGTGTGCTCTTGTGGGAAGGGTCCCCCCGTGCTCCTCTCAGAGTGGCACACGGGCGGCTCATGGGCGGTGACCTCGAAGGGCGACACGAACCTACGGCCAAAGAACTTCATGTAAACGGTGAAGCGGTCGCCCTTCTTGGGCGGTCCCTGCGACTCTTTGCGCACTTCACTGATCATCCTCGAATGGTCGTGGATCAACAATCATAGAAGGGCGCAGAACGAGGCGAATCGGACAAATCGACCGGTTTGCTGTGGCTTAAATTGAGTGGTCCAAACGGGCTATCTCAGAATAGGTCGGAGCGACTGTGCCCCTCGGGCCGGGTTTCACTTCCAAATGCTATGTTGGACACGAGGCACCGTCTGGGTTAAGAGCTGAGGCTACCCGAAATTAGGAGTATCGGATACAGTCGAAGTTCGGAGAACACCCCTTCCACGCGCTCCTCGGGTAAATAGGACTAGGGCGGCGCGGTGATCGGGCCACCCGCCTAGTACCACTCAGCTGGGGTACGAGCCCGCCGGCTGCTTCACGGTGACGGTGAGGCGGTTCCAGAAGTTGATCAGGGCGATCTCTATGATCAAGGCCGAGAGGGTCGGCTCGTCGTAGTGTCGGGCGGCCTCCTCGAAGACCTCGTCGGGTACCGGGTCCGGCCGGTCGCTCAGGCGCGTGGCTGTCTCCGCGAGCGCGAGCGCCGCGCGCTCGGCCTCGGTGTAATAGGGCGCGTCCCGCCAGGCCGCCACCGAGAAGATCCTCTCGTCCGTCTCCCCGGCCCTCTTGAGGTCGCGGGCGTGCATGTCCACGCAGTAGCCGCAGCCGTTGATCTGGGCCGCGCGCAGGTGGACGAGGTCGGCCGTCTTCGGCGGCAGGCCGGCCTTCCTCGTGGCCTCCGCCAGGTCCAGCAGGGGCTGTAAAGTGTCGGGGACGACCATCACCGGGTTGTTCATCCTTGCTTCCAAGTTTGCTGCTTGCATGGATCTTCTCCTTCGGCGTCTCTTCGATTGACAGCTCAAGTTCCGCGAGCCCACTCTCCTCGCCACCCCCTCGTCACATCGGCCGCTTTTCGTTGGTCACTACTACAATGACCCGACGCGACGGAGGAACGTGACCGATGAACGAACACGACGCATGGCTGGCCGAGCGCTTCGAGGGGCACCGCACCCGCCTGAGGTCGGTGGCCTACCGGATGCTCGGCTCAACGAGCGAGGCCGAAGACGCCGTGCAGGAGGCCTGGCTCCGCCTAAGCCGCTCGGGCGCCGGAGGCATCGACAACCTTGGCGGGTGGCTGACGACGGTCGTGGCACGGGTGTGCCTGAACATGCTGCGCTCGCGCACGGCGCGCCGCGAGGAAACGCTTGAAGGGCCCAAGGGCGAGCCTCTAGGCGCGCACGTGCCCGACCCGATCGTGGGCCGCCTGGACGCAGCCGACCCCGAGCACGAGGCCCTCTTGGCCGACGGGGTAGGCCTCGCGCTGCTGGTGGTGCTCGAAACGCTCTCCCCCGCCGAGCGGCTCGCGTTCGTGCTGCACGACGCGTTCGGTGTGCCCTTCGCAGAGATCGCTCCGATAGTCGGCCGCTCCCCGGCCGCGGCGAGGCAGTTGGCGAGCCGGGCGCGCAACCGCGTGCGGGGGGCGGCCCCTGCCCCGGAGACGGACCTTGCCCGCCAGCGGGAGGTGGTCGAAGCCTTCCTCGCCGCCTCGCGCGGCGGCGACTTCGACGCGCTCCTGGCGGTGCTCGATCCGGAGGTCGTGCTGAGGGCGGACAACGGCGCCGCGGGCGCGTCGAGGTTGGTCAGGGGCGCTCGTGCCGTGGCCAACCAGGCGCTCACCTACTCGCGTTTGGCCCCCTTCTCCCGGCTGGCGCTCGTGAACGGGGCCGCGGGAGCCGTTACGGCCCCTGGGGGAGTGCCGCGGGCGATCATGGGCTTCACGGTAGCGGGCGGGAAGATCGTCGAGATAGACATCCTCGCCGACCCCGAGCGCCTCGGCCGGCTCGACCTCTCGGCAGTCCTTGATGGCTGACGCCCGCCCCGATCCGCCGAACTTCGGCAAACCGGCCTATGCACCGAACCACGTAGAACGCCTTACAGACGAATCTCGGAGAACCGCCTCAGGGCGAAGATCGCAGCACTACTCGTCTACGCACAGTGGTGAATAAGCTCGGATCCAGTCTGCTCGCCCAATATGCGGGTGTCGAAGGAAAAGAGACGCCTCCGGCAAGCATGTCGCGTATGACGATCGTTTGTCCTCTTCTCCTCGGGAAGTCTGGAGCATCCCGATGACGGCCACCAAGAACAACGTGCCGCCGAGCTCGACCCTCGTCATGACGGCCTTAGTGCTTTGCACCAGCCCATCGAGCACAATATCCACCCTGAACTCCGTTCTTTCGCTTTCGGAACACGGAGCTTACTCCCCACGCTCTGCTCTTTCTTGGGGGATACCTGGTTTCGATGCGATGTTGCTTGCTGAGCCGACACAAACGTCGTCGAACCCTTTCGATGGGCTTGGGGTGGATTGCGGAGGCTGCTCACAGGATGGAACGGGGCGAGTACTAGGGGTGATCACGGGTAGGCTACGCCGGCGATTCCAGCCTCCACGCTAGTCGCTCCCATACGACAAACGCGGGAAAGGCGCTGAACCCCTATCGACAAGCAGAGGATCGCACGAATGTCGGACGTCAATACTAGAAGGCATAAAGAGAAGTGATCTTGATGACTGCTCGACAACACGGGATGGTGGGTAATGCGGACGTTGTAATTGTCGGTTACTGGGGAGTGCTCCCTCCATGGGAGGTGGTTGACTGCCGGTAGAGGGCGGAGTTCGTGGCCCTGCGGGATCGCGACTGGATGCAAGCTGAGCGAGAGAAAGGAACCGCGTGTTTCTACGGATAGACAAGTTGCAGATCGAGCTGCCGCGGCCCCAGCAGGCAGACCCGGCGTCGCTGGGCTCGCGCTCTCGGCGGCAGCCTCCTACGTCTCCAGGGGGCTGCGCTTCAACGTTGTCTCGCCGGGGCTCGTACAGACCCCCCATGACCGAGAACATCACGCGCAGCGAGACAGCGAGGAAGGCGTCCCTGGACCTCCACCCGCTTGGCAGGCTCAGGGAGCCGGCGGACATCGCCGCCGCCGCCATCGCGTACCTGCTCGG
>CADCUZ010000014.1 GCA_902806015.1 uncultured Rubrobacteraceae bacterium
CTCTTCTAGCCCACCAGGCTGTTCTCCACGAGCACCTCCGTATTGAGCGTCCGGTGCACAGGGCACATGTCGGCGACCTCCAACAGTCTGCTGCGCTGCTTCTCGTCTAGGGGACCCGCAAGTTCTATCTCGCGCTCGATGCGGTCTATCCTGCCCTCCTCGGTCTCGCACTCCTCGCAGTCTGTGGCGTGTATCCTGTCTTGGGAGAGGCGCACCGTCACCGACTCCAGCGGCCAACCCTTGCGGTCGGCGTACATTCGCAGCGTCATCGCCGTGCAGCCGCCGAGAGCCGCGAGCAGATAGTCGTATGGGGTGGGACCGGTGTCGGTGCCGCCGAGGCTCTCCGATTCGTCGGCCACCAACTCGTGTCCGGCGGCCTCCATTTCGGTGCGCAGCCCCTCACCCGTCCTCACCACCACGCGCGTCTCCTTCGAATCGTTCATCGTCTCCTCCTCGCGTACGTCTCATGTCGTGGCCGTAGGATATACCCGCGGTCAGCGATTCGCCCTCACGAGTTTCGAATGCCCGGAAGGGTCACCCCGGGCGAGGCCGTAACCTTTGGGCTTGGCCCACCGGGCACCCCAAGGATAGAAACCCAGAGCAGCTAAGCTGACGAGTGAAAGCTCGCAAGACTGCGCCCGCACCGAGCGCGACCACCATCGAAGGCCAAAAAGGCTTGCAAGACACCGGATCCTTCGCGGTCGTGGCGCGGTCGGTACTCGGGCCAGCGGTCGGTAAGGGCCTACCCACGGTCGATTACCCACGGGCTCACCGCCCGCACCTGATCCCCCTAAGTGTAGGCCGCAGAACGCACGAAGACGTTACCGTCGGCGGACGCCTCGCGCGAGCGCCCGGCCACCTCGTCGGCCAGTCGGCTCGTGCCGGCGCCGCCTTGTCCGAAGACGGTAGGATAGGGAGGGGTCCGTAGTTCAGAGAGGTAAGGGAAGCCGATGAGCGAGAAGCGAGATAGGGACATCGAGAAGATCTACTCCACGCCCGAGTTCGTGGCGAAGTTGCGCAGGCTGGCCGACGCCCTGGAGGCGGGCGACGGGTTCGAGATCCAGGTCGCCGGAGAGAGAATCTACGTGCCCACCAGCGCCGAGTTCAACGTCGAGCACGAGCGAGAGGGGAGCGAGGAGGAGATCGAGTTCCAGCTCAGGTGGACCAACCGGTGAGCCTACCTTCGCCCTTGCGGCGTTAGGCAAGGGGCCGGGGTAGAAGGCGAACCACCAGGATACCCCTAGGGCCGCGCCGGCGCTCGCCAATCCGGCCCGGTTGGGAGCCTGAGCGTGCGAGGCGAAAACAACCCCAAACTGCGAGGCGGCGGTCCCCATCACATCGCCGTCGAGGCCTCCGACTTCGGCAGGAGCCCGCGTTTCTGCACCGAGGGCTTGGGCTTCCGAAACGTGCTGACGTTCCCGGAGGAGGACCAGACGGTGGCCATGCTCGACACGGGAGACGGCACTTAGGTAGAGCTCTTCTCCGGCGGGGGCAGCGAGAAGCCGAAGGGCTCCATCCTCCACTTCGCCTCGCGAACTAACGGCTGCGAGGCGGCCCCGTAGCGGGCGCGGCGCACGGGCGGCACCTCCACCACCGAGCTGACCTATATGGTGCTAGACGGCGACCCGCCGCTGCCCGTGGGCTACTCGTTCTGCGAAGGGCCAGACGGCGAGCAGATCGAGCCATTCCATGCCGACGCGCTCTGATCAACCGCGAGAGGTGCAGGATGGCACGATCCTACCCGACTCACAAGCCAGCCGCGAGCCGCCGCCGTGGGAAAACCCCCCGATCGGGTCGGGCACGTTCTCACTAGGCGTCCGTTGGGCGGTTCGCCGCATAACGAGGGTCGTCGGGGCGAGGTTTGCCCTAGAAGCGGAACGGACCCGGGATGGCCTCCAGCTTCGGCATCAACACGCGGGCTATGGTGGCAACGGGGAGGGTTTGCAGGCCTGCGCGACGCCCACGTCGGCCCGGATGCTAAGGAGGATAAAGGCCTCTTCAAGGCTCAGGATCCACTCGCCAGCCAGCAGGTAGGCGGCCTCGCGGCAGGCCTCGCGCAGAGCGTCCGGGTACTCGATAGCGGTGCCGTGGGCGATCCAGGCTTCCTCCGTCTCGCTCACGGGCCAAGCGCCCTGTTTGCCCTTCAGGAGATCGAAGCGGACCGTTACCTCGCCGGCTATCTCGACGCCGGTGCCGCAAATCTCGCCGTCGCCCATGCTCGCGTGCATGTCGCCGACGCCGAACATCCCGCCCGGCTGGCGGACGGGAAAGTAGATCTTCGTCCCTACCCCGTGCAGGTGGTCGTCCATGTGGGATTAACGAGGAGGCGAGCCGGCAACCCGATCCTGAGCGGCGGTCGAGGATGGTGGCCCACGCCTCCCGCCGCCAGTGGGAGGCGTGAGGCGCCTTGGTCGCTATATACCAGGGCGCGGCAGAGCGGCGGACCAGGAGGCGGCCGCCGAGCTCAGGGAGTCGTTATGAGGCAGGAGGGCGGCGCTGGATCGCGTCTTCGGGGGGATGGAAGCGACGTCGCGTCCGGATTTCGATGCCGCCCGAGCGGCCGCCGGCCTGCGGGCCCTCTGCCAGCAAGAGCTCAACAAGGAGCTGGTGGAGGAGCCGGGATGGTCGCCCGACGAATACGAGGCCTGGCTGTTCGAAATGCTCAAGGAGCAACCGCTGCCTCGGGAAGCCCTCTGTCCCTAATCCGCCTTGGCACCTGTTTCTAACTATCTCGGAAGGGCGGTTCTCGGAAGAAGCAGGACGTGGGGTGTACGCTCTGTGCTACGGAAACGAACGGGAGGAGCGCAGCGTGCAGGGTTTTCTCGATGGGCTGGTAAGGGGCACCAAGACCGTCATGACGAGGGTCGAGCTAGGCGGCACGTTGTTCTTGGTGGCCGCCATAGGGGTGCTCCTGACATCCCGAGAAGAAGGGGGCAAATCGTAGGGTCATGCGCACCAGGGCGTCTCGTCTCACCCGACGCCCGCACACGGGGCGAGCAGATCGGATCCGGGCTTATCCAACCAACCACGTAGAAGGGTGTTCTCAGAAGTACCTGCCGCCGCTCTCGTCAGTCGCCCAAGAACTTGACCTCGAGCACGTTGGGCTCGTCTGCCGGTTCTCGGGTCCACCTCGAAGGTTAGCAGCGATGCTTCGGGTAAGCCCTCTCCTTCGAACAGGTGTCCCAACCTACCTCCGGCCGTCTCGTAGCCGATCCGGGCGAGCCGGTAAACCCCGGACGGACGGGCGCGGGGTATCGTGATTCCCGCGTCCAGGCTACTCCGCCTCGAACCGTTGGCGGCCGTATCGGACCTCGGCCGCGGTTCGACCTTGGCCATTATGACGGCGTTCTCGTCGGACTCGTGGGCGAAGACGAGGCGTACCTCCTTGAGGTGGGCTTGTAGCCCATAACTATTCCGAACTTGGCGGCGTCCCCCGCCGCGTAGCGCCTCCCACCGAACACTTCTGTGCGCTGTTTCATTAGCCTTGCCTCCCGTCCCTCCCATTACCTACCGCCCACATGAACTACGGGACGGCGTTCGAGGATCGGCTCTGCCTCCCTCAAGACCTCGTGCGTGACGGGCGCCGGTGTCGCCCTCGTCGAAGAGCACGAAGCGGAACACGTACGCGATCGGGTTGCCCTCCGTCCAGCCGAGTTAGCAGTTGAGCGCCTTGCCGGTCGTGTCCCGCAGGTGCAGCAGGAGGGTGGCGATGGCGTTAGGTACGGTCGAGCTCTCGGCCCGAAGCACCATATGGTCGCCGACCCGCACCCCCCTGACCTCCAGCACGTCCTCGAACTCCGAGGCGTCGGCGACCTCCACCTCGAGGAACAGGACGGGTTCGCCTTCCGGGACGCGGTTGTACTCGCGCTGCTCGCCGAGCTTGCGGTCGTATTCCTTGGGGTCGTGGCCGGAGCGGCGGCGGTGGGCAACGATCCTGATCTGCTCCCCCTTGCTCGCCTCCTCTACGAAGCCCCGAACCGTCTCGTCGAGCTCTATGCGCCCCTGCCTGAGCTCCAGCGAGCGCCGCACCCCCGAGACGAGTGAGGCGGCGACTATCGCGGTGATGAAGAGCAAGGCGACCTGATACCGTCGGGGCGCTCTATGATGTTGGCGACGGTGGTGTAGGCGAAGATCAGGGTGACCAACCCGAAAAAGGGCGTTCCCTTGGGGGAGTATCGCGTCCACAGGCACGAGAGCGCCACGACGAGGGCCGCCGAGGTTATGATCACCAGCACCCCGGTGGCGTAGGCGCTGCCATGAGTGTCCACGTCTGCCCGGAAGGCGAGCGTGACCGCAAAGGCCACGGCGGTGAAGACCAGCACCAGCGGCCTCACCGTGCGCCCCCACTCGGGCGCCTTGCCGTAGCGGGGCAGGTACCGGGGCACCACGTTCAGCAGCCCCGCCATCGCGGAAGCCCCGGCGAAAGCGAGGATCGCGATCGTGCTTATGTCGTAGACTGTGCCGAAGGCCCCGCCCAGCTGCTCGTGGGCCAGGTACGAGAGCGCCCGCCCGTTGGCGCCCCCGCCATCCTCGAACTCCCTCGCTGGGATCAGGACCACGGTGATGAAGCTCGTGGTGACCAGGAAGAAGCTCATGACCACGGTGGCGGCGGTGAGCAGCCTGCGCGTGTTGCGCACGCGGCCCGCCAGGTGCTCGGGGTCGCCCGCCTCCCCGAAGACACCCCGAGAGTTCCGAGCATAAGAACTTCGCAGAACCCCCTACACCTGATGCTGGCAGGACGCCTCTTCCACGCACTCGGGTGAATAGCATCTGGGTCAATCACTAAGAGAGCCCGGGCCTGCCAAGCCCCTGCCGCGGGATAGGGCCGGCCACGATCTTGTACGATGGTACGGGCTTGTTGCCGGTGGGTGCCGGTTGGGCGATGACGAGGGGAGCCCTAACAGTGGTGGGGGCGCGCAACCGAATCGCGCTTCCGGCGGTGGGCGTCGGCGTCCTCGCGGTCGGCGCGTCTGCGGTCTTCATCCGTCTGGCGGAGGCCCCAGCCCTGGGGATCGCCTTCTGGCGGTGCGCCCTGGGGGCGCTGGCGCTGTTGCCGCTCGCTGCCTACAACCGGGAAGGCGTACCGAAGGGGCGCGATCTCTGGATCGGCTGCGCCTCGGGGATAGCGCTTGGGGCGCACTTCGGGACGTGGATCGTCTCGCTCGAGTACACCAGCGTGGCGGCGAGCGTGGTCTTGGTAAGCACCACGCCGGTGTTCGTGGCCATAGCCGCCTATCCCTTGTTCGGCGAGCGCACCTCCGCGGTGTCCTTCGGCGGGATAGCGCTCGCGATCGCCGGCACGGCGGTCATAGCGGGCGGGGAACATTCTCCTGGCGGGGCGGCCTTCTTCGGCAACGTCCTGGCCCTGATAGGGGCCATCACGATGGGGGTTTACGTCTTGATCGGACGCTCGCTGCGCACGGGGGGCGTGGGCGCCCTCTCGTACTCGATCGTCGGCTACTCTGCCGCTGCGCTCGCCCTCCTGCTAGTCGCCCTCCCCTCGGGCGTACAGTTGTGGGGCTACTCCGCGACGACGTGGTTCTGGTTGCTCGTCATAACGCTAGGGCCGCAGCTCCTGGGCCACACGGTCTTGAACTGGGCGCTGGAGTACGTTCGGGCCTCGGTCATCTCCGGCGCCATACTCGCCGAGCCGGTGATCGCCGCGCTGCTGGCGTGGCTGGTCCTCTCCGAGAGGCCGGGGTTGGCAACCGTGCTCGGCGGCCTCGTCGTCCTCGCGGGGCTCTACCTGCTCCTACGAGGCGACGACGCGTCTAGCCCATCGCCCCCGTAAGCCATGCCCTGAGATCCCGCTCCCTCGCCCACTCCGGATGCGACGAGCTTTGGAGAACTGCTATTCCACGCACTCGGGTGAATAAGTCATGTTCCCGCTTCTATCTTGCACGCAGCTCGCGCCTGAGCTCGCGGGAGGTCGCCGTCTCGAAGGTGGCCAGCGCGCACATCGGCCCCGCGAGGATGGCGTGGGTGATGAGGGCGGCGACCGACACCGCTACCACCATGATGAGCGCCAAGCAGAGGATCGTGACCACCAACCTGGGGATGCTCACGCGCCAACGCCGCGCAGCTTGAAGGCGTTGTGCCCGAGGAGGTAGAGGACGACGCCCGCGCACAGCGCAACGGCAGCGATCTTCCCCAGCGACTCCCCGACGTGGGCCAGAGTTTGTTCGACGCCGAGGGCGACGAAGATTATCCCTGCCACCATCAGTAAGTGCAGGTAGCCGCAGGAGTCACGCGCCAGCTTCGCCCGCTTCTCTCGCTGCGCCGCAGAGAGCCTCCGCTGGGCGGATGGCATGACACGGTCGAAGTAGGCCTACCACAGGGCTGCGGCGAGCGCGATCCCGAGCACGGCGGCGACGATTATCTCCGCCCCAAGCGCCACCCCCGAAGCCCCTACCCCGACCGCCACGATCGACTTGTCCAAGGCTATGATGACCACGAGGCCGTGGCGCTCAGCCAAGTGCCTGGGGTGGATCCTGAAGCCCGAGACGTTGAGGACGAACGCCACGCCGTAGGAGACCGCCAGCGCCACAGCCCAGAGCGCTCCCTGAGCATACCCGTCGAGGAGAACCTGGCCACGATGAGCTGCGAGCCTGCGCGCGCCGCAGCGGCGCCTTGATCCTCGAGAATGCTTTCTCGATTGGCGGTCGGGAGGGTAGGAAGGCATGAACAGCGACTCGCAGCCCCGCTCCTCGTCCTCGACCAGACTCAGAAATCCAGCGCGGGAGGTCGGTAAGAGGCTAGCGCAGGAAGTCAAGGAGCAGGGTGTTCACCTGCAGGGGACGGTCTTCCGCAACCCAGTGACTCGCGTCCGGCAGGCGCTCGACGCGCAGGAGGTTCGGGACCCAGAGGCGGGGCGGCTCGGCGAGCCTCTCGCTCAAGAATCGGTCCTTCTCGCCCCAGATCACGAGCACCGGAGCCTCTATCCTTTCCAGTAGCCTCCCCACCTTTCCCGGATTCCGCAGGAGGGCGCGATAGTAGTTGAGGGTCGCGGTGAGCGCCCCCGGACGCGCCATCGCCCCTACGTACCGCTCGATGTCCTCGGCAGTAAACGTACCCGCCCGCACCGGATCTCTGCGCAAGGCCGAGCGCAGGAGGGCGAAGTCGCCTGCGCGGATAACCTCCTCCGGCAGCCGCGGGATCTGAAAAAAGAACATGTAAGAGCTCCTCAGCAGTTGCCCCGGGCTCACAAGCCCGTCCAGGAAGCGTGCCGGGTGGGGGACGTTGAGTATCCCGAGCCTCCCGACACGCCTAGGGTGGCGCATCGCCGCGATCCAGGCAACTATAGCGCCCCAATCGTGACCGACCACGACAGCCGTCCGTTCTCCGCAGGCCAGGATCAGGCGCTCCACATCGCGCGCTAGCAGCTCGAGGCGGTATGCCCGCACTCCGGGTGGTTTGTCCGAGAGGTTGTAGCCGCGCATGTCCGGGGCCACCACCCGGAATCCGGCCTCCACCAGCGCCGGGATCTGGTGCCTCCACTCGTACCAGAACTGCGGGAAGCCGTGCAGCAACAACACGAGTGGTCCCTCCCCCGCCTCGACGTAGTGGAGCCGCACGTCCCCGAGATCGGCATAGCGGTGCGCCAGCTCCACTCTGGACAGCGTCTCGTCGGCCACGCTCTTCCTCTACCCCCCGGCGCGTGCTCACAAACGGCGGTCGCGCACCGGGCGACGCCATCTATCTGTTGACCTCTGACTCCGGAGGAGCCGATCGCTTCCACCCTAAGGACGAGACAGGCATAGAAAGGCGGCAAACATGATCGGCCCCTCACCGATCGAGGCTTAAGGGGAGCCCCGATCGCTCGGTCTCCCCACCACAGGTAGAGAACCCCTGCCACAAGTGGTGACCACCCCAAATTCCGGGGGAAGAGGGCTACGAATTGACCGAACCGAAAACCCCCGACGGCAGACCGAAACCATGATGGGGTGTGTCTCTCCGATAGGTGTTGAGGGGATCCAGCTCTAACGAAAGACACAGCCGCCACCGTCTAGAAAAACCTGCGCACATGAGCGTCATTATCGTCGGGGGTACGAGAAAATCGCATATCTATGCGGTTTCGCCAATGACGACGAACATGACGATGGAATGACGGTCCCCAAACATGCCCGCAAGTTATCCTCCCGCTGCCCTTCTTGCTGCTTGTTTTTTTGACTGCTCTCTGGGTTGTCCTGTCGGTTCTCGCCGCATCCTGCCACACCAAGCGGCAGGAGCCCTGCCAGTCCGACCAACCCACCTTCGCACAGCTGCTGGCGTCAACGGCGTGCGGCAGGTTCAAACCCGGGGTCCGCTCCCAGTCCTCGCGTGTAGAGTCCAGCAGCGGCCCTCCCGACGCGCCGCCGACGTTCGCCACCAGGAGGTCTAGCTCCCGAAGGAGTCCGCGCAACCCGCGACGAACCGCTCGATCTCCCCGGCCCGCGACACGTCCGCCTCCACCCCCACCGCGTCGCCGCCACGCTCGCGCAGGTACTCTGCCGTCTCCCGCAACGCCCCGCGATCCCTGCCGCACACGCCGACCCTGCAACCCTCCTCGGCAAGACGCACCGCGATGGCCCTGCCGATCCCGCGCGTGCCGCCCGTGACGAACGCGGCCAGGTGATCCATCAGGGCCGCGAGAGCGCCGCCGGGGTCGTTCCGTCGGCACGCGTCGAGGACGCGGCGGTGGTCCTCCTGGAACGCCGCCGTCTCGCCGAGCAGCGCCCGTCGCACCCGCTCGTAGCGCTCCACCCCGCCGCGCAACTGCTCCACGAGGGCGCGCTGCCGGGGGCGGTCCGCCGGGTCGAGCAGGACCCGGTGGAACTCGCGGTTGAGATCGCCCTGCTCGCCGGGGTCGTCGGCGGCGCCCAGCGCGGCGTGCAGCGCCTCCGCCCGGGCGAGATGCGCCGCCGTGAGGCCTGTCACCGCTCGGGCGAGCAGGTCGCCCTCGACCAGGACGCGCAGTTCGTAGGCCTCCCGCAACACCTCGGCGGTCAGCACCGCCACGAAGGCGCCGCGGTCGGGGCGCACGACCACTAGCCCCTCGGCCTCGAGCCGCCCGAAGGCCTCCCGCACGGGGATCCGGCTGACCCCGAACCGCGCGGCGACCTCCTCCTGGCGGATAGGCTCGCCCGGGACGAGGGCGCCCAGCTGTATCTCCTCGCGCAGCGCCCCCGCGATGCCGTCCGCCGTCGTGCTTGGCCGAGCGAGGGAGGGCGCGACCCTGGAGCACCAGGCAGTGGACGGCGCCCATGAGCCGCAGGGTGAGGGCGGAGCCCGGCGGGTCTGTTTCGTGGCCCGCGAGGACGGTCCACGCCGGGCCGCCGTCCTCCGCGTCAGCGGCCAAACGCTCCAAGAGCCCGGCGTAAAGCGGCGAGCCCAGCAGGCGGCACGCCCGGGCCTGCCGCCGAAGCCGCCGCCTGACGGCAGCCCTCGCTTCGCCCGATGCCAGATCGCTACTCATCCGACCCAGCGCATCCATACGTCCGCCCTGGTCGGTACTGCTGTGTCCTTTTCCCTTGCGACCCCCCGCTCAAGACGGCGGTCGTGCGGTCAAGTGCGTGGGGAAGGTCCGATATCTTGTGCCGACATCGGACTCTTACCCCTCGCCTTCGTAGTAGTCCACCCCGTCCTCTTCTTTGAAGAACCCGCTCAGGACCCTCTTCTCATTGGGACCGCCCGGCGCCGCGCCCACGAAGATGCCAACCTTGCCGGAATCCGGGTAGACCATCGCGTCCGGTTCCGCCATGGTAGAGAAGCACAAGTACCTCAGGATCTCGCCCGAAGTGTTGATGAGCTGGTGCGCCGCTACTGCGCTGGCCGGGAACGTCGCGTAGTCGCCCTTTTCGAGGGGGACTTCCCCGCCGCCCATACGGAGCGTGCCCGAACCCTCCAACACGTAGATGGCCTCCTCGTTGGCGCCGTGGTAGTGGTAGGGCCAAGCCCTAAGCCCGGGCTCCACCTCGTAGAGGCTGCACCCGAGCTTCTCTCCACCGGCGGCAGAGCCGAGGGACTTGCGCCTGTAGCCGAACTTTTCCCCGTGGGAGTGCTCGGCCCACCGCAGCTCGCTTTCATTAGTTACGTTCTGTCGTCTCATCGTCCATCCTCCGTTCGCGTCCCCGATGGGGCTACCTCTCGCTCAGCGGTACCCACGCGCGGTCTTGGACCCCGACGTACTCGGACTGCGGACGGATGATCCGGTCCAGTTCCCGCTGCTCGAAGCAGTGCGCCGTCCAACCCGCCACCCGGCTGGCGGTGAAGGTGGGCGTGAAGAGCTCCCTCGGCAGCCCCAGACCGTGCAACAGCAGCGCGGTATAGTACTCGACGTTGGTGTAGAGGTTGCGTCCGGGCTTGTACTCCTCGAGCAGCCTCACGGCCGTCTTTTCCACCGCGATGGCGAGCCGGTAGAGGTCCCCGTCGGCGTCGGCGGCGTACAACCGTTCGGCCGCCGCGGCGAGTACGTCGGCCCTGGGGTCGCGCGTCTTGTAGACCCTGTGCCCGAAGCCCATGAGCCTCTCGCCGCGGTCCAGCTTCTCCCGCAGGTAGGGCTCAGCCCTTTCCGCCTCCCCGATCTCGAAGACGACGTCGAGGGCCGGGCCCGGGGCGCCGCCGTGCAGCGGCCCCTTGAGGGCCCCGACGGCCCCCGTTACCGCCGAGACCAGGTCCGAGCGGGTGGAGACGATCACCCTGGCGGTGAAGGTCGAGGCGTTCATGCCGTGGTCGGAGGCGGCGTTGAGGTACGTCTCCAATGCCCTCACCCGTTCGTCGCTCGGGACCTCGCTGGAGAGCATGTAGAGGTAGTTCGCCGCATGCGAGAGTTCGCGGTCGGGTCCGACCGGCTCGTCGCCCCGCGAAAGGCGCCGGTAGGTAGCGACGACGGTCGGGAAAGCGGCAACGACCCGGAGGGCGTTGTCGCGGTCGTCCCCGTCTCGCGACCCAAGCGTCCCGGCGGCCATCCGCAGGGCGTCCATCGCCGGCAACCGCTCGGCGGCGGCTGACGCCAAGAGGTCCGTGGTGATCTCGGGCAGCGCCCTGCGGGCGGCGAGATCCTCCTTCAGACCCGAGAGTTGCTCCGCGTCGGGCAGCGCATCGTTCCAGAGCAGGTACAGCGTCTCCTCGAACGAAGCCCGGCCCGCCATCTCCTCGAGGGGGAAACCGGCTATGATTAGGCGTCCAGCCGTCCCATCGACGTTGCTGAGGCGCGTCCTCGTCGCGACCACGTCCTCGAGCCCCGGCGCGGAGGCGGCTGAAGTCACGTCACTCATCTTGGCAACAACCTCCTCGATCTCGCGTTCTCCCTGTAAACTGTCCCGTTAGTCACCCACCACACTGCGTTCATCCCTCGGGCCTGAGCTGCCCGGTATCTTAGGCGCCTCCGCGCCCAGGGCAGGTCTCGCCGAGACGTAGGTGGGCATCGCCTTCGCTCCCGCACGAGTCCCTCCCCTTGTTCCGCGTGTACATGCCGCTCCTGCCGCTCGAACTATCTTTACTGTAGAATAGCGACAGTGTATTATCAATGTTGATTATTGAATCAACTACAACGGATGTTGTGCTTGAGTTATGACCCCTGCGGTATAAGAAGGGATGGCGGCGGGCATGGGCGGGACTCGTTACCTCACGGCGCGAGAGGCGGCGCAGGAACTAGGCGTCACCGTGGCGACGTTGTACGCCTACGTGAGCCGTGGGCTCGTCCGTTCGGAGGCGATCGGGGGCAAGCGGCGCTACCGGCGCTACCGGGCGGAGGACATACGGAGGCTCAAGGAACGCAAGGAGCAGCGGCGGGATCCCGCCCGCGCCACTGCGGGCGCCCTCGACTGGGGCACGCCGGTGATGGAGTCGGCCATCACCCTGATCGCCGACGGCCGGATGTACTACAGGGGCCACGACGCTGTCGCCCTCTCCAGGAATTGCTCGCTGGAACAGGTCGCCGAGCTGATCTGGACCGGGAACATGACCAGGGATGATCGCGGTACGCTTCCCGAGGTCTTCCGGGCGTCCGCCGGGAACACCATCCCCGAACATCCCGGGCTCGAAGTTTGGGAGGCCGGGCCGCAGCAGCCCACGGAGGCTTTCGGGATGTCGCTCCAGGGGGCGGAGACCGGGGACCCCGCCGCCCACGATGTGCGCCCCGCGGCCGTGGCCAGGACCGGCGCCCGCATGCTGCGTTTGCTCGTGGCGTCGGCGACCGGCGACGGGCGGGGCTCCGGTGACACCGTGGCCCGCGCCTTGCAGCGCCGTTGGGTTCCACGGGAGGAGGGAGCAGCGGCGTTATTTGATCGGGCGCTCGTCCTCTGCGCGGACCACGAACTGAACGTTTCTTCCTTCACCGCCAGGTGCGTCGCGTCCGCAGGGGCCACGCCCTACGCCGTCGTGGTGGCGGGACTCGCGGCGCTCGGCGGAGTGAAGCACGGCGGCAACACGGGACGCGTCGAAGCGCTCCTGGCGGAGGCCGAGGCGGCCGGCGATCCCAGGGGCGTCGCCGCTTCCCGGCTGAGGCGGGGAGAGGCCATGCCCGGGTTCGGCCACCGGCTCTACCCCGAAGGCGACCCTAGGGGCGCGGCGCTGCTCGCGTCCCTCGCCGCGAAACACCCCGACTCGGAGGCCTTGAAGTTGGGCGAGGATGTGGCGGAAGCGGCCGGCGACCTGATGGGCGAGCGGCCGAACGTGGACTTCGCGCTGGTGGTGCTCGCGAGGGTGCTGGGATTGCCGCCGGGCGGGGCGCTCGCCTTGTTCGCCCTGGGCAGGACGGTCGGCTGGGTAGGACACGCCATCGAGCAATACGAGGACGGCAAGATTATCAGGCCGCGCGCCCGGTACGTCGGTGAGCAGCCCACCAACTCCTGAAGACGTTGCCCCGGCGAAGCGCGGTCAAGCTCGGCACAAGTCCCGCGTCCGCCCAGAGAGGATTAAGATCCAGGCCAATAGACCATTTCGAGACCTCGTCGAGAACCATCCGCCGATCATGGCCGCGCGTTCGTGGCGGGTCGACGGTCGCCTAGAGCTACGCGTGCCGGTCGAGCCCCGAATAGCGCCTAGTTGCCGGTGAATCGAACCTTGCTGATCGAGCCCGTATCGGCTCCGGATCCTCGGGTCAGATAGTAGAGACTGCCGTCCTTGCTCACCTTGAGGTCGACGGGTCTGTCCAAACCGGTAGCAAATCCAACTGCCTTGTCGCTCGTGGGATCGTACCTCCTTATCCACCCGCTGCAGAAGTCCGAGAAGAAGTAGTCGCCCACGTACCCGCTAGGGAACTGGACGGTCGTCGGGTTGTAGAAGGCGCCCCCCGTGACCGAGCAGCCCGTGGCGGCGGGGTCGCCGCCGTGCCCGTAGGCGAAGATGGGGGGCACGTGGGAGCGGGCTGACTCGGGACCCTCGTGGCGGGGCCAGCCGTAGTTGGCACCCGACGCGCCCCGGTTTATCTCCTCCCAGGTAGCCTCTCCCACGTCGTTTATGAAGATCGTGCCGGTGGCGGGCTTAACGGCGAACTTGAAGGGGTTGCGCAGGCCCAGAGCCCAGATGGCCCGGTTCTTGCCCGAGGTCCTGTTGTAGAAGGGGTTGCTGGAAGGGATGGTGCCGTCCTTGTTTATGCGCAGCATCTTCCCTTTGAGGTTGCGCAAGGACCGCGCGTTGTCTGCGTTGGCGTTGTCGCCCACAGCTACGTAGAGCTTGCCGTCCTTACCGAAGTGTATGGCCCCTCCATTGTGGTTTGTAGCGGTGCTCAAGTTGTTTAGCCTCAGGATGGGCTTCCCGCTGCCCGCAACGGTCGTATCGCCGCTGACGCTGAAGCGAACGATGCGGTTGTGGGCCGGGGTGTTGCCGGTCGCTTTCTGCGTGTAGTGGAGGTAAACGTAGTGGTTGCTGGCGAAACCGGGGTCGAAGGCAACCCCCAATAGACCCCGCTCCCCCGCCGGGTCGACCCTGCCTGAGATATCCAAGACCGTCGCCAAGGTCCCGCCCGCCTTTACCATTCGCAGCGTGCCGCGTTGTTCGGCCACGAACAGCCGACCGTCGGGCGCGAACTCCAAGGCCGTAGGACTCGCCAGGCCACCGGCGACCTGAGAGCGCGCGAAGTTGGGTGGGAGCGTTGCGGCACCTCGCGCAGAGCGCGCGGGAAACGCCAGAACAGCTACAACGGAGGCCAGCAGCGTACAGGCCACCACAGCCAGGAGCAGCCCGCCTAGAATTCTCTTTTCGGAACCAACGGTCTCCGACCCAACGTAAGATGGATGCGACGGTCTCATTAGCAGACTCCTATTTGTGGCTATCTCTTTCCGCAGGCTCCTCTTTCGCTGTGCCGAGCCACAAGGCGCCTCTTACTCCCTACCACGGGTGTTGAAGTTCCGTTAGCGGACCCCACAGACATCTTAGACGGAGGACATCGTAGAGGCAAACAGCTCGCTTCTCGCAACCTACCCGGTGGCAGGCATCCCTATAACACCTGTGCCTATCCACCCTCGTTAAACTTGAAGGCTGTCGCGTAGGTTACGAAGGGTCCACCGATCTCGATCTTTACGCTCAGCCACGAGCTTCCCCCTGAGCACTTCCTTTCCTACAATCTCTTCCGCACCGTCCATCTGAAGCCTGGCCAGGTCCGGCTCTTTGGGAAGGTACGAATCTAGAAACACTAAGTCTCCCAAGCTAGTCTTCCGCGCTCTGTCGGGAGGCGATGGTGATAAGAAAGTGCGCTTTAAGCGAGCGGGCATTCGAGGTTAAGGTCATCGACGGGCGGTAACTTTGTTCAGCAACGCAACATCGGCCGGTTGCCGGGTCCGTGCACGAGACCCTAAGGGCTGCACCTGCCCGGCCTAATCGTGGGTTTTACAGGAGGCTGGATATAATCTTCGGCGGCTACCGCCACCCGCGTCCGGATGTGGTCGGGCCACCGCCACCGCCGGCATTGTCGTCCGCCTCGTAGTTCTGCTCTCAGCCTTTTTCAGGTTGTCCGTCTGGCCCGCATAGCTCCTTTACTCCGATACCTCGATCACCGCCATCAGGCCTCCACCGCCTTCCTGCTCGGTGTTGTCGTTGGTCGTGTGGTGCGGGATGTGGCAGTGGATGAGCCACTTGCCCGGCTTCCTGGCCTCCCAGACCACGTCGTAGCGCTCCCCGGGCCCGACGTTGACCGTGTCCTTCAAGATCCGCGCGTCCTCGGGCACGACGTTGCCGTCTGTCTCGACGACCTCGAAGGGGCCGCCGTGGACGTGCATGGGGTGCACGAAGTTGTTGTGGGAGCCGATGAAACGTATGCGCAGCCTCTCGCCCACCTCCATGCGAACGGTCTGGGTCTCGGGGTAGGACTTGCCGTTGATGGTGAAGTAGTTGGGCATCGCCCCCTCCATGGTCATGGCCGGGTAGGTGTAGCCGTCCCTCTCCAGCCACTCTTGGAGCTGGACCACCGTCTCCTGGTCGTAGTCGTAGGCGGCGTCCCTGGCCGGCGCAGCACGTCCAGCGACGGCGCCTCCGGGTCCTCCGCGATGAGCGCCCGCATCTGCTCCCGGACCGTGGCCGGCACAGGCGGCCGCCCGACCTCTCGCTTCCAGCGGGCCACTGCGTCCTCCGCCCCCTCGACCGCCGGCTCCTTGCGGATCCGCTCGATCGTGCGCCGCGAAACCTCGAAATGCCGGGCTACCTCTCCGATACGGACCCCGGCCGTCAGCATCTGCTGTACTGCGTGCCTGTCGATCATCCTGAGCATCCCCTCCGCCTGCGGCTAACCGCCGATCTCGACCTGCACGTCGGAGGTACGTTCTTCTGCAGCTTCCGTGGGCCCAAGGTCCCCGAGACCTGGGAGCTCTGGCAGTTCACCGAGGTGGAGGCGCCAGGACGGCCCGGCTTCGTCCTCTCGTTTGCGGACGCCAACCGCAACGTCGCCCCCTCGCCGTTCGGAGGACCGTGGCCGGCGCGTATCGCCATCACCGTGACCCTGGAGCGGCACGCCGGAATCGGTTCCGGCACGCTGCTGACCCTACGCTCGACGCCCCTCGACGCCTCTGACGCAGAACTCGCTGCCTTCCGCGAGGCGACGATGTCGTCGATGGAGATGGGCTTGGGCCAGACGCTCGAGAGCCTCGCCGGCTTCCTCTCGACTGCCCGGTGACCTCCCCCTGTCTCGGCGGGCTTGGTTCCGATCGGCCCGTCCGCGTGCGGCCATCCCTCCAGGTGCTGCTCGACTCCGCGCTTCCCATGCGGAGGCCGAGACCACCTCGGTGGCCCGCGACCTGGGGGCCACTTCCGAGACCGCATCGAAGGGTGCGCGATCGCTCGCTCCGTCTCCACACCACACGCGCGGACGCTACCTCGGGATCCAGGGGGCGGCAGAGAAGGGCCGGTCCGCGCCTGCGTAGCGGCCCTTCCAAGATGGTCGGGGTGGCTGTATGCCCAATACGCTCTCTGGCTCGACCCGGGGCCGGACTGGGACGAGGAGAAGGTGGCGGAGTTCCGCGCGATGTGCGCGTCAACCTGGTGCGCCCGCCACCCCGGCGACCGCGACCCAGGTGGGCGCGCGCCGCGAGGCGCCCGTCATCCTGACGGTGGACGCCGCCCGCGGCCATGCACGCGGCCGGCCACGCCTTCTACCAGGCCGCCAACGGCGTCTGGCTGACCGCCCACGTGCCGCCCGGCTACCTGTCGGGCTGGCCCGCTAGGGCAGGATCTCGACGTACCCGTCCGTTCCATGCACGCGGATCCGCTGCCCATCCCGGATCAGCCGGGTGGCATGCTCCACCCCCACGACGGCCGCCAAGCCGTACTCCC
>CADCUZ010000015.1 GCA_902806015.1 uncultured Rubrobacteraceae bacterium
GACGAGATGATGAACATCATGATCTCGGCAACCATCATCGCCTACACCCTCTACACCTTCACCGTCTACGAACGACAGGACGAGATCTTCATGATGGCGAGCATCCCGTTTGTGGTCTACGGAATCTTCCGCTACATGCTCCTCGTCCACCGCGACGGCGGCGGCAACCCCGACACCCTGCTCCTCGCCGACCGACCCCTGCAGGTCTCCCTCTTCCTCTGGCTCGTCGTCGTCGGCGTGACCATATACTTCCTCTAGGGTGGAGAAGCTCGGCAGAAACCTCGTCCTCGCGGTCGCCCTCGGCATCGCCGTCTACGCGGCCCTGTTCTTCTTTTTCAACTTCCGGGCCGTGGTCTCCGCCCTCGCGCGCTTCGACCCGGCCCTGATCCCCGCCGTTCTCGGCCTCGTCTCGCTCTCCTACGTCGGGCGCTTTTTTCGCTGGCACTACTACCTGAAGGTGCTCAAGGTCTCCGTCCCCCTCGCGACGAACGCGGCTATCTTCGCCGCCGGGCTCTCCATGACCATCTCTCCCGGCAAGCTCGGGGAGATCCTGAAAAGCGTCTTTGTCCGCCAGGCCTCAGGAGCCCCCATCGCGCGCACCGCACCGGCGGTCGTCGCCGAGCGGGCCACCGACGGAACGGGGATGGTACTCTGGGGCTTTATAGGGGCGTTCGCCCTGGACCTGCCCCCCTGGACGATGCTCGCCTTCCTCGGCGTGGCGGTCTTTGGCATAGCCGTCCTCCGCTCGAAGGCGCTCTCGCTGCTCGCCGAGCGCGTCCTCCTCAAGCTGCCCCTGCTCGACCGCCTCGCACCGCACCTACGGGCCTTCCACGGTGCGTCCAACGAGTTGCTAGGCGCCCGCGCGCTCGCGGTCGGCACGATCGTCTCCTTCCTCTCCTGGGGCCTCGAGTGCCTCGGCGTCTACCTCTGCGCCGTCGGGCTCGGTGCGAACGAGGATTTCCTGCTGATCGTCTTCGTCTTCGCGGTCAGCTCACTGCTGGGCGTGCTCAGCATGATCCCCGGCGGCATCGGCGCGGTCGAGGCCGGGCTCGCCCTCCAGTTCACGAGGCTCGCCGGGATGCCCTCCGGGCTCGCCGGGGCGCTCACGTTCGTAATCCGTCTCGCGACCCTCTGGTGGGCCACGCTTATCGGTATCTTGGGATTGCTGCTGGTGCGAAGGATACTCGGCGAAGCGCCGCTGGAGACCGAATAAAGGAACCGGGCTAGTCCGTCCCGGCCGCGCGGTTTACCGGCCTCGATCAGTCCACCGTTCGCATAGTTCGGCTTGTCGCTCCCAGCATGGCCTTTGGGATCAGCAGCGCCCCCGCCGCGAGAAAAAATGGAGCACGCGCGGATTCGGTGGGTCGATGGGGTCGTGGACGCGGTCGGCGAGAGGTTGTTGGGCCCCGTACACCGCCTGCATGACGCGTTCCTGGCGCTTATTAGCGACCGTTACCCCCAAGCACTCGGAAGCGCCGTTAGTAACTTTCTCCCCACGCTGGCAAATCTGCACGCCCGGCACGCCTTGTCCCTTGCCCTCGATGTCTACCCCCCCGTAAGCTCCGGGCGACCGATGAGCCTGGATGACTCTGTCAAATCACTACGTCAAGCATGGCAGGGCTAGGCACGGACCCCACCGCGCGGATCGACGCCGTGTCGCTTCTCGAAGGGGCGTCGGACGAGGTTCTCCGAAAATCGAGGCCATCCTGGCACAGTAGGGCCCTTGGGGTCCGCCTCTACGGCGATGCAGTCGATGTAGAGAAGACTTCGGGGGCTGGAACCAAAGCTAGACGGTGCGGCGGGTAGTGGAGGATGCCCGGGAACGGGGGGAATGCGTCTGCGGGGGTCTTCGCTCGGACCGGGTTCGAGGCCGTACCCGGCCTCGAAAAAGACCGGGCCACCCGGCGCTTGCCCGGTGGGGCGACGCGCTCGTCGCTCTGCCCGCGTCGGCGGACCCGATCGGTAGGCCGCCAACGGCATCGCGCCGGCCCTCCTGACGACCACTATAGTGGCCCCTACGCGCCCGGTGGTCTTCTGTCCGAACTGTCCTAACCTAAATAACGTCATGCGGAGCAAGGCGGCCGTGCAACGAAACGGTCAGACCCTTCGGAAGGACGGACATCAGGTCATACCTCCTGAGCTTGCGACCTCCACGAGGTCGAGTCGGGAGGGGCGGGGCAGAGCTGGGCCATGCCGGCCCCGGAGAAGCTGGCGGAGCGGCACGGGATATCCCAGAGCCTCCGGCAGACCTCGCTTGACCCCGCTTCCCCGCGACCCGGCACCCTGCCTGTTCTCGCGTGGCGCGGTGCGTACCCACCCTCCTACCTTGCGTGCAAGGTCCTCGCAATGTAATGGCTGCACTGTGTTATAAACGGGAGCAATATGAGACTTATTATTTCTGAGAAGGCCAACACGGCAAAGAAGATTTCCCAGTTCTTGTCCGAGGGTTCGGTGAAGGAGGGCAAGCACCGCTCCGTGCCGCACCAAACGTTTATGTGGAAGGGCGAGGAGACCGTTTCGGTGGGTCTCAAGGGGCACGTGCTCAACCCCGAGTACCCGGAGCAGTACTCCAACTGGCAGAAGGTCGAGCCGCGGGAGCTTATCGACGCCGAGATCCTGAAATCCGTCTCCGAGAAGGGAGTGGCCGACGCCGTCAAGTCCCTCTCCAAAAAGGCGGACAGGGTCGTCATCGCGACGGACTTCGACCGCGAGGGGGAACTTATAGGGGTGGAGGCGCTCTCCCTGGTCTTCGAGGCGAACCCGAAGCTGGTCGGCCACGTCGAGCGGGCCCGGTTCTCCGCGCTGACGCCGGGGGAGGTCGGCAGGGCCTTCGACGAGCTCGTCGAGGTCTCCAGGGAGCTGGCCGAGGCCGGCGAGGCGCGGCAGGACATCGACCTGATTTGGGGGGCCACCCTGACCCGGTGGGTCTCGCGCGCCACGAAGCGCTACGGGAGCGCCTTTCTCTCCGTCGGCCGCGTCCAGTCCCCGACCCTAGTGCTCATCGCCGAGCGCGAGAAGGAGCGGCGCGCTTTCGTCCCGGTTCCTTACTGGGAGCTAGAAGTGAACCTGAAGAACGGCGAGCCGTTCACCGTCCATCACGGGACCGTCCGCTTCGAGGAAGAGGCGAGGGTCAACGAAGCCTACGAGAACGTCGCCGACGAGGCGACCGTCACCGAGGTGCAGCAGAAGTCCGCGACCCGCAAGCCGCCGACGCCGTTCAACACCACGGGCTTCCTGACCGCAGCGGCGAGCCTCGGCTACAGCCCGTCCAGGGCCGCCCGCCTCGCCGAAGACCTCTACACGGACGGCTACATCTCGTACCCGAGGACCGACAACACCGTCTACCCGCGCTCCCTGGACCTGCGCGAGGTGCTAGGCTACCTCAAGCGCGTCGAGGGCGCGGGGCCTTACGCGGAGAAGCTGCTGCAGGGCGGCAAGCTCTCGCCTACGCGGGGGAAGAAGGAGACGACGGACCATCCTCCAATCTACCCGACGGGCTACGCCTCCAAGAAGGCGCTGCGGGACGACCAGTGGAAGATCTACCAGCTCGTCGTCCGGCGCTTTCTTGCCACGCTCTCCGAACCGTCGAAGTCTCTGCGCACCACCCTGCGCTTCGACTCCGGCGGCGAGCCGCTCACCACGGGCGGCACGGTCGTCACGGAGGAGGGCTGGCTCGGGGTCTACCCGTACAGCCGCCGCGCCGACGAGGAGATACCCAACCTCGACGAGGGGGACGTGGTGAAGGTCGTCGATAAGACGATCCACGCCAAAGAGACCCAGCCGCCGGGCCGCTATGGCGCGGGCAGGCTCATCAACGTCATGGAGGACCTCGGCCTCGGCACCAAGGCCACGCGGCCGAACATCATCCAGAACCTCTACGACCGCGGCTACGTCCACGACGACCCGCTCGTGCCCACGGAGAAGGGCGTGAAGGTCGCCGAGGCCCTCACGGACTTTGCCTCCGAGATAGCCTCCCACGAGATGACCGCCGAGCTCGAGAGGAGCATGGACGCGATCTCGGAGGGCAGGATCTCAAAAGACTCCGTCGTGGACGAGTCCCGCGACGTGTTGCGCCGCGTCTACGACCACCTCCAAAATGTCGAGACGGAGTTCGCGGACATCGTCTGGGAGGGCATCCGCACCGACGAAACCTTAGGCAAGTGCCCCGAGAGCGGGCACGACCTCATCGTCCGCCGCAGCCGCAAGAGCCGCAAGCGCTTCGTCGGCTGCTCGGGCTACCCCGACTGCAACGTGACCTACCCGCTTCCGCAGCGCGGCGAGATCATCCCGCTCGGCACGGAGTGCGATGCTTGCGGTTCCCCTGAGATCAAGGTGCTTGGCGGCAAGCGTCCTTGGGTAACGTGCATCAACATGGAATGCCCAAAGAAGCTGGCCCAGAAGGAAGCCGCCGAGAAGGCCAAGGAGCAAGGGGAGGGGGAGAACCCATCAGAGGAGAGCGCCAAAGAACCGGTGACGTCCACCACCTAGCCGACCGGCTCGACTTCGACATTCCCTACGAACGTCCCGCCCGACCGCCGACGCGCCCGACGAGGGTCAGCGGCTACCTCCTCATCCTCGCCATCGCCGCCGTGGTTTGCTATTCTGCTGCGTTATAGTTGAGGTATACGAACAAACCGTTAAAAAGTGAGTAGACATTGACCCCGATAATCGGCGTAACCGCGACATTGAAAGAGGACGTGGACCAGGTGGCGGAGCGCCCGCTGGGGCACTTCGTGCGGGCTGACCTCGACTACGTCGCCGGGGTCGCCGAGGCCGGGGGTGCGCCTGTGGTGTTGCCGCCGGTGGGGGAGCGGCGGATGGCCGAGGCCGTGATCGGGGGCCTTGACGGGCTGCTGTTGAGCGGCGGCAGCGACCTCGCCCCCGGCTACTACGGGGAGATGCCTTCGCCTAACCTCGGCCCCACCATCCCCGAGCGGGACGCGTTCGAGGTCGCGCTGCTCGAGGCCGCGTTGCGGCGCAGGGTGCCCGTCTTCGGCATCTGCCGGGGCCTGCAGGTCCTGAACGTCGTGCTCGGGGGGACGCTGTACCAGGACCTTCCCTCCCAGTTCGGCGGGGAGGTGCTGAAGCACCGGCAGAGCACGCCAAAGTGGCAGGTCGCCCACGAGGTCGAGGCGCGGGACGGCTCTTACCTCGCGGAGGTAACGGGCGGGGGGGTCGCGAAGGTCAACTCTTACCACCACCAGGGGATCAAGGACCTCGCCGACGGCCTCGTGGTCTCCGCCCGCTCGCCGGACGGCGTGATCGAGGCGATAGAGGGTCGGAACCTCCCGGACCAGTGGCTGGTCGGAGTGCAGTGGCACGCGGAGGCGATGCGCGGGGCGAGCCGCCAGCAGCGCGCCCTCTTTGAGGCCCACGTCTCGGCCGCCGAGCACCACGCCCGACGCCAGGCCGCGGCGTAGGTCGGACCGCCGCCAGACCCCCGCAAGACGCCCCCGCGAAGGGGCTCTTCGTGACCATCGAGGGCCTGGATTTCTCCGGAAAATCGACGCTCGTTCGCGCGCTGAAGGGCTCTCTATCGGATACGGACACGCACTTTACGCGGGAGCCGGGCGGTACCCCCGTGGCGGAGAGGATTCGGGAAATCTTGCTCGACCCGGAGGCCGATATGGAGGAGTGGACCGAGGCGTACCTGTACGCGGCGGCGCGGGCCGACCACGCGCGGGTAGAGATCCTGCCGCGCCTGGGGCGCGGCGAAGACGTCGTGTGCGAGCGCTACCTCGACTCCAGCCTCGCCTACCAGGGCTTCGGGAGGGGGCTCGGCGCGGAGGCCGTGCGTGGGCTGAACGCCCACGCCGTCGGCGCGGTAATGCCGGACAGGACCTTCTACCTGCGCCTCGACCCGAGAGAGAGGGAACGGCGGGCCGCGGGGCTTGGGGCGCCACCCGACCGGATCGAGGCCGTCGGCGCGGGCTTTATGCGCCGGGTGGAAGAGGGTTTCGAGGAGCTGGCACGCGCGGAACCGGGCAGGATCGTCGTTCTCGACGCCTCCAGCCCGCCGCAGGAACTCGCGGGAATCGTGGTGGGGGAGATGCAGCGGCTGCAATATACTCGTGACGAGCGTGACCTCTGAGGAGAAACGTGGACCGGACGGGACAGTACGTGGGCGCCGGTGTCGGCGGGGGTAGGGCTGCTTTTGGATGAGCTCGCGCTTGGCATCAGGATCGCCGTCGGTGCGGGGATGGGATGGGCCTTGCCGGCCCGCTGGGACCAGAGAGATGGCTGAGACGTTCCGCGACGTTCTCGGCAATGCCGGGGCCATCAGCCTACTGGATACCGCCCTTTCGACCGGCCGGGCGGCGCACGCTTACATCTTTTTCGGGCCCCCAGGGGTCGGCAAAAGGACGGTGGCGAGGCGCTTCGGGGCGGCGCTGGTGGCCGGCGGGGACCCGGCTGCCGAGGATCGCGCCCGAAGGGGGATGCACCCGGATTTGGCTGAGATCCGGCCCGAGGGGGCTTTCACGACCATCGGGCAGGTGCGGGAGATCCTGCGCCTCGCCGCCGGCCGGCCCTTCGAGGGCGCGCGCCGGGTGTTCATCCTTGAGGCGGACACGCTGAACGTGCAGGCCGCCAACGCCCTGCTGAAGACGCTTGAGGAGCCGGAGGGGAGGACGGTCTTCGTCCTGCTCGCGACCTCCCGCGAGGGGGTGCTCCCGACGATCCTCTCTCGCGCCCAGGCGGTCAGGTTCAACCCCGTGCCGACGGCGGAGGTGGAAGGATTCTTGCGCGCGCGCGGGGCGGAGGAGCCCGCCCTCGCGGCGGCGCTCGGGCGGGGGAGCGTGGGGCTCGCCCTGCGCTACGCCGAGGACCCGCAGCTTGCTGGGCTCAGGGAGGCGGTCTTCGGGGCGGGGTTCTCCTTCGCCGAAGACTTCGAGGGGCGCCACGGAGCGGTCGAGGGGATCGTGTCGCGGGCGGAGGCGGCAGGCTCCGCGCGGGAAAAAGAGGTGCTCGCCTCGTTCGAGGAGCCCGACCGGCGGGCGAAGGAGGCGGCCAAGCGGGCGGGGAAGGCGGCGCGGGACGGGGCGGTGCGGGAGGCTTTGGATCTTCTGGCCCTGATCTACCGCGACGCGGGCGCCGTCGCTGCGGGGGCGGAGGAGCTCGCGGCCAACGTGGACCGCGTCGCTGAGCTTCGGGCCCGGGTCGGGGAGCACCCGGGGGCGGACTGGGCGGGGGCCGCCCTGGCGTTAGGAGAAGCGCGGGCTGCGCTTGCGTATAATGTCTCACCGGAGGCGATCCTGGAGGTGGCGCTATCGCGGATCCGGCGGAACATACTGGAACCCTTCCCCGGCTCGTAGACGTACGCATCCCCGGCTGGAGCATAGCCAGGCTCTGCTACGCCCGCGACCTCGACCTGCGGGTGGGCTACCGGGTCGTCGTCGCCACGGAGGTCGGGGACTTCGTGGGCCGCGTCGCCCTGACGCCCCGCCGCCGCGAGCCGTACGCGGACCCCTACGACATAGTGCGCATCGTCGACGAGGAGGACGAGCGCGAGGAGGACCGCAACAGGGAGCTCGGGCGCGAGATGCGCGTGGAGGCCTGCAAGCTCGCGCGCGACCACCGCATCGGGGGGGTCGAGTTTATAGGGTGCGACGTCTCCCTGGACGGCGAGTACGTCGAGGTCAAGTACCAGGCCGACGAGAAGGAGGTAGACCTCCGTCCGGTAAAGGACGGTCTCCAGAGGGCCTACGACGTCCACGTGACGTTCCGCCGGTTCGGTTTTCTGGACCGCTCGGGGGATGCAGGGGGGTGCGACACGTGCGGGTTGCCGCTCTGCTGCGCGACGTGGAGCAGGGCGAGGGACCTGGGGCCGGTAAACGTCAGGCTCGCCAAGCAGCAGGGGGTGACGCCGAACGAGAAGATCATAGGCTGCTGCGGCGAAGTGAAGTGCTGCATGCGCTACGAGCACGATGCGTACAAGGAGTTCAAGGAGCGCGCCCCGTTCCGCAACTCCGTCGTCAAACTGGGGGAGAGGGAGGGCAAGGTCGTCGACTACTCGATGGTCCGGGACGCCGTGATCGTCCAGGTCGGCCCGAAGCGCTCCGACCAGGAGACGGTCCCCTTAGGCCTCCTCGCCCGCGACAACCCCGGCGTCGAGCCCGCGGACCCGGAAGACTGGGACCTGCCTGACCCCGAGAGCCCGGACCAACACCAAGAAGACTGACCCCTTGCCGGACAACCTGTGCGACGTGCCCGGCGTGCTCGTGGGCCACGCCACCGACCGCGAGGGCCTGACCGGGTGCACCGTCGTCCTGTTCGATGGGGCCGAGGGCGCCGTCGTGGGCGTGGACGTGCGGGGCTCCTCGCCCGGGACCCGGGAGACGGACCGCCTCGGACCCGTGGGCGCCGCGCGGCCCACGCACGGATTGCTCCTTACCGGCGGTAGCGCCTTCGGGCTCGCCGCCGCCGACGGCGTGGTCCGTTTTCTGGAGCAGAAGGGCGTGGGCTTGGACGTTGGCGTCGCGCGCGTCCCGCTCGTCTCGGCGGCCGTCCTATTCGACCTCGTCGTCGGGGACGCGGCGGCCCGGCCGGACGCCGCGATGGGCTACGATGCCTCGGTCTCCGCCGCGGGCGGCCCCTTCGCGCAGGGAAGCGTGGGCGCGGGGACCGGCGCCACCGTGGGCAAGGTGCTCGGCATAGAGCGGGCGATGAAGGGCGGTTTGGGGAGCGCCTCCGTCCACCTCGACGGCGGCCTCGTCGTCGGCGCCCTCGCCGCCGTGAACGCCTTTGGAGGGGTGCTCGACGAGCGGGGCATGGTCCTTGCCGGCCCCCGCCTCAAAGAGGGGGGGCTCGGGGACACCGTCGCGCTGCTGCCGGAGGCGGCGGCACGCATGCGTTGGGGGGAGAACACCACCCTCGGCATCGTCGCGACCAACGCCCGGCTCACCAAGCCGCAGGCGAACAAGGTCGCCCAGATGGCCCACGACGGTTTGGCCCGGGCTATCGAACCGGTGCACACCACCGTGGACGGGGACGTCGTCTTCGCCGCCTCGGTCGGCACCATCGACGCGGTCGTCGACGTGGTCGGGGCGTGGGGGGCGCGCGCGATGCAAGAGGCCATCCTGCGGGCCATCCGGTCCGCGGTGGGCCTCCCGGGCATACCCTCGATCTCCGAGTACGATGCCAGGTGACCCTCGTCTAACTTCGGTCGGCGGAGCAATCCGCTTTGCCGCCTTCGCCCGGCGAGCCTCTCCCGGCCCGCCAGACCTCCGATGATCGCCCCGCTCGAGGCTTCCCCAACGGCCTCCGGCGCGGCGATGCCTTCTACCCCCGAGATCATCGGCAGGGACGCGCGTAGCAGACTTCCGACCAAGACCCGAAGCCGAGCCCCGAGGCGCGCCGGCCACGGCCAGGACAATGATTCTCCTCCAACCGCCGAAGGGCGCGCCCAGCGACGCCTCGATCAGCGCTCCCGTGCCGCCCCCACGGGCCCCCGGCCTTCTCCTATTGCCCCGCCTGCCCACCAAGGACGCTTCTCGTAGAATACGTCGCGTCTTCCCGATATACCTCGTGGAGCACCCTACCCCTTCAGGAGCGCCCACGGTGCGCGAGAGGGGAGATGGGCTTCTTAGGTATCCTCCGCGAGAAGCTCTGAGGGCTCGACGTCTAAGGCTTCGGCAAGTTTTTCGACCGTGTCGCCATCCGCCACCCCGCCGCCCAGTTCCAGCTCGTTTATGCGCTCGTAGGAAACCCCGCTGTGTTCCTCCAACCGGCGCGGCGTGAGTCCCCTGGACATCCTGATCTCCCGCAAGCGTTCCCCGTTTACCCCTGACGATTCCCCGTCTACCATACCAGCAGTTTACCAAAATGGGCTACACGGTACTATATAGCGGTGGTCAGTGCAGCGGGATTCACCCGGGCTCGAGGACGGCGAGGAGGTCGCCCGGCTCGACGTTCGTGCCCGAAGGGACGGCGAGACGCTCGACGGTGCCGCCGGTCGGGGCCCTGACCACCGATTCCATCTTCATCGCCTCTAAGGTCGCGATCTGCTGCCCCGCGCCGACCCTCTCGCCTTCGCGGACCGCGAGCGTCACGACCCCGGTCATGGGCGCGGCGACGTGGGCGTCGTTGCTCGGGTCCGCCTTCTCGCGCACCGGGACCTCGGGCTCGAGCGAACGGTCCAGGACGTCGATCGGGCGCTGCTGGCCGTTGAGCAGTACCAGCAACGTCCGGATGCCCCGGTCGTCCGCCCCCGTGATCGCCTCCAGCCGGACGTAGAGCCGGACCCCTCGCTCCAGGTCGACCGCGGTCTCCTCGCCCGTCTCCAACCCGTAGAGGAACGCCCTCGTAGGGACGACCGAGACGTCGCCCCAGCGTTCCTCGGCCGCCGCCCTCTCGGCGGCGGGTCCGGGGAGCATGAGCCGGTTCAGGCGTGCCCGGCGGTCTTCGCCATCGGGCGCCGTCGTGCCTTCTTTCAAGACGTGCCCGTCGGCCTGCCGCTCTCTACGGCCCACGAGCGCCCGGGAGCGGAACGGCTCCGGCCATCCTCGCGGCGGCGCGCCAAGCTCGCCGCGCAGAAAGCCGATGACGCTGTCCGGCAGATCGTACGCCCCGGGATCCGATCGGAGGTCATCGGGATCTATCCCCGCGGAGAGCAGGTACAGGGCGAGGTCGCCGACCACCTTGCTTGTGGGTGTCACCTTCACCAGCCTGCCCAGCAGTTCGTCGCAGTGGGCGTAGAGGCGCTCTACCTCTTCGAAGCGTCCGGCAAGCCCCAGGGCGATCGCCTGCTGCCTAAGGTTGGAGAGCTGGCCGCCTGGGATTTCGTGCCGGTACACGGTGCCCGTCGGGGAGCGCAGCCCCGATTCGAACGGCGCGTACAACCTTCTCACCGCCTCCCAGTAGGGCTCGAGGTCCCCCAGGGAGTCGAGGGAGAGGCCCGTCTCGCGCCCGGTGTGGTCCGTGCCCGCGACGATGGCGGCCAGGGAAGGCTGGCTGGTCATGCCCGATAAGGGGGCGGCGGCGCCGTCCACCGCGTCGACGCCGCCCTCCACCGCCGCCAGGTAGGTCGCGAGCTGGCCGCCGCCGGTATCGTGGGTGTGCAGGTGCACCGGGAGATCGAACTCCCGCCGCAGAGCACCCACGAGGGCTTGCGCGGCCGGAGGGCGCACGAGCCCTGCCATGTCCTTTATGCACAGGATGTGAACGCCGGCCCGCACCAACTTTTCCGCGACGCGCAGGTAGTAGTCCAGGGTGTAGAAATCCTCTTTCGGGTCGCAAAGATCGCCGGTGTAGCAGAGCGCGCCCTCGGCCAGGGCCCCCGCCCCCAGGGCCGCCTCGATGGCGGTGCGCATCCGATCCACGTCGTTGTTGGCATCGAAGATGCGGAAGATGTCGAGTCCCGCCACGCGCGCTTCCTGCACAAAGGCAGCCACCACCTCGGGCGGGTACGTGCTGTAGCCGACCACGTTCTGGCCGCGCAGGAGCATCTGCAGGCAGACGTTGGGCAGGGCCTCCCTGAGGCGGGCGAGTCGCTCCCATGGGTCCTCGTGCAAGAAACGCAGGGCCACGTCGAAGGTAGCCCCGCCCCATACCTCCGCCGAGAACAGCCCGGGTAGCGTGCGCGCGATGTGGGGGGCGACCGCGAGCATGTCGAAGGTCCGCATCCGGGTGGCGAGAAGCGACTGGTGGGCGTCGCGCATCGTCGTGTCGGTAACCTGGAGCGCGGTGCTCTCACGCAGCCAGCGAGCGAAGCCCTCCGGGCCGAGCTCTTGCAGCCTCTGCCGGGAGCCGGGCGGCGGTTCGCCGTCCGGCAGGGGCGGGAGCTTGGTGCGGGGATCCGGCGCCGAGGGGGGCGGCTCGTGCGGGCGGTTGACGGTGGCGTCGGCGAGGAGATCGAGAAGCCGGCTGGCGCGGTCGCGCCCGGCGGCACCGGCGGTGAGGTGTGGCCTCTCGTCGATGAACGACGTGCTCAGGCGCCCCGCGAGGAAGTCGGGATCGGCGAGCACCGCCCTCAAAAAGGCCATGTTGGTCGCCACGCCGCGCACCCGGAACTCGGCCAGGGCACGGCCCGCTCGGCGGGCGGCCGCCGCCAGGGTCGCCCCACGCGTGGTGAGCTTCACCAGGAGCGAGTCGAAGTAGGGGCTCACCTCCGCCCCGGGGTAGGTGGTGCCGCCATCGAGGCGGATACCCGCCCCACCCGGCGAGCGGTAGGCTGAGATCTTGCCAGTGTCCGGCCTGAAGCCCTGCGCCGGGTCCTCGGTCGTGACCCGGCACTGAAGCGCCACCCCACGCTGCCGAATGCTCCCCTGGGCGAGACCGAGGTCCGAGAGCGTCTCGCCCCCGGCGATCCTGAGCTGGGCGTGGACGAGGTCGACGTCGGTGGTCTCCTCGGTGACGGTGTGCTCCACTTGGATGCGCGGGTTCGTCTCCATAAAGGTGTGCCGCCCGTCCTCCTCGACGAGGAACTCCACGGTGCCGGCGTTGCGGTAGCCGACCGCGCGGCCGAAGCGGATAGCGTCCTCGCAGAGCCTCTCGCGCAGCCCGGGGTCCAGGTTCGGGGCCGGGGCGATCTCGAGCACTTTCTGGTGGCGCCGCTGGACGGAACAGTCCCTCTCGAACAGGTGGATCACCTCGCCCGCGGCGTCCGCCAGTATCTGCACCTCGATGTGCCGGGGACGGACGACCGCCCGTTCGAGAAAGACCGTCGGATCGCCGAACGCTCCCTGCGCCTCCCGGATCGCGGTCTCTACCGCGCCGGGGAGGTCTTCGGGCCGCCCGATCCGCCTGAGCCCCCTTCCTCCGCCCCCGCCGGCGGCCTTGACGAAGATCGGGTAGCCGAGGCCCTCGGCGGCGGCCACCGCCTCGTCGTAACCCCGGACGGGCTCCGAGGCCCGCAGCACGGGGATGCCCGCCTCCTCGGCCGCCCGGCGAGCGCGCATCTTGTCCCCGGTAAGCGAGAGCACATCGGCCGGCGGGCCGATGAACGTGAGACCGGCCTCCTCGCAGGCCCGGGAGAAAGCCGCGCTCTCGGAGAGGAAGCCGTAGCCGGGGTAGATCGCGTCGGCCCCGATCCGCTTCGCGGTGCCGACGAGCATCTCGATGTCCAGGTAGGCCCGCACCGGGTGGCCCACCTCGCCGATCTCGTAGGCTTCGTCCGCCTTTTGCCGGTGGAGGGAACCCCGGTCTTCGGGGGTGTAGACCGCGACGGTGCGGATACCGAGCTCGTAGGCCGCCCTGAACGCCCGGATGGCGATCTCTCCGCGGTTGGCGACCAGAACCTTCTTTAACATCTGGCTAGCTCACGGGCCAAGTAAGCAGTCGGACGTTCTACTACTGGATGCGTACCGAATACTGGATGGTGAGCGTCGCCCGCGTCACGCGTGCGCAACTCTATGGTCCATGCCTCGCGCTTAGACTCCTTGTTGAGGGCGCGTGGGTACTTGCCCGGCGTCGGAGGGTAGAGGCCCTTCGCCCGCTGGACGCGACGCCCGATACCGTAGCGGTGCGGGGTAGGCACGTCGATCCCTTGAACAAACGCGAGAAGTGGTCCGGGCTCATGTGCACCGCACCCGCCATCTCGGCCAGCGTCAAATCCCCGGCGAGTTCGTCGCCAGCCGTAGTCGATCACATACCTTGTGATGTCGTCGTCTAGGGTTGTCGGGTAGAGAGTTCCTCTCCTTAAGTTGATGGTTTTCCTTCACCGCCTGCCAGCTCCTCCTCAGCCGACTCCAGGGCCTCCTGCGCCTCCTGGAAGTGCTCTTGCACCGCTTCCTTATCGAAGGGGAGAGCGGCGTCCGGAGCCGATTCCACAGCCTCAACCACCTCCGCAACCTCCCCGGCAGCGGCTTCCACTTCCCCCTTTGCGGTCCCCAGTCTCGTCCTCAGTTTAGCCAGGATTTGCTCTAGAGGGCCTTTGGTAGGACCTTCTGTGACTTCTTCTCCTAGCGGCACGCTAACAGTGAACTTGTCGTAGAAGGTGTTGTCCTCGCTAACGCCTTTGCGCTCAAGTAGCTCGATGGCGGCGTCGACCATGGGCGGGGGGCCGCAGAGATAAGCCTCCGCGTCGGCTAAGTCTCCCTCCAAGCGCTCGACGACCTCCGTGATCAGGCCCGTCTCCCCGTCCCATTCGTCCTCCGGCCCGGCCTCAGACAGGGCCGGCACGAATTGGAACCTGGGTAAGCGCTTGGACATTTCTTGCAGCTTATCCAGGTAGAAGAGGTCCTTACGCGTACGGGCTCCGTAATAGTAGGTAACCTTGCGGTCGAGGCCCTGCGCGTCCATGTAGCTGAGAAGCGCCCAGAGTGGCCCCATGCCGGCACCGCCTCCGATGAAGATCATGTCGCGCTCGGAGTCCTCGCGGATCGTGAAGGTGCCGTACGGCCCCGTTACCTGCAGCCTATCGCCAACCTTGAGCTCGTCCTCCAGAAAAAGGGTCGAAAACCGCCCACCCGGGTAGAGCTTGATCATAAATTCCAGAACGTCGTCGCGAGCGGCAGGCACAGCGGTCCCTATATTCGAAAGGGAGTAGGATCGGGTTTCCTCTGTCCCGGGAATCGTGATCTCGACGTACTGCCCGGTGATCCAGTTCATCTCCGGCGGATCCACCAGCTTGAGCACCAGCCGACGGATGTCGTGGGTTAGCGGCACGATCTCCGTAACCTCAGCTTGCACCGTCTGGATGGGGACGCCCGATTTCAGCATATGCTCGTCGTAGTTGATAAGCTCGATGACCAGATCGCTGTAGGCGTGGGCGCGGCACAGGAGGACGTACCCCTCCTCGCTCTCGTACTCAGGCAGCGCGAAGGTGGAGTATTTGTCCATCTCCACGTCGCCTTCCAGGACAAACGATTTGCACGCCGAGCACTGCCCTTCCTTGCACCCGTGCATCAGCATCACGCCCTGACGAAACGACTCCTCGAGTATGTGTTCGTCTTCGTCGGCCTCGATCTCGATGCCGACCGGCTCGAAATAAATCTTGTGCTTGGTCATGACTTGGCCTCCAAGCCCTTAACGGGTAGCCCGCCTAATCCCACAATCCCCTTCAGATTGTGATCTTAAATACTAGCATTTTCCGAGTCAAGTACGACCCAACAGGTATTCCGAACTTAAAGTGCCAAACGTTACTAAACAAAGGCATCCGCTTAAAGACCATCCAGGAGGTGCTCGGACACTCTTCGGTCAGGATCGGCTGCTTCTCGTCGCCTGGCCGGTTCGGATCTTCAGGCTCACGAGCCCTACCTTGTGCTGATCCTTCGGGGCGACCAAGGCTCCGCCAGGACCACCCTGGCCCGGATGCTCAGGATCGTCGTGGACCCCCTCTACCCACCTGTATTAGGACCGTATCTCGGGGTGAGCACGAGTTCCCCTTCTTGCGCCAACTCGGTTACCGGCATCGCGGGCGGGTGGCGGACACGATGGCTCTCCGGGATGACCCACGCCGACAAGAGGGACGGGCTGGCAAGCACTTATAGCCGTATGCACAGTAGTTGACCCATACCCCAGATAGCCTGCCCTGAGGAACAAACGGCAGAGACTTCGGTATCTGATGCGGCAGCATCGAGGTGATTGACGCCGTACCAGGGGTTCAATGTCGTCGCACACGGCTATAGAGCACTCGCTAGAGGCCTGCTGCGAGGGGTAGCCGGGCCTTTTAGCTGAACGAGACCCCTACCAGGATTTGGATTGGTGTTTGGGGGCCTCTCCGAGGAGGTGCTCTCCCACGCCGCCACGAACGCCGTCAGGCAGCTTATCGCGTTCCTAGCCCGTCGGTCAGCTACGCGTTGTCTCCCGCACCGACCCTCCCTGCCCCCAACCGGTCTACATGAGGTCCATGTTCATGCCTGCTCTGGTTACCGCCGCGGCGCCGGCCCCCTGCTCGGGCTCGGCCACCACGACGTCTGTGGTGACGATGAGCGAGCCGATGGAGGCCGCGTTCTGCAAAGCGCTCCTCGTGACCATCGCCGGGTCGATGATCCCGGCCGAGACCAGGTCCTCGTACTCGCCGCTCAGGGCGTTGAAGCCCACGTTGCCGCCCTCATCCCTAACCCTTTGCGCCACGATGGAGCCGTCGGCGCCGGCGTTGACGGCGATCTGGCGGATCGGTTCTTCGAGCGCCCGGTGCACGATCCTCGCCCCGGTCCTCTCGTCGCCGTCGAGCGAGTCGAGCATGTCGGCGACCGGCTGCCGGGCGTGCAAGAGGGCAACCCCGCCGCCGGGGACGATGCCCTCCTCGAGCGCCGCCCGGGTCGCGCTAAGGGCGTCCTCCACGCGGTGCTTCTTCTCCCTGAGCTCTGTCTCGGTGGCCGCACCCACCTTGATGACGCCCACGCCGCCGGCCAGCTTGGCGGCCCGCTCTTGGAGCTTCTCGCGGTCGTAATCCGAGCTAGTGTTCGCGAGCTCGGATTGGATCTGGTTGATACGGTCTGCGATCCTCTCGGTGTCGCCCGCGCCGTCTACGATGACGGTGTCGTCCTTGGTGATCACCACGCGCCGGGCGCTGCCGAGCTGGTTGAGCTGGGTGTTCTCGAGCTTGAGCCCGAGCTCCTCGGTGATGACCTCGCCGCCGGTGAGGATGGCGATATCCTCGAGCATCCTCTTGCGCCTGTCGCCGAAGAG
>CADCUZ010000016.1 GCA_902806015.1 uncultured Rubrobacteraceae bacterium
GCCCCTCGCAGGTGGGGAGGATAGCGCCGGAACTCTCGGCCCGGTGGGACAGGGAACGGAGGGTGGGGGTCGTAATTTCGCTTCTAGGGGACCACCACATCCCGCTGGGCTCGCTCGTCTCCCGTAGGGTGCCGTTCGGGGAGGCGCCCGGGGTTTACCGGATGCTCGACAGGGGCAACCACGGGGCCGTGCAGGTCGTCTTCGACTACGGGGAGGGTTGATGTACGAGGTATACGTCGCGGCGCCGTTCGAGGCGGCCCACCGCCTGAAGGGGGAATGCTTCGGGCCGGCGGCCCGCACCCACGGCCACACGTACAGGCTCGAGTCGGTGGTGCGCGGCGAGGATCTGGCCGAAGACGGGAGCTTGCTGGATGTAGGCGAGCTCCGCGGGACGGTGGAAGGGGTGGCTGCCCTCCTGCACTACCGGGATCTCGACGAGGTCCCAGGACTCGCGGGCAAGAACACCACCGCCGAGGTAGTGGCGGGGTTCTGTTGGGATGGGATCTCACCTTCCCTCCGGGGGCGTGGACTCGCCACCCTCACGGTGCGGGTCTGGGAGTCGCCGCAGGTCTACGCCGCCCGCGAGGGGGCCCTCGGCTGACCTTGCGCGTCGCCTCTGTCACGGTGGGGGACCCGGACCGTCTCACCGGTGGCTACCTGTACAACAAGCGCCTTGCTGAAGGACTGGTGGAGAACGGTGTGGAGGTGCAAGCCTTTGTTCCCTGCGGCGCGGAACCGGGGGACCAGGCCGCGACGGCGACGGCTTTCGGCGACGGGTTCGACCCCTCCCGGTTCGACGCCGTGGTGGTGGACGCGCTCGCCCGCGTCGTCGTCGCCCCCCACCTGGACCGTTGGAGATCCGGCCGTCCTGTCGTGGCGCTGGTCCACGAACTGCCCGGCGTCGCCGACCCCTCCTCTGACGACCGGGAGCGTTTGCTCGAGGTGCCCCTCCTCAGGTCGGACCGGCTCGTCACCGTAAGCCGGCACGGCGGTGAGGTCTTGCTGGGCAGGGGAGCCCCCGCCGCGCGCGTCCGCGTCGTCCCGCCCGGCTTCGACAACCTGGGTCGTCATCCGGAAGTGAAGCCTCGCGAGGCAGAGAAGATCCCGCGTGTCCTGTGCGTGGCGCAGTGGATCCCACGCAAGGGCGTTCTCGACCTCGTCCGGGCCTGGCGGACGGTGGGTGGGACCGGCGCGGTCCTCGACCTCGTCGGCGAGACCGGCGCCGACGCGTCTTACGCGGCAAAGGTGCGGGAGGCCGCGGCGGGGGACCCCTCGATCACCGTTCACGGGCCGGTCGACGACGCTACCCTCGCCGGCCTCTACGCCTCTGGCGCCCTCTTCGCGCTGCCCTCCCGCTACGAGGGCTACGGTATCGTCTACGCCGAGGCGCTCTCTTTCGGGCTCCCCGTACTCGCCTGCCGGGCAGGGCCGGTCCCCGAGGTCGTCGGCGGGCAGGCCGCCCTGCTCGTCCCACCGGGAGACACGGACGCTCTCTCTGAAGCGCTGGGCCGCCTCCTCTCGGACGGCGGGCTCAGGGAGGAGATGTCCGCCGCCGCGCGACGCCGGGCCGCCGGTCTTCCGCGCTGGAAAGACACGGTGGAGGGATTTCTCGCGGTGTTGCGGGGGGCCATCGAGGAGCGGGGAAGATGAGCGGGCCGGGGGAGCACGGCCCGCGCGCCCAGAACCGACGTTCGTGGAACGCGGTCGTGGGGGCGCACGAAAGCCACCGCGGGGACCTCGCAGGTTTCCTCAAGGCCGGCGGCTCCACGCTCTTTCCCGAAGAACTCCGACTCCTTGGCGACCCGTCGGGCCGAACGGTGGCGCACTTGCAATGCAACTGCGGGGGCGACTCGTTGAGCCTCGCCCGCCTCGAGGCGGAGGTGACGGGCGTGGACCTCAGCGATGGGGCGGTACGCGCGGCCCGCCGCCTCTGTGAGGCGAGCGGCGTGCCGGCCCGGTTCGTCCGCGCCGACGTGTACGAGTGGCTGGCGGAGACCGCGAAGGGTGGTGCCCGCTTCGATACAGTCTTCGCCTCCTACGGCGTCGTCTGCTGGCTGCCGGATCTCACCTCCTGGGCCGGTGGAATAGAGGGTGTCCTGGTGCCCGGCGGACGTTTCGTGCTCGTGGACTTCCACCCGGCCGCGGACGTCTTGGACGAAGGCTGGTACCTCGCGCGCGACTACCCATCCGGCGGAGAACGGCTGATCCTCGAAGAGGGCGTCGGCGACTACGTAGCCGCCTCCGGCGGCGGGCTCACGCCCGCCGGCTTCGTGGAGGGCGCCGATGGGTTCGAGAACCCCGAACCGTGTTACCTGTTCCGGTGGGGGCTCGGAGAGGTCCTCACCGCCCTGGCCGGGGCTGGGCTACAGATAACGGCCCTCGAAGAGTACCCATACTCCAACGGGGAGCGGCGTTATGCGGGCATGCGCGAGTTGCCCGGACGGCGGATGGCCCCGCCGGAGGGCGTGCCCGCCCTGCCCCTCATGTACGGGGTACGGGCTGAGAAAAGCGGCCGCTAATGCCCGGCACCCGCCTACGGCGTGTAGAAGAACGCCAGGGCGGAGATGAGGTAGACGCCCAGGAGCATCGCGCCTTCGAGCCAGTTGGACTTGCCGTCGAGGGCGACGAAGCCGGTGATAATGACGGAGGCGGCCAAAGCCCCGAGCTCCAGCGGGGTGAAGACCAGCCGTAGGGGTTGGCCGATGATGGCGCCGAAGAAGACCAAGATGGGGGTGACGAGTAGGGCGACCTGGATCGAGGAGCCGAGGGAGATGCCCATCGAGAAGTCCATCTGGTTCTTGTAGGCGATCTGGACACCCACGATATGCTCGGCGATATTGCCGACGACCGGCACGATGATGATGCCGACGAAGAGCTCTGAGAGGCCGACCTCCTCGGTAAGCGGCTCCAGGGCCCCAACGAACGCCTCGGAGACGTAGGCGACCGCCGCCGTCGCCCCGAGCAGCAGCACGAACGAGGCCGTCCTCCCAAACTGCGGCTCGTGGTGCTCGGCGCCCGCCTGGCCCTCGGGTGAGCGGAAGTAGAAGACCAGATACAAGATGTAGAGGACGAACATCACCACGGCCACCTCGATGCTAAGAAAGGTTGGGGGTGTGCCTGGGATGGTCGCGGCGAAGATCGTGGGTAGGGAGAGGGCGACGGCGACGATGGCGAGCATGGAGGCATTGACGCCGGCGATGGTAGAGGAGAAGGTCTGGGTGCCGTTCTTGAGGCCGCCGAGAAGCAGGCTCGCGCCGAGCACGAAGAGCACGTTGCCGATGATCGAGCCGACGATGGACGCTTTGACCACGGTCGTCAGGCCCGCGGAGAGGGCGAAGATCGTGATGATGAGCTCGGCGGCGTTGCCGAAGGTGGCGTTCAGGATGCCGCCTATGCGGGGGCCGGCGTGGGCGCCGAGGCTCTCGGTGGCCTGGCCGAGCACCCAGGCCAGCCCGATCAGGGCAAGCGCCGTGAGCGCGAAGATCAGCAGTACGGGTGCGTGCAGCAGCTCTACGACCACGACCGCCGCGGCCAAAACCGCTGTTACGCCGTAAGCGATCTTCCTCAATGCCAGCCCCTCTCTACCGCCCGTTTAAAGGTCTCGCCCATCATATAAGATAGGTAGAGCGACCTTGTACCCCGATACCCCCGGAGTGAGATCTCTTGATCGATTACCACCTGCACGTCATAGCCCACGACGACCGCCCGATGACGGTCGAGAACATCCTGAGCTACTGCGAGGTGGCGAAGTCCAGGGGCGTGCGCCAGATGGGGATCACGGAGCACGACCGCTACCTGGACAAGATAGACGTCGCCGCCTTCCAGGAGGCGAGGGAGGGGATCAGAAACGTGGGGCTGCGCCTCGGCATCGAGGTAGACTTCGTCCCCGGCCAGGAAGGGCGGATGGACGCCGACTCGACGGCGCTCCCCTACGACTACGTGATAGGCTCCGTTCACCGCGTGGACGGAGCCGAGGTGGACCGGGCCACCGACCAGAGTGTCTACGAGCGCTACGAGACCTACGAGCTCTACGCGGCCTACTACAGCAACGTCCGCGAGGCCGCCCTCTCGGGGCGCTTCGAGGTCATAGGGCATCCCGACCTCATCAAGATTTTCCGCCGCTACCCGGACAGGGACATCACCCCGCTGCTGGAGGAGACGGCCGACGCCGTCGCCGAGTCGGGCGTCGTCGTGGACGTGAACGCGGCGGGCCTAAGGAAGCCGGTGGGCGAGATCTACCCCTCACGGAGGTTTTTGGAGATGTTCCACCGCCGCGGCGTCCCCATCATCCTCTCCTCCGACGCCCACGCACCCGGGGAGGTCGCCGCCGGCTACGACAAGAGCCTGAAGCTCGTCCACGACGTCGGCTACCGCGAGGTCGCCACCTTCGAGAACCACGAACGCAGCTCCCTCTCGCTGTGACCGAAGAACTTTTCCTTACGGACTCCTACCTCAAGGAGTTTCGGCCGGTCGTGAGGAAGATCGACGGCCGGGAGGTGATCCTGGATAGGACCGCCTTTTTCCCCGGCGGAGGAGGCCAGCCGGCGGACAAGGGCACTTTAGGCATCGGACCGGTGAACGCTGCAGTCGTGGATGCGCGCCGGGAGGGGCGCCGGATCGTCCACGTCCTCGACCGGGCCATCCCCGACACCGTGAAGGAGTTGAAGGGGGCGCTGGACTGGGAGCGTAGGTATGCTCACATGCGCTACCACACGGCGCTTCACGTCCTCTCGGGGTTGATCTGGAGGGAATTCGACGCCAAGGTAACCGGCGGCCAGATGCGCGCCGACCGGGCCAGGATGGACTTCTCCTTCCCCGGCGAGTGGACTGCCGAAGTCGTTAGCGAGATAGAACGCCTGACCAACGGGGCGCTCGCCGAGAACCGCCCGGTAAAGGTCTACGAGTTGCCCCGCAAGGAGGCGCTGAAGAACCCCGATCTCATCCGCACGCAGGTCAACCTCGTACCCGAACGCGTGGAGACGATCAGGATAGTCGAGATAGAGAATTTGGACACCCAGGCCGACGGCGGCACCCACGTCGCCAACACGAGAGAGGTGGGGGAGATCAGCATAATGGCCCACAAGAGCAAAGGCCGCCAGAACAAGCGCGTAGAGTTCGCGCTGCGATGAGGCAGACTGCCGTGCTTCTAGCCCTGGTAATGCTCCTGGCTGGGTGCGGCCAGGACTCGCGAGGCGTTGGTATGACGGGTAAAAAGGAGGCTGACGCTCCCCGCACGGTCCTCCGGGAAGGATCCTCGCGGCCGGGGAACACCCCCTCGCAGGCTCGCGCGTCCAAGGCCGTCTTCATAGACACCTCCGACAAAGATAGCGTCACGGTGAGGGTCGAGATCGCGGACGACGCGGAGGAGATGGCCCGGGGCCTTATGGGCCGCACGGCGCTAGCCGAGGGGGCGGGGATGCTTTTCGCGTACCCCGAGGAGCGGGAGCTGTCATTCTGGATGAAGAACACCCTGATCCCGCTCTCCATAGCCTTTATGGACTCCGAGGGGCGCATCGTGGACATCCAGGACATGGAAGCGCTGGACGACACGCCGCCCCACTACGCTTCGGCCGAGCCCGCACGCTACGCCTTGGAGGTAAACAAGGGCTTCTTCGACGAGCGCGGCGTCGAGGTGGGTGACAGGGTCAGGTTGCCGATCTGAGCGCCGGGTCGGGGCTCTGGTGCCCCCACACGTTTCCGTGGTTTCCCTCATTTTAACCATCCTGGGGTACCCTTCGGGTGTTGGTTGGGGGCTGGTCGGAAGGGCGGTGGTGTCGCCGGTGGCCGAGGTGGCGGTCGTCGGGGTCGGGTACGTCAGAAATTGGTCGAAGTTCGGCCCGGACTCCGGCTCGAACGTGCAGATCCGGTAGATCCCCTTTGCTACTTCGTCGACCTGCGCCATACGCTTCCTCCTCGTGCGCCCCTTTTCCGGCGTGGCCCCTACCTACGGGGCGCGTCAGCCCGCGGGCTCCGTCGTTCAGGCAGCACGAAAGGACGAGACAAAGCGCACGAAGCCGTACCACGCAAAAGTTGATCTTTGCGTGCTCCCGTTGCGCGATCCTCCCCCGCTACCGGAGGATCAGGCCCCGGCCTCCCGCAGCGCCCCCGCAACCCGGAACGGGTCCGAAGCGACCACCGGGGCCGCGTACAATTCCATGGCCCCGATATCCGAGGTGCGGTTGGTCGGATCGCCGCGGTCCACGATGTGGACGACGGTCGGGAAGCCCGTCCAATCTTCTTCGGCGGGCGCGAGCGGCGGCATGTAGAAGGCGACGTTGAAGGCTCGGGCGCCGAGGTCGCCTACGAACAGGCGCAACAACGCCCCGACGGTCCGGTGCAGGGCCGCGTCCCCCGGTTCGGGGCCGATCACCACGAGCTCCTTCTCCTTTACGGGCGTGAGGCTGGCGAACGCCTTGACGCCCTCCTCAACCGGAACGCCGAGGCCCAGCGCCTCGTGCGCCCGGTAGAGGTCCCCGAAGTAGTCCGTGCGGTGCTTGGAGCGGTATCCGGCGGCGGCGCGACGGAGGCGCTCGACTTTGGGGTAATGGGCGCCGCGGGTGGCGGTCACCTGGGCATGGCCGTGGATGATAGAGCCGCCGGCCCGCCAGAGGCAGTTCCACATGAGGAAGGGGTACTTCGCCTCCGGGTCGGCCCCGACGGCCCTGCGGCACCACTCAAGGCCCACGCAGACGTAGTCCGAGACCTTCCCGGGCGTCAGGTGGAGGGGGTTGTGCTCGTCGAAGACCACGACGCCGTGGAAACCGTCGTACTTGGCGATGTTCGAGGCGGTCGTGGCGTGTTCGCCCTCGACGCGGCCGAAGACGTCGGCCGGGGTGCCTTCCACGGGACGGCAGAACGGGTCCCCTTCCGTGGCGGCTATCTCGCGGTCGAGGTCGAGGCTCACGCCGGTATCCAGCGGGCGGGAGGCGCGGAGCTCGTTGAAGAGGGTGCCTTCCAGGGTGATCCTGTTGGTCACCTTGACGATGCGCTGCTCGGTCACGGCGTCCACGGAGCCGAAGGACTTCTCGATCCAGGGTCGCATGACCTCCGGCGGGTCGAGGCGTCCGGTCGTGGCGGAGGTGTTCAGGATGCGCTCGGCGAGGGCGCGGTCCGCCGGGGGGAGGCCTTCTATCAGGGCCGGAAGGTCAGCGATGCTGGGCTCTCTCATCCTGCTCCTCTGCTGGTCTCGTGCGCGACGCGGCACATTATGCAGGCCGGAGGCTCGGCCGTGCTTGGGGCTCCCGCCGCTTACGGAACCGGAGAACCCCCACCCGGGGTCGTCCTCCCCCGGCAGGGGCTCCGCCAGGGAACCGCGGAAGAGGCGCGACCCCAACGCCTCCTTCGCCGGGCTACGCCCTCTGGTCGGCCCCCTGTTCGAGCCGGCGGTAGAGCGTCTCGCGGTCGATCATGCGCTCGACGTGGCCCTCCATCCCGAGCTTGAGCGCGGCGACCTCGTGGGCGAAACGCACGCTCGTCGGCCAGTCCTTGCCGTCGAGGTGGGCGACGAGCAGCGCCGACCAGAAGGCGTCGCGGGCGCCGGTGACGCTCTGCACGTTCACCTTGGGCAGGGGGCCCACCCGCTCCACCGAGGAGCCGTCTGAGACGACCACCACGCCGCCGCTGCGGGTCATCACGACGACCTGCGCCCCGAGGTCGTGGAAGGTGTCCAGGCACGCCTCCTCGAGCGCGTCGTCGCTCATGTTCGGGTCGAATAGGCGCCTGGCGTCTTCGAGGGAGGGCTTGACGATGGTGGCGTAGGGGAGGACCTCGGCGAGCACCTCCCAGGCCTCCTCGCGGTCGGGCCACACGCGCGGGTCGTAGTTCGGGTCCAGGGAGACGACCTTGCCGAGCCTGGCGCCGAGCCGCATGGCCCTCCTCACGGCCAGCCGCTGCGGGTCGCGGGAGAGGGCGAAGGCCGAGGTGTGGACGGCCCGTGCCCGCTCGACGAGCTCGTCCGGAACCTCCCTGATGTTAAGCAGCGCGTCTGCGCCGCGGTTGACTTGGAAGTCCGGCACGTTGACGGTCCTGGTGACGAAGGCGTTCGTGGTCGGCTCTCCCGGCGCGCGATGGACGCCCTCCGTGGAGACGCCGTGGCGTCCGAGCTGATCCTCGACGAACTCGCCGAAGTAGTCAGCGCCGACCTTTGTGATCACCGCCGAGCGACCGCCGAGCTTAGCGACGTAGACGGCGACGTTGGCCGGCTGGCCGCCCAGGTAGCGCGAGAACCTGTCGGCGGTCCTGAGCGAGATCCTGAACTCGTGCGAGATAAAGTCCACGAGCGACTCCCCGACCGCGAGCACGTCTAGCCCGAAGTACAGCCTATCCAGCGTCTCTAGCGAGGTCCCCTCGTCCGAGCCGGGGTCTGTGAAGTACTTCGGGCTCTCCAGCCGTACCCGAGGCGTTGGGAAGCCGTCGGCCGGGTCCTCTTCCCCGACCCTTCTCTCCTTGGCTATTGCGTCCAGGTACCCCTCGGCGGTGCGCTCCCAGGTGTACTTGGCGAGCACGCGCCCGTATCCGGCCTCGGCGTAGCGGCGCCACCGCCCGACGTCGCCCACGACGGAGTAGAGGCCCGCCGCGACCTCCTCGGGGTCGCCCGGGTCCACAAGTAAGCCGTACTCCTCGTCCCCCTCGCGCAGGGACTCGCTCGGCCCCCCATTCTTAGTGACAACCGCCGGCAGGCCGGCCGCCATCGCCTCCAGCGGCGCGAGCCCGAACGGCTCGTAGTTGGCAGTAAGCGCGAAGACCGAGCGCCGTTCGGAGAGGAAGCGGTAGGCGGCGGCCAGGCGCCGCTGCCCCCGTACGGCGAACATCGAGACCATGCCGCGCATCCTGGCCCGATCCATCGTCTCCATGATCCCGTCGAGCACGGCCCGCTCGCCGTCGTCGGCGTCACTGTAGTCCTCCAGTGGGTTTTCCATGTTGCCCGTGAGGACGACCAGGTTCGCGCTCTCGCGCAGGGTCGGGCTGCTGGCGAAGGCCTCGACGAGCGCCCGGTGGTTCTTTTTCGGGTCGAGCCGGCTTGAGGCGACGACGCACGGTAGGCCTACGCGCTCCGGGTCGAGGTCGCGCTCCAGGCAGGCCAGGACGTGCCCGCGCACCGCCCCTTCGTCGTCCGCGCGGGAGTTTTTGTCGAAGATGTGCATAGCGACGCCGGGGGGCACGGCGGCGAAGTGGTCCCCGTCCATGGGGTCCACGGCTCCGCGGTAGGCGTTGTGGGTGTACTGGACGAAGCGTTCCTGGCCCGTGCTTGTGACGTTGAGCCGCGAGCGGTTCATCGCCAGCCGCTCGGCCACGATGCGCTTCGAGAAGTGGTACTTCTTATCGGTCTCCGCGATATCGCGGCGGCGCACGCCCATCTTGTCCATCTTTTGGGCTCCTAAAGAGTGGGCCGTGAAGCTGAACGGGATGCCGGTCCGATCCTCGATGAGGACCGCGCACAGACCGCCGTCCCCGTAGTGCGAGGTAACGGTGTCGGGCAGCGAGTCCTCGCGCTCGTAGAAGGAGAGCAGGTTCGGCACGAACTCGGTGCCCAGGTAGGGCCAAAGCTCCTCTTTGGGGAGGAAGCCGTCGGGACCGCAGGGGACACGGAGTATCCGCACGTTCTCGTGGCCGGGGTAGGCGTCGGTCTCCCCGGCGAACTCGGGCCACTCCGGGTCGACGACGCGGCGGGTGACGATGTCCACCCTGTGGCCGAGGTTGCCCATCGCGAGCGCCAGCTCCTTGACGTAGACGAGCTGGCCACCGAAGTCCGGGTGGGCGGTCCAGTACGAGTCTTCGGGGTCGAAGTTGCCCTGCGGGTTGATAAACGCTACGTGCATCCGCCCATCCTCTCTGTCGTTACCCTGCCGGGCGCTCCCCTTGGGTCTCCCATCCCCGAAGCCGCGGCAGCCCCGCCGGGGCCGGCCGCCGGGCGAATTCGGGGATGGGGAAGGAGGGGTCCCCGCCCCTCTCCCCGCGCGCGGCCTCCCCCGCCAGCTTCAAGTAGCCTTCGGCGGTGCGGCGCCAGTTGTAGAGGTCGCGGGCCCGTTCGAGGCCCTTGCCAGCGTAGGCCTTCCAGGTCTGCCGGTCTGATAGGAGGCGCAGCAGCTTCGCGGCGATGTCCCCGGGGTCGTGGGGGTCCGCGAGGAGGCCGGCCCGCCCGCCGTCGGTAGTCTCCTGCGGGCCGCCGTTCTGCGTGACGACCACGGGGAGGCCGACGGCCATCGCCTCGACAACCGTCATGCCGAAGGGCTCGTACTCGGCGGGGAGGCAGAAGACGCCGCCCGTCTCCGCGCCCCAGCGGTAGAGGGCGGCCAGTGCCGTCTGCCCCGAGAGGCCGAAGGCCGAGATGCCGCCCCACAGGTTAGAGCGGTCTACGGTCGAGATCAGGGCGTCCAGGAGGGGACGCTCCTCGTCCGAGGCGCCGCCGGGGTCACGCAGCGGGTCGTCGAGGCCGCGCGTGATGACGAGCAGGTTCGCCCGCTCCCGGAGTTCGGGGTTGCTGGCGAAGGCCTCGACGAGCGCCCGGTGGTTCTTTTTCGGGTCGAGCCGGCTCCAGGCGATAACGGCCGGCAGGTCCCGCCGCCCCGGGTCGATGTCTCGCCCGTGGGCGGCCCGGATGCGTTCCCGGTTCTCTCCTTCGTGCGGGCCCCGTGCGTCAGGGTCGAAGATGTCGAAGTTCACCCCGGGCGGGATCACGGCGAAGCGCCCATCGTCCTCGACGTCCACTGCGCCGCGGTAGGCCGGGTGGTCGTACTGCTCGCGGCGCTCGGCCTCGCTGTTCGCCACGTTCGCCGCCGAACGCGCCATCGCCGCCCGCTCCGCCCCCAACCGCGCCCCGAAGTTGTACCGGGCGTCGGCCGTTGATAAATCGTCTGGGCCCTGCAGGAGCCCGTCGAGCTTCCAGGCCCCGAGCGAGTGGCCCGTGAAGGTGAAGGGAACGCCCGAGGCCTCCGCCAGCAACGCCGCCGCGAGGCCGCCGTCCGCGTAGTGGCCGGTCCAGAGGTCGGGCCAGGAACCTTCCCTCCGGTAGAGTTCGGCCACGCCCCCCGCCCACTCGCCCAGGTAGGGCCAAAGCTCCTCTTTGGGGAGGAAGCCGTCGGGACCGCAGGGGACACGGAGTATCCGCACGTTCTCGTGGCCGGGGTAGGCGTCGGTCTCCCCGGCGAACTCGGGCCACTCCGGGTCGACGACGCGGCGGGTGACGATGTCCGCCTGGTGGCCCATTTTTTCGAGCACCCGGGCGACCTCCCGAACGTAGACGAGTTGGCCGCCGAAGTCCGGGTGGGAGGCAAGGTAGCTGTTGCGCGGGTCGAAGTTCCCTTGCGGGTTCACGAAAGCGACGCGCATCCGGCCGTCCTCAGCTTTCCTGCGGGTTCATTTTTCCTCCCCGTCGGCTTCTTCGTCCAGACAGGCGTAGATCTCGTCGCGGTCGATGTCCGCGGGGAGGGGTCCCTTCGTGGTGAGCTTCCGCTCGACGATCTCGCGGGCGAAGAGGACGGACCGCTCGACCTCGTTGCCGTCAAGGAGCGCCGTCAGGAAGCCGGCCCAGAAGGAATCCCCGGCGCCGGTGGCGTCGACGACCTCGACGGGGCGGGCAGGGACGTGGGCCGTGATCTTGCCGTTCTCCGAGACCAGGTTCCCCTCGGCGCCCATTGTGAAGATGACGGTCTCGGGGCCGAGGTCGTGGAACATCTCGATGTACTGCTCGGGCTCGTGGTCCGGGCCGAAGACGCGCCTGGCGTCGTCCGCGGAGGGCTTGGTAACGTTGACGTGGCGGTAGGCCTCGCGGATCACGCCCTGCGCCTCCTTGTAGTCCGGCCAAACGCGCCGGCTGTAGTTGGGGTCGAGCGAGACGATCTTGCCCATCTCCCGCGCCTTTCGGAAGGTCCCTATGACTGCCGAGCGGCACGGCTCGCGCGCGAGGGCGAAGGTCGAGGAGTGGACGACCTTCGCGCGGTCTATAGCCTCCTCGGGAATTTCCTTGGACTCAAGCAGAAAGTCGCCGATGCGGAATTCCTCGAAGTCCGGGGTGGCCGCGGTGGAGGAGACGAAGATCACGGATGTGTTCGTCCTATGGTCCATCTGCAGGTAGTCGGTGACGACCCCGTGGCGTTGTAGCTCGCTTTTTAAGAACTTCCCGAACGCCCCGATGCCGGTCTTGGCGATCACCGCCGACCGCCCCCCGAGCTTGGAGACGTAGACTGCGATGTTGGCCGGAGATCCCCCAAGGTACCGCTTGAACGTGGTCGCGTTGCTCAGGGTGTCGGTCTTCTCGGCGGAGATAAAGTCGACCACCATCTCCCCGATGGTGAGGACGTCTAGTTGTTGGTCGGCGGCCATACGGCGTAGATTACTCTACCGGGCCTGTACCGTGCATGGGGGACGCCGGTGGGCCGGACCGGCGAGGGATGCCGTCGGTAACCGCTTGCGCAACCACGGCCGCGTCCTGTGGCAAAGGGCGACGGCCGAAAGGCGACAGCCTTCACCCCCACCACGCGCGTGAACCGCGGCAATGTAGTGGCTGCATCGGGGTTAGAATTTTATGGTCGGACCTCTACGAAGCGAGAGGTCATGAAGGGCGTGTTGGCTCCAGCCCCCTAGGCCACACCGGCGAGCAGAAACACCCGTACGGCGCCGGCCGCGAATGGCACCCAAGTTTCGACGGCTTCCTCACCTTCGACGCCTCCCGCTGGATGAAGCAAGACCGCATGATGGGCCGCAGCTACCCGAACCCCGCCAACGTCGACGTCTTCGACGGGAACGCGCGGTTCAAGATACCGGGTCCTACACCAGCTGAGGCGGCTCACAGATGGCCCACGTCCCCTACGCGAGCCGCGCCCCGGTCGGCCCGCCAACGAGTCTGTGAGCCGGAGTTCGGGCGACCCGACAGCTACCACTCTCCCCCCGTGCCCCCACGCGGGAACTCCAGCAGCCGAACGGGCTCGCGCCGGTCTTCCTCCGAGAGCCCGGCGAAGGGCTTCGCCACCGCCCTCTCTGTTGCCTGTCGCGCAGGGCGTCCATGGTCCGCGCCACCCGCGGGGGCAGGGCCGGCGTCCGGGTGCGTCCCGCCGGGGACGGCGCGGGGCGGTGGTGGACGGTGGAGCCGCTTACGGACTTTGGGCGTGGTGGGGTGGAGACTTAGGGTTAACGTTTGCGGTCAGGGTATAGACTCAGGGCGCTCGCGAGGTTCAGAGACGAAGAGGAGAAGGTTTGGATAACTCCGGCATGGGCGGGAATGTGGCGCTGGTCACGGGCGGGACCTCCGGCATCGGGAAGGCGACGGCGACGGCGTTGGCCGCGATGGGGGCGGACGTCGTGGTGGTCGGGCGCAACCGCGAGCGGGGGGAGCAGGCGGCGGCGGAGATCCGGGCCCGGACCGGCGGCAGGGTAGACCTAGCGCTCTCGGACCTCGCTTCGCAGGCTGAGGTGCGCGCGCTCGCGGAGGGATTCCGCCGCCGCTACGACAGGCTCGACGTGCTCGTCAACAACGCGGGGCTCGTGCAGAGTACGAGGACCGAGAGCCCTGACGGCATCGAGACGACATTCGCCATCAACCACCTCGCGCCGTTCCTGCTCACGAACCTGCTGCTCGACGTGCTCAAGGAGAGCGCGCCGAGCCGGATCGTCACCGTCTCCTCGGAGGCCGAGCGGTGGGGCAACGTGGACTTCGAGGACCTGCAGTCCCGGAAGAAGTACCGGGGTTTTCCGGTCTACGGGATGACCAAGCTCGCCAACATCATGTTCACCTACGAGCTCGCGGAGCGGCTGAAGGGCACGGGGGTCACGGCCACCTGCATGCACCCGGGGGCGGTCAACACCAGGTTCGGCGCGGACAGCACCGGTCCCATGACCATTCTCTTCCGCCTCTCTAAGCCGTTCATGAGGACGCCCGAGCAGGGGGCCGACACCCTGATCTGGCTCGCCTCATCGCCCGAGGTCGAAGGGCTGAGCGGCCGGTACTACTCTGACCGCAAGCCCATCGAGCCGAAGAAGATCGCGCAGGACCCGGAGGCCCGCCGCAGGCTCTGGGAAGAGAGCGAGAGGCTCACGGCCCTTGGGGTGACGGCGTAGTGGGGCGCGACCGGGGGATAGTGGTCGAGGGGCTCGTCCGGGAGTTCAAGAAGGGGCCACGGGCCGTGGACGGGATCGACCTGCGCGTCGAGCCGGGCGAGGTCTACGGCTTTCTAGGCCCGAACGGGGCCGGCAAGTCCACGACGGTCCTGATGCTGACGACGCTGCTGCCGCCCACGGGCGGGACCGCGAGGGTGGCCGGCTACGACATCGTCAAGGAGGGGCCGCAGGTCCGCGCCTCCATCGGGGCGGCGCTGCAGGAGGCGGCGCTGGACCCTTTCTTGACCGGGCGCGAGCACTTGAACCTGCAGGCCGCGTTGCATGGCATCCCGCGTGCGGATCGCAAGAAGCGGGGGAACGCGCTGCTGGAGCGGGTCGGGTTGCAGGAGGCGGCCGACCGCAGGGTGCGCGGCTACTCCGGCGGGATGAAGCGGAGGCTCGACCTCGCGCTCGCGCTCGTGCACGAGCCGCAGATACTCTTCCTCGACGAGCCGACGACGGGCCTCGACCCGCAGAGTCGCAGCGCCTTGTGGAGCGAGGTCAGCCGGCTGGCCAGGGACGAGGGCGTCACCGTGTTTTTGACGACGCAGTACCTCGAAGAGGCCGACGTGTTGGCCGACCGGGTCGGGATCATCGACCGGGGCAGGATCGTGGCCGAGGACACGCCCGAAGCGCTGAAGGCCGAGATCGGGCGCCCCAGCATCGAGGCGACGCCGGCCTCGCGCCACGAGCGTGACGCCGTGGTGGGCGTCCTCGGGCGCTTCGGGGAGGAGATACCCTCGCAGCCCGGCACGGTGGCGGTCCGCCTCTCGGGCGGTGCCGCGGGCCTCGCGGGCGTCGTGCGCGCCCTGGACGCGGAGAACCTCAAGGTCTCGAACCTCAGGCTGGAGGAGCCGAGCCTCGACGACGTCTTTCTCGTCAAGACCGGTCGCTCCTTGGAGGGTGCCGGCAGCGAAGGGGCCACGGACGCGGAGGAGGCCCAGGCGTGACGGGCTCTTCTTTTTTCACGCAGGTCACGGCGCTCGCCCGCCGCTCGACGGTGCGGACGATGCGCCAGCCGGCGGTCATCATCTCGGCGCTGCTCTTCCCGATGGTGTTTTTCTCCATAAACGCGAGCGGGCTGGACGCCGCCTCCCGGCTGCCGGGGTTCCCGGCTGACTCGTACCTGGACTTCGCTTTCGCTTTTCCGCTCGTGCAGGCCTCGCTGTTCGGCGCGATCACGGCCGGAAGCGACCTCGCCCGCGACATCGAGAACGGCTTCTTCGACCGGCTCTCCCTCACCCCGATGCGACCATCGGCCCTTCTCGCCGGGATGCTGGCGGGCGTCGTGGCGCTCGGGCTCATCCAGGGCGTCGTGTTCCTGGCCTTCGGGTTGTTGATGGGCGTGAACATCAGCAGCGGCATCCCGGGGATGCTCGTGATCGTGGCGCTCACGGTCCTCGTGGCCCTGGGCTTCGGTGGCCTCGGCGCGATGCTGGCGATACGGACGGGCTCCGTGGAGGCGGTCGAGAGCGCGTTCCCGCTCTTTTTCGTGGCGATCTTCATGTCGTCCATCAACCTGCCGAGACACCTTATAGAGCAGGACTGGTTCCGGTTTATCGCCACGGTCAACCCGATAAGCTACCTCGTCGAGGGCATCCGCAGCCTGGTCATCACCGGCTGGGACGGCCAGGCCCTCCTGCTCGGCTTCGGCTGCGCGGCGGCGATCGTGGTGCTCGCCATCGGCGGGGCGGCGGCCTCGATGCGCACGAGGGTGGCTTAGGGTGGGCGGCTTCTTCGCGGTTGCGTGGGCGGTCGCGGGCAGGCAGACGTACAAGTACTTCACCAACCCCGCGTTTTTGGCCCCGGCTCTCTTCCCGCTCTTCTTCTTCGTGGCTTTCGCGGGCGGCCTGACGAGGGTGGGGGACATACCCGGCTTTAACTACGCGGCGGGTTACATCGCGTTCCAGTACGTCTGGGCGCTGTTGCAGGCCGTCACGATGGGCGGGGCGTTCACGGGGTTCTCCATAGCGAGCGACTTCGAGAACGGCTTCGCTCGGAGGCTCATGCTCGCGGCGTCCAACCGGTACGGGATCATCCTCGGCTACACCATGGCTTCGCTCGTGCGGGCCTTTATGACGGGGACGCTCGTCACCGTGCTGGCGCTCGTCACCGGCATGCCCATAACCGGCGGCTTCGACTTTTTCGGCCTGATAGCCCTCGCCATCCTCGCCAACATCGCGGCGACGCTCTTCGGGGCCGGCGTCGCGATGATGCTGCGCACCCAGCAGGCGGGGCCCGTGATAAGGACCCCGATC
>CADCUZ010000017.1 GCA_902806015.1 uncultured Rubrobacteraceae bacterium
TCGAGGCGGCCCTTCCCCTTGCCCTATTCACCCGAGTGCGTGGAAGGGGTGTTCTGCGAACTTCGCCTGTAGGGGGTTCTACGAAGTTCGGCTAAGGCTTCTCGGAGGCTCATCTCACCCGTGAGGATCGCCCGGCCACCGCCTGCCCTTTCGAGAGAAGGACGTAACCCAGCGCGATCCAGACCAGGCCGACCACTACCGTTCCGGGCTCCCCGAAGACGAACGCGGCGAGGGCGGCCGCCAGGTAGGCGGCCCACCCCGGCAGGAGCGCCGCCTTGTGGGTCGCGACGGAGAGCAGCGCCAGCGCAACGAGCAGCACGAAGGTTCCCAGAACGGAGATGGCGCCCAGGGCCGGCGCGCCCGCGGCGAGGGAGGCGACGGCGGAGGCGAGGATCGCGCCCTGCCCGACGACCGCCGCGCGGAAACCGGTCCAACCCCGCGGACCGCCGTACCCGCTCGCCTGGAGGAGGTGGAGCGCGACGAACCCGGCGAGCGTCAGCAGGAGCGCCAGGGCGCGCAGGGCCTCGATGAGGTAGTCGGACGCTCGGGAGAACGGGTCCGCCTGCTCGGGGCTCGTCAGCTGCACGTAGCCCAAGACCACGAATACCGCTCCCCCCAAGGTGGCGATCGGCGCCAGGGAGCGGATGGCTTGCGGCGGCATGCGGACCTCCTCTCCCGTGGCGTTTCCAGTCCGGCAGAACGACCGTGGCCGGAGCGGCCATACTACAAGACGTCTCCGGGCCCGTCGGCGACCCTGTGCCGAAAAAGGGGGTTATCATAGCGGGGCGGGACTCGCGTTCCCGGGCACGCCCCTACGGGCCAGGTCTACGAGCAGAGGAGTCGGGATGGCACGGGCCGTGGCCCTTTTCGTCGCCGTGGCGGCCGCGGCAGTCTTAGCGGTGGCTTGCGGCACCGCACCGCAACAAGTCGAGGTCGGGGAGTTGCAGACGGAGTCGCGCTCGGTCGAGTTGGAGGGCGCCGACTCCGTCAAGGCCAACCTCAGGCTCGCCCTCGGGGAGCTTGACGTGGGCGGCGGGGCCACGGGATCTCGGTTGATGGAGGCCGACTTCGCCTACAACGTCGCCGCCTGGGAGCCGAGCGTGGACTACGGGGTGGTCGGCGACTCGGGCGAGCTCGAAGTGCGGCAGCAGGGCCTGACCGAGGGCATCCCCACCCGCGACGTCCGCAACGAGTGGGACGTGCGCCTGGGCGAAGACGTGCCCGTGGACCTCACGGTGCAGATGGGCGGCGGCGTGGGCAACCTGGACCTGGACGGCCTCGACCTCACGGGGCTCAACCTCGACGTGGGGGCCGGGTCCACCAGGGTGGACCTCTCCGGCGACTGGGGGCGCGACCTGAGCGCCGTCGTGCGGGGCGGAGCCGGCCAGCTCACGGTGCTGCTGCCAAGCCGGATGCGCGTGAGGGTCAACGCCGGGACCCGCCTCGGCCGGGTCAACGCCGAGGGCCTCCAGAAAGACGGCGAGGCCTACGTGAACGACGCCTACGACGGCGACTCGGGCCACACCCTTGAGGTCGACATCACCGGCGGCGTCGGGCAGATCAACCTGCAACTCGTCCAGCAAGAAGGCCCCGAAGCTGGCGCCGCGCAGCAGGAGCGCACCACCGCACAGCGGGGCGGCGAGAAGACGATGCAAGGCGGCGAGACGACGATGATGAGGGAGGGCACCGAGGCCGCGGGGGAAGCCGGTACGACCATGACGCGGGAGGAAACGACCGCGGCGGGCGCCGGAACGACGACGGAGGGCGCTGCCGCCGGGCCGGCGGACATCGTCGAAGACCCACAGCGGTACTACGGGCGGACGACGACGGTCGACGGGGCGGTGGGCCAGGTGATCGAACCCCGGGCGTTCGTGATGGTCGAGGGGCGAACGGCGCGGGAGGCCCCGCCGAGCGGGGCCGAGCTCGCGGAAGGGGGCGTGCTCATCGTGCGCACCGGCGGCCCCGCACCGGACGTCGCCGAGCTCGACAACGTCCGCGCCACCGGCACGCTGCAGGAGTTCGACGTGACCGCCTTCGAGCAGCAGCAGGGAGTCGAACTGGACGACGCCCTGTACGAGGGGTACCAGGACGAGCCCGTGCTCGTCGCCGGCGAGGTCCGGCCGGCGCAAAACGAAGGGGCAACCCCCTAAACCCATGTTCCGCCCGCTGGGGTTGGACTTAGGCCGTTGTCGCGAACTGGGTTCGGCGTTCCTAGCGGAACCCGCCCTGCCGGGCGTGGGTGTGCGGGGGCACCGTGGGGCCCTCGGAGGGCTGTATCAGGACCCAGCCCGGTCCCTCGAAGAGGATCCGGAAGGTCTCCCCGGAGTCCCGCCCGAGGATGGTCTTGAAGGAGACGTCGCTCTTGACGCGGGTGCGCACCCCCCGCTCCACGCTGTCGCCGAGTCGGGGTCGGCGGAGGTCGGGGTACCCGTGTCGAGGAGCACGGGGTCCCCCTGGGCGGTGACGGCGACCTTGCCCGTGCCCTCAAGGACCACGTTGAACGCCCCGCCGGCGAGCCTCCCGGCCCCCGCGAGGGGCACGATGTCCCAGTCCACGCCCTCCTCGAAGGCGAGGATGTTGTCGCCGTTGACGGTCATCGTCTCGTTCTCGAGGTCGAGGATCATGATCTTGCGGGCGTTGTGCGCCAGGAAGACGTCCCCCGTCCCCCCCGCCACCATCAGGTCGACGCCCTCGCCGGTGAGGGCCTTCTTGAAGAGGCGCCCGAGCCCCCCACCCTTGTGGTCGAAGCGCACCCCGCCCTGGTAGGCCACCATCGAGCCCAGCTTCGCCTGCACGGAGTTGCCGTCGAGGCGCACCTTCAGCAGCGAGGAGTTCTGCAGGGTAAAGGTTCCGCTCGGGTTCACCTCCCTGAACTGGTCCAGGTTCGTCTCGCTCATCGAGTACCTCCGAATCTTTGCTAACGCCGATCACTACCGACGCTTTGCTACCCGGAACCGGCCCGCGGGAACCCTCCCGACCCTGCCCCTTTCCCTCTCGCGTGCGGGCTAGCGAGGGGCGCAGCGTCGCGGGCTCCACACACCGGCGGCGGAGGCGGATCAGGTGGCGGTCTGCGAAACGGCCGCCCGGTGGTCGATGTGCATGGCGGCCTCGACCGGCAGGCCGGCGCGGAGGGCGGCGCCGGTACCCAGCGCTCCCGCCACAGGCTCGGCGGCGAGGCCGCCGAGAACGCCCCCAACGGGGACGGCGGCGGCCAACGCACCGTAGCACACCGGGCCGAGAGTCCCTCCTGAGCGTAGGGCACCCACTCCGCGAAGGCCGCGCCGAAGGTCAGGTTCATCACCCCTACGGTGGGCACGAGGGCGCGCGGCAGGCGGTGCCGCCAGAACCAAGAGAGCCCTCGGCGATCTCGGCTTTGATGGTGGTGGGAGGGCATATTCTCCTCCCTCGCTGCGGGCCGGGCGCGGAAACGTTCGCGCAGCGCCAAGGTCAGCGCGGCCGCGGCGAAGGTGGCGGCCCGTGGGGAGGGCAGCAGCGCGGCGACGGAGGCACAGAGCATGCCGCCGAGCAGGGGCCCCGCCACGTTGTTCGCGAAAATTTGCCCGGCGTAGAGGCGGCCGTTCGCCTCCCGCAAACTCTCCTTGGCGACCACGGCGGGCAGGACGGAGGCTGAGGCCGTGTCGAAGAGGGTCTCGGCCATCCCCACGAGAAAGGCTAGCGAGTTCGAGGAGCAGGGCGAAGCCGAACAACCCCAGGGCCGCCGACCGAAACGCATCCACGGCGGCCACGAGGCGCCGCCTGTCGAGACGGTCCACCAGGGCGCCGCCGAGCAGGGCGAAGAGCAGCCACGGCAGGCGCCGGGTGAAGGCGAGCCCGGGGCAGCTGGAGCGGGTAGGGGACCGGCGACCAACGCGGGACGGGCCTCCGATTTGCCCACTCGCGTTGAATGTATTATGAGTATAAATCCGGCGGGCGTGCCGCTGGCTATTTGCCCACAAGGAGTTCGGAAGCGTGGGCGAGGGAGGCGTCATCTATGCGGCCTGAGAGCATCCGGGCCATCTCTTTGAGTCGGTCTTTGCCTTCCACGCGGCTGATGCGGGTGATGGTGCGTCCGGCGGCCACTTCCTTGGCGACGACCACGTGGGAGGCGGCTTCGGAGGCTATTTGGGGCAGGTGGGTGATGGTGAGGACCTGGTTGCGTTCGCCGAGCTCGCGCAGTTTGGCGCCGACGGCGGTGGCGGTCTCGCCCCCGATGCCGGCGTCGACCTCGTCGAAGACGTAGGTGGCGCCCGGTTCGACGCGTTCTTGGGCGAGGCGGATGGCGAGCATGATCCTGGAGAGCTCGCCGCCGGAGGCGTAGCGCCTGACGGGGAGCGCGGGTTCGCCGGGGTTTGGCCGGATCTCGAACTCGACCCGCTCCCTGCCCGTGGGCCCCGGATCTGCCGGCACGAGGCCGCCCCGGAACTCGGTCTTGCCGAGGTTGAGCCCGGCCAGGTTTTTCTGGACCTTCGTCGCCAGGCGCTTGGCGGCCTTGCGGCGGCCGGCGGAGAGCGTGGCGGCAAGCTCTTCGAGGCGCCGTTCGCCCGCGAAGAGGCGGGCCTCGAGGTCGGCCGTCTCCTCGCCCAAATTCTCCAGGCGCAAGAGCCGGGCGCGGGCGTCGTCCAGGTAACCTTCGACGTCCCCGTACTTGCGCTCCAGGGCGCGCAGCGCCGCGATGCGGTCCTCGACGGCCTCCAAGCGGGCCGGGTCCGCCTCCAGCTCCTCGACGTAGGAGCGCAGCTCGTAGAGCACGTCTTCGAGCTCCGCGGCGAGGCCGGCCAGGCGCTCGACCAGACCCGAGAGGCTGGCGTCGAAGCGGAGGGCAATCTCGAGCCCGCCCCGCGCGCGGGCGACCGACTCAACGGCGCCCCCGCCCTCCTCGGAGGCCAGCGCGGCGGTCGCGGCGGCGGCGGCCCGCTGCAGGTCGGTGACGTTGCGCAGCCGGTCGCGCTCGCGGGCGAGGCTGTCCGCCTCCTCGACGCTGTACCCGACCGCCTCGAGCTCGCCGACCTGGAAGCGCAAAAAGTCCGCCTCGCGCAGCCGGGCCTCCCCCGTCGACCGGACCTCCGCCAGTTCCCGGCGGTCCCTCTCGACTGAACGCCAAAGATCCTCGTGGTCCCGGCGGGCCTTCAGGGCATCCCCCGTGAGAAAGTCGTCCAAGATGGCGAGCTGCTCGGCGGGGTCGGTGAGGCGCGCCTGCTCGCGCTGACTGTGGTAGGAGACGAGCCGTTCGCCCAGGGCGCCGAGCGCCCGGACGGGCACGGAGACTCCGCCCACGTAGCAGCGGGAGCGTCCCTCCCCCGTGAGCGTGCGGCGCAGAACCAGGCCGTCGGCGACGTCCACCTCCTCGGCCAGGTCCCCCAGGGCATCCGCGAGCATCTCGCGGCCGCCGTCTTCGGGCAGGAGGAAGGTGCCCTCGACCGTCGCCTTCTCGGCGCCGGCGCGGACCGCTTCCGAGCGGGCGCGGCCGCCGAGGAGGAGCTGCAGGGCGGTGGCGAGGAGGGTCTTGCCCGCGCCGGTCTCGCCGGTTATGGCGTTCAGGCCGGGGGAGAGCTCGAGGGTTGCCTCCTCGATCAAGGCGACGTTCTCGACGGAGATCTCCAGCAGCATTACAGGAAAGTCCTCCTGACCGCCCGCCACCAGCTCCACTCGTCGGTGCGCCCGATCCTGACGCTCGCGCTGGAGAGCGAGATCTCGACCCTACCCCCCTCCAGCACCTCGCGTGGGTCGTCGCCGTCCAGCGAGAGGAGCGCCTCCCGGTCCACGATCTTCAACTCGACGACCTGCCCCTCGCCGAGCACCAGCGGCCGGCTGACGAGCGCGTGAGGGGCTATGGGGACGAGCACGTAGCACCCGGCGTCCCCGGAGATGATGGGGCCACCGGCGGAGAGCGCGTAGGCGGTGGACCCGAGGGGTGTGGCCGCTATGAAGCCGTCGCACCGGAACGCGAAGAGCTCCTCGCCGCCCACGGTCACGTCCACGGAGACGAGCTGGTGCGGCCTCTTTTTTATGAGCACGGCGTCGTTGGCCGCGAGCTCGGGCTCCGCTCCCCACCGCCGGACCTCGAGCATCCGGTACTCCTGGACGGCGAGGCCGCCTCTGAGCACCTTCTCGACTCCGGCCTCCATCTCCTCGGGCAGCATCCCGGACATAAAGCCGACCTTGCCGAGGTTCACCCCCAGCAGCACACGCCCCGGGTACATTCTGGCTGCCTTGAGCATCGTCCCGTCGCCCCCGAGCACGAAGACCAGGTCGGGGTCGACGGCACCGTCAGGCTCGCCCTGGGGCCTGACGTCCGCGACCTCGACCCCGCCCCGCTCCAGCGCCACGACGAGCCGCTCGGAGTGCCCGTGGTCCACCCTCGGGTTCGCGACGATGGCGACCCGCCGCACCTCGCCGGGCCCGTCCTGCTCAGGCACCGGCCACGACCTCACGAACCGCATCCTCGTTCAGGGTCGTCGGCGCGTCCCTCAACAGGCGCAGCGGGTACTCCTGGTTGCCGGACTTACGCCCGGCGACCGCGGCCCGGGCCACCCCGACCGCGCCGAAGCCCATGGCGGCGAAAGAGGAGGCCAAGCTCAGGATGATGTCTGCCCTCACCCTGGGGTCGCGCACGAGACCACCGCGGCCCACGAGCTTTGGCCCGGCCTCGAATTGGGGCTTGACGAGCACCACCGCCTCCCGCAGCAGGGGAGTCGTCGAGAGCAGCGTCTTGAGGGCGACCGCGAGCGAGATAAAGGAGAGGTCGGCGACGAGGAGGTCGGGGGTGAACGGGAGGTCTTCCCCGCGCAGGTGCCGAACGTTCGTCCTCTCGAGGACGGTAACCTTAGGGTCTTCCCGCAGGGACCAGGCCAGTTGCCCGTAGCCCACGTCGGCCGAGATCACGCGCCCGGCGCCCCGCCCGAGCAACACGTCCGTAAAACCGCCCGTGGACGCGCCAGCGTCCAGGCAAGACCGCCCTTGCACGTCTACCCCGAACTCGTCGAGGGCGGCGTCGAGTTTTTCTCCGGCGCGCGAGACGAAGCGGTCGCCCCGTTCTACAGAGAGCGCCTCGTCGGGGGGGACGCGGAAGCCGGCTTTGGTGACGACCTCATCGCCGACGCGGACGGCGCCCGCCAGGATCATGCCCCGCGCCCGGCTCCGGCTCTCGGCGAGGCCCCGCTCCACCATCAGGGCGTCCAGACGCTGCGGGGTACCCTTCATGGCGGCGGGTTAGCTCCCCCGGTTGCGCACGAAGCGGGCCATCTCTTCGAGGCCCGAGGTGTCGCCGTCCACGCGGGCGAGCGCGGCGAGCGCCCGCTCCTCGGAGGCGTCGGCCTGTCGCCGGGCACCCTCCAGGCCGTAGACGCCGACGAAAGTCGCCTTGCCCAACTCGGCGTCGCTGCCCGCGCTCTTGCCTAGCTCCTCGCGGGTCGCGGTCGCGTTCAGGACGTCGTCCACGATCTGGAAGCAGAGGCCAAGCTCGGCGGCGTACTCGCTCACCGCGGCCTGCTCCCCCTCGGACGCGCCGGCTAGGATCGCACCGATTCGAACGCTGGACCGGATCAGGACCCCCGTTTTGTACTTGTGAATGAGGTGCAGGGTCTCGGGGTCCGTACCGTCCCCCCTGCCGGTCTGCTCCATGTCCAGGACCTGCCCCCCCACCATCCCGTCCACGCCCGTCGAGCCTGCGAGCTCCCGGACCACCTCGAGGACCTGCTCGCACCCGGCCTTCTGGTGGACGGTGATGAGCGCCAAAGCCTCCCCGAAGAACGCGTCGCCCGAGAGGATCGCCATCGCCTCGCCGTACTTCTTGTGGGCCGTCGGCCTCCCCCGCCTGAAGTCGTCGTCGTCCATGGCCGGCAGGTCGTCGTGGATGAGGGAGTAGGTGTGGATGAGCTCTATGGCCGCCGCCGACGGGAGCACGTGCGCCGGCTCGTCCCCGAAGACCCAAGCGGTCTCCATGCAAAGCGTCGGCCTGACGCGCTTTCCGCCGGCGAGCATGGAGTACCTCATCGCCTCCTCTAAACTCGCCAGGCGGGGCTCCCCGGTGAACCGCAAACCTTGCAGGTACCCCTCGAAGGCCCGACGGTGCGACTCCCAACGGAGCCCACTCTTCAACCTGCTAGCCATGAGGTACCCCGCCATGGGCCAGCCCCTCCGCGCCGCGCAACACGCCCCCGACAAAGGCGGGCGCCTCGTCGCCGGAGAAGCCCTTCGCGAGCTCGATGGCTTCTCCCACGGCCACGCTCGGGGGCACGTCACTGACGTGGAGCATCTCGTAGAGGGCGAGGCGCAGGATCGAACGCTCCACCGCGCTCATGCGGTGTACAGGCCACCCTTCCGAGACCTCCGAGAGCAACCCGTCGAGGGCGTCCCTCTCCGCCTCCACGCCGCGCAGCAGCCGCACGGCGTACTCCTCGATGTCCCCCCTGTACTTCCGCCAGCGCGCCACGGTCGCCTCGAGGGGCCTCTCCGTCACGTCGCTCTGGTACAGGGTCAGGAACGCCTGCTTGCGGGCGGTGCGCCGGCTCAAATGTCTCTCCCCCCCACCGGCGCTAGACCCTCGTGAGGTAATCGTTGGAACGCGTGTCGACCCGCACCCTCTCGCCAGTGTTCACGAAGAGCGGGACTTGCACGACGAGGCCGGTCTCCAGGGTCGCAGGCTTGCTCCCGCCGGTCGCGGTGTCCCCTTTGAGCCCGGGATCGGTCTGGGTGACCTGCAGCTCCACGTGGGCGGGCGGCTCGACGCTTACGACCTCCCCGTCCGCCGAGAGAACGCTGACCATCCCTCCCTCGACGATGTAGCCTGCCGCCTCCCCCACGACCTCGGCGGGCACGGCCACCTGATCGTAGGTGTCCGAGTCCATGAAGTGCAAAAGATCGCCGTCCTTGTAGAGGTAGGTCATCGGACGGGACTCGGTCCTCACGCTCTCCAGCTTCTCCCCCGCCCTGAAGGTCTTCTCGACCTGGGCGCCGGTGTCTATGTTGCGCAGGCGCGTCCTGACGAACGCCCCGCCCTTGCCGGGCTTGACGTGCTGGAAAAACAGGATCGTAAAGCGCCTGCCGTCCACGCGAATGGCGGCGCCGTTCCTGAACTGGTTGGTGGATATCATCCCCGAAGTCCCCCTTCGAGACGCCTCGTGTCGGTGGTGGAGCATCGCGCCGTAAACGCCCCGCGAGCCGGGCACTTGCGCCGCAATAGCGCCGCGATATTATCGCACAGATCCGGCCCGGGCTATCCCCCGCCAGACCGGCCGAGCACGTACCCCACGGCCGCCAAGTATCCCCGCGCCCCCATCCCCGCGACCACCGCGTCCACCGCCGGCGAGACCACCGACCGCCGCCGCCACCCCTCCCTGGCGTGGACGTTCGACAGGTGTACTTCAACTTTCGGTACATCCGCGGCCTCCAGGGCATCGTGCAGCGCGTAGGAGTAGTGCGTCCAAGCCCCGGGGTTTACGACGAGACCCTCAGAACCCGCTGCGTCCCGCACCCAGCCGACCATTTCCCCTTCGGAGTCGGTCTGCCTGAACTCGAGGTGCACCCCGGGGAAGGCCCCGCGCAGCATACTCTCTATGTCGTGCAGGGTGAGGGTGCCGTAGACCTCGGGGCGTCGGGTCCCGAGGGTGCCGAGGTTGACGCCGTTGAGGACGTGGACCCTAGCCAACGACGGCACCTATCGCGCGGCGGGCCTCGTCGTCGCCGACGGCGACGCCGTAGACCGGGTGGCCGACCTCCCTGAGGAGCACGAAGCGGTGGTCGGTCGGTCGGTCGGCGGCCGAACGCTTCTTGTCGCGGGACATCGCCGCGAGCGCGGCTTCGACGTCCACCCCTGGGGAGCGCAGCGGGAGGCCGGCGGAGCGGAGGAGATCCTCGTGGAGGCCGGTCAGGTCCGTGGCGAAGCGCGAGCGCGAGAGGCCGGCGGCGGCGACCATGCCGGCGGAGATGGCAGCGCCGTGCGGGAGGGCGAAGTCGGCGGCGGCTTCGAGGGCGTGTCCGATGGTGTGGCCGTAGTTGAGGACGGCGCGGCGTCCGCCCTCCCTCTCGTCCTCTCCTACAACGGCGGCCTTGAAGCGGACGGAGTGCGAGATCAGGGCGCGCAGGGCCTTTGTCTCGCCCGCGCGGGCCGCGGGGACGAGCGCCAGATCGTCGAAAAACCCTCCCCCTGAGAGGAGCCCCATCTTCACTACCTCGGCGAGCCCGTTGGAGATTTCGGGGTCAGGCAGGGTCCCGAGCCGGCGCGTGTCGGCCACGACGGCGCGCGGCCGGACGAAGGCACCGACGAGATTCTTTCCCTCGGGGAGGTCCAGGCCGGTCTTGCCGCCGACGGCGCTGTCCACCATCGAAAGCAGGGAGGTCGGCAGCATTACGAGGTCCACGCCGCGCATAAAGGTCGCGGCGACGAAACCGCCTAGGTCCCCGACGACGCCGCCGCCGAGGGCGAAGACGGTTCCGTCGCGCGTCAGGCCGAGCCGCGCGAGCCGCCCCACGGCGTCCGCGTAGGTTTCGATCCTCTTGGACGCCTCCCCGGCGGGGATCTCCACCACGCCCAGGACCCGCCAGCCCGCGCCTTCGAGGGAACGCAGCAAGGCGTCTGTGTGGAGCGGCCCGACGTTCGAATCCGTAAGGACGACGCACGCGCCGGGATGCAGGGTTCCGGAGACGGCCGCGGCGGGGTCGAGGTCCTCGCCCAGGATGACCGGGTACGGCGGCGAGAGCGGAACCTTTACCGTCTCGACAGCCATCGCTCCACCTCTTCAACGACGGCGGTGGGGCCGCGGCCGTCCGCGTCGACCTCCAAGTCGGCCACCTCCCGGTAGAGGGGCAGGCGTTCGGCGTTGCGCCGGGCGAAGTCCCCGCGGGAGTCGCCTCTCAGGGGTCGGTTGGGGCCGCGGGTCCTAGCGTAGAGAACGCCGACGTCCTCCCGAAGAAAGACCGTGGGGGTGTGGCGCAGTGCGGCGCGGTTCTCCGGGCGCAAGACGGCGCCGCCGCCGCAGGAGATTACGCGCCCGCCTTCTTCGGCGAGGGCCTCGAGGAGGGCGGCGTGTTCGAGGTCCCTGAAACGGTGCTCCCCGCGGTCGGCGAAGATCTCGGGTATGGTGCGGCCGGCCCGGTGCGAGATCTCGGTGTCCAGGTCCACGAACTCGCGCCCCGTGCGGCGGGCGAGCAGGCGTCCGACCGTGGTCTTGCCGCTGCCCATATAACCGACGATCGCCACGTGCTCGGGCAAGCCTTAGCGGACCGCCACGCCCGCCTCGGCGAGGCGGCGGGTGTAGGCATCGTGGGCGGCGCGGATGTCGGTCATGTTGTCGGCGCCGAACTTCTCCAGGAGAGCCTCGGCCAGCACGATCGCCACCATCGACTCACCGATAACGGCCGCCGCCGGCACCGCGCAGGAGTCCGCCCGTTCCTTGAAGGCCTTCGTCTCCTCGCCCGTGGAGATATCCACGGTCCTGAGCTGCTTGGCAATAGTTGAGATCGGCTTCATGGCGGCGGAGACCACGACGGGCTCGCCGTTGGTCATGCCGCCCTCGATGCCGCCGAGGCGGTTGCTCGCCCTGGCGAGGTGGCCGTTCTCCGCGAGGATCTCGTCCTGCACCTCGCTGGACCGGCGCGCGGCGAGGCCGAAGCCCATCCCGAACTCCACCCCCTTCATGGCGTTTATGGACATGATGGCCGCGGCTAGACGGGCGTCCAACTTGTCGCGCCAGTCCACGTAGGAGCCGAGCCCCGGGGGGCACCCGTGGGCTACGACGACGAACTCGCCGCCTAAGGCGTCGCGGGCGTAGCGGGCGGCGTCGATTTCCGCTTTCATCTTCTCGGAGACCCCCGGGTCCGGGCAACGCACCTCCGAGCCGTCGGCCCCGGCGGCGTCGAGGGCGGCCTCTTCCTTGGGGTAGTGGACGGTCCCTATGCGGTAGACGGCGCTGTGAATCCCGACGCCGAACTCCGAGAGAAGCTTCTTCGCCACGCCGCCGGCGGCGACCCGGACGGTAGTCTCCCGGGCGCTCGAGCGCTCCAGCACGTTGCGCAGGTCGTCGAAGGCGTATTTCTGCATCCCGGCGAGGTCGGCGTGCCCAGGCCTCGGGAGCGTGATGGGGTCGGGCGGGTCCTCGACCGGCGCCGGGGACATGCGCTGCTCCCAGTTTGCGTAGTCCCTGTTGCGCACGAGCATCGCCACGGGCGAACCCAAGGTGCGGCCGTGGCGCACCCCGCCGAGGAACTCGACCTCGTCCTTCTCTATTTTCTGCCGTCCGCCCCTACCGTAGCCCTGCTGCCGGCGCGCGAGGTCGCGGTTCACGTCCTCAGCCAACAGCCCGAGACCGGCCGGGACCCCGTGCACCAGGGCGACCTCCGCCGGACCGTGCGACTCACCCGCGGTCGAAAAACCGAACCTCACTTATGCCCCCGAACTAGAAACCGTGCCCTGCTATGTCCCCGCTAATATAAACCACCCCGCCGGGGTCTTCCGCTAGCGGAGGTAGGTCCTACCCCCGCTGTCGAAGAGCTCGTCGACCGAGCCATCCGCGCCCCCGGTCCCTCCACCGCCGCCACCCGGTCTACCCCCACCTTTGTCCCCTACCCCGTTTCCTCCGCCGCCGGCCCCCGTTTCGGTCCCGGCGCCCCCGGTACCCTCGGCGCCCCCCCCGGCGTTGCCCCTCTGGCCGTCAGGGATGCCGTCGCCGTCGGAGTCGTCAGCGCCGTCCTCCGTTCCGTCGTCGTCGGTGTCAGGGTCGCGTAGGTCCTGGCCGAGCCTTTCCTCCTGCCGGTTTATCAGGCCGTCGCCGTCCGAGTCCGCCCTTGAGCGCTGCCCAGCGCCGGCGCCGGCCATGTTTTTGCCCCCGCCGCCAGCAGTAGCACCGGTCCCGCCAGCAACGGTCCCGCCACCGGCATCGTTGCCGTCCGGGGCTGTGGTCGTCCCGTCCGATGGGTTCGCCTGGGAGATATCCCCTGAGGGCGTATCTCCAGAGAGCGTATCCTCTGAGGGCGCTGCGGCCGGGGCGAGGAGCTGGCGGAAGGGGTCCTTGTTACGGTAGGCGGCGTAGGAGTCGGCGTCGCGGGCCTCGGCCGCCGGGGCCACGGGGGTGCTCCCGGAGGGCTCCCTGGACCGCACGAGGTCGGCCTCGTTGGCGGTGCCGTCATCTCCGGACTCGTCCACGAAGGTGCCGGCGACCACCCAAGCGAAGAGCAAGAGGGCGAGCAGCGCCACCACCGGCGGCAGCACCTTGTTCCCCCGCACGAAGGTGCCGAAGAAGGCGCCCCAGGGCCCGGCGATCCGCCTCGCGACGTTGCTCAGGCTATTCACCCTCGGTCGCCTCGTGCACTCTGGGCGAGGTGCCCGTCGTCGTCTCCGGTGGTTCGGGCGCCACGGGAGCGGTCCCGTCGGGGCCCCTGGTGGGTTGGTAGTAGACCTCGGCCTCTATCCCGACGAGAAGGTTCTGTTCTATCTCGGGCGCCGCCGTGGTGCCCTCCTCGGAGACCTCGTAGTTCACTCCGTTTATGGTCACCAGCCGGGCAAGATCGTCCGCCCGCCTCAGGAAGTCCTGCAATTCCTCGTAGGTGCCTTCGAAGGACATTGTAACTGGCTGAACCGTAAAGTCGCCACCGCCCTCGGGCGGTCTGGGCTCGCCGCGCACGACCTCCGTCTGGGACACCTCGGCGGCGCGCGCTATCTCCTCTACCTGCACGACGAGCGTCTCAAGCTCCGGCTGGGCCGGGATGCGCTTGTTGAGCTCAAGCAGCTGTCGCTGGAGCTCGGGGGAATTGCGGCGCACATCCTCCAACTGCGCCACCTCCTCCTGCAGCTCCTGGAGCCTCGCCTCCCGCTTTTCGCGCGCGTCGGCCTGCTGGCCGAGGCTCTCCAGCAGGGGTCCGAGCAGCAGCACGTAAAAGCCGGCGGCCAGGGCCAGGAGGCCGACGACGCCCAGCACGAGCAGGTTACGTTCGGGGCGGCCCATCAGGGCGCCGCGCCCACGTACCGGTCGGCCGACCCTGCCGAGCTCACGACCTCGTCCGTGCCGGGGGCTTCCGCCGAGGTCCCCGCCGCGCCGGCGACCTCGGCGGGGTCGCCGCCCTCTATGCGGACCTCGGTGCCCCGCTCGCCGGAGACCGTCACCAATTCGGAGGCCACCTCGAACTCTATGGCGGGCTCCACGAAGGTCTCCCGGTCTAGCTCGGCGGAGTTGAGCTGCGCGTTGGAGAGGTGCTCCAGATTGTTCATCCTGACTACGAAGTCGGCGACGTTCTGGTATTCCGGCAGGGCAACCCCGGTGAAGGTCACGGCGCCCGGCGGGTCCAGGGATTCCTCGGCCGGGGCCTCGACGTCCACCGGCGCCGCCTCGCCGGTGAGGGTCTGCAGGGCTGTCGTCTCGGGCACGACGAAGGCCAGGCCTCGCAGGAAGTCGTCCCAGGGGAAGCGGGTACGGAAGATGCCGTCGGCCACGGGCTTCTTCTCGTCCAAGCGCTCGCGCAGGTCCCGGTACGGCGAGAGCTCCTCCAGGCGAACGTTTTGCTGCGAGATCTCGCCGTCAAGCTCCGCGACCTCGCTCTCGAGGGCGTTGATCCGGAGCAGAAAGACGAGGTAGGCGCCGACGAAGAGCATAAGTAGGGCGGCCCCGGCGACGAGCAGCAAGGCCGCCGGACTCCCGGAAAGCCGGTGCGCGTGACCACGGCGGTCTTCCGGTGGGAGGAGGTTGATGCGTCTCACGCTTCTTCCATCGCGAGCCCTAGCGCGACCGCGAGGACGGGCTCCATGGCGCGGAGCTGCTCGTCGGAGACGTTGGACCGGTTGGAAGCGAGCCTCTCCACGGGCCTGGCAAGATCCGTCGGCAGGCCGAGCAGCCCTCCGAGGTAGGAGTCGAGGCCGGGGATGAGGGCGCCCTCCCCGGAGAGCACGACGCGGGAGACCTCCCTGGCCCCGGGCTGGGCGTGGTGGTGGTCCACGGACCTCTGCACCTCTTCTGCGAGCTCCCCGGCCGCGGCCTCCAGCCCCCGCCGCGCGTCGTAGGCGAGCGCGGGGTCCCGTGCGCCCTCCCCGCCGTTCTCGCCCTCAGGCCCTTCGTGCTCCTGCTCGTCGCCGAGCCCGATCCGGGGGTCGAGGGCCCTCCGCTCTGCCTCGTTCTCGGGCAGGTCGGCGGCCTCCGCCACGGCGACCACGAAGTCCGAGAGGCCGAGAGGCACGAAGCGGGCCATAACGGGCACCTCCCCCTCGGCCACTACGAGGTTGGAGATCTCCCCCCCCACGTCCAACAGCACGGCCGCCCCCCCGTCCCCGAAGAACTCGGTAGGGGCCGTCGAGCGGGTGAGCGCGAGCGCCTTGACGTCTATGCCCACCGGACGAAGGCCGCCGGCCCGCACGGCGGCCGTGTAGCGCATCACCATCTCCTTCTGGGCGGCAACCACGAGCACGCGGTCCCCCTCGCCCGGCTCCCCCCGTGGGCCGAGCACGACGTGGTCGAGCACGGCGCCCTCGGGGGGCATGGGGACGCGCTCGGCCGCCTCGAACCCGATGGCGTCCTCAAGGTCCTCGGGGGACATCGGCGGAAACTCGAGCATCCTCACGAGTACCTTCTGGTTGGAGAGCCCGAGAAAGACTGCCTTGCCCCCGAACGTGTGGGCGTCCCAGAACTCGGCGAGCTCTTCGGCCAAAAGCCGGTCGTCGGCGACCTCCCCGTCGACGACGGTGCCCGGCGGTAGCCTGTGGTACCCGACGTGCCGGAGGGTATACTCCCCCCGGCTAAGGGATACCTGAACTGCCTTGATGGCCCCCCGGTCTATGTCCAAACCGATGGCCGTGGACCCCAGCCGAACCAGGCTCCTTACGCGTTCCAATCCGCCTTCGCCCCCCGAATGTCCGCCGGCCCTGCGCCGCGTGCGGGAGAACCGGGGCCGGGGTGCGACGCCGGGGTCACGCGCCCTCCCGTCCGACGTGACGCAGCCCCTCGAGCTCGACCCCGTCTCCGACCTGCGCCTTGCGCCCCACGCTCGCGTTCGGCCCGAGGACCGCCCCCGCTCCCACCCGTGCCCCAGCCCCCACAACGCTGCCAGCCGAGGCCCATACCCCTGCCCCCAGCTCGGCGTCCCGGTCCACCACGGCCCCGGGGCCGACAAAGCAGTGGCTGCCAACCGCCGCATCCGGGTGGACGACCGCGCCCGCCGCGAGCACGCTGCCGCCGCCCACGGTGGACGCCTCAGAAACGTAGGCGAGG